>SLNH01000128.1 GCA_007133195.1 Nannocystineae bacterium | reverse complement strand
GTTTTTTTGGCCGAGGCGCCGCGCCCGCCCGCCCGCGTTCGAGGCGCGCGTCCCCCTTCGCGGCCGGCGGGCGCCGCCGCGCCGACGTCTGTCTCGTGCTCGCTCGGGCCGGTGGCCGGCTCGGCGGGCGATCGCGTCTGGCGCTTGGCTGGACGCTCGGCCGTGGTTTCGCTTTCCCGGGGCAGTTCGTCACTGGCTCGCGCCGAGCTCCCGGTGTTCCGCTTGTTCGCGGTCTTTCCCTTCACTGTCTTTACCGCCTCGATACGTGGTGATTCGATGGCGCGTCTCGCTCACGAGCGCACGGCGCTCCCACACCTGTAGAGGCACGCGAGCTGCCTTTGCTGGTGGCAACACTTCAATGTGTGTCGGTCTCGTCCATAGCGTCCGCGGAATCCGCGGAGGTTCGACTCACCCAAACCGCCCGAGGGGCTAATGAGCGCGCGCCGCGGCGTCCCGTGACGCGGCCGGCCTCTGCGCGCGTGGCCTCCCCCCTGGGCGGCCCCCCTGCGTGAAGCGTCGATTCCACCCTAGCACAACGCTTCCAGGCGGGGCCTCCCAAGATCGCAAAACGGGCCCGGAGGCGTTCAGAACCGCAAACATACCGGGAGGTTTTGCCCGCCCCAGGACGCCGCCGGGCGCCCCGCCGCGCGGGGCTTAGCGCCGCGTGGTGCGCGGATTGGCCCTCGTGATAGAACGGGCGGCCATGACTGATACGCGGCCCTCGCTGCAAGCCGTCAACCGTCTCGAGCGCTTCAACGACGAGCGCGATCGAATCGTGGGCAGCGTGCGCGGACGCATCGTCGATCGCCGCGTGCGGGCGGCGCGCGCGGGCGGCGAGGCATCCCTCGAGTACGTGCTCAACGACGTCGCGTTCGCGGAGACCAAGCGCCACGAACAGAGCGGAGGTCGGGAGAGTCTGCGAAAGGCGCACAAGTGGCGAGAGTTCGCTCACCGCCTCGGTAGGATGACCGAGGACGAAAAACGAGCCGAGCTCGAGTCCCTGGTCCGCGGCTACGTCGGGGACATCGTCGGGAACTTCAACCCTCGCGTCTACCGCTTCGCGAACGACGTGCTCCCGCCGGCGCTGTCGGTGTTGTTTTCGCCGATGACCGATCTGCGAGAAGGGCTCACGGCCGTGGGTGGCCTGTCGCGTCGGATCCGCGTGGAAGGCCCCATCGATCGGATCCAAAGCGCGTGCGCGCGCGGCACCATCGTCGTGACGCCCACCCATTCCTCGAATCTCGACTCGATCGCGGTCGGGTTCGCCCTGAGTCGCAGCGGCATACCGCCCCTCACCTACGGGGCCGGTAAGAACCTGTTTACGAACCCGGTGCTCAGCTACTTCATGCACAACCTGGGCGCCTACCGCGTGGATCGCCGGCTTCAGTTCGAGCTCTACAAAGAGGTGCTCAAGGAATACCAGGCCGTCCTTCTCGAGCGCGGCTTTCACTCGCTGTTTTTCCCCGGGGGGACCCGGAGCCGGTCCAATCGCGTGGAGCGCCGCCTCAAGCTCGGCCTTCTCAGCACGGCGCTCGCGGCTTATCAGAACAACCTGCTTACGGGAGCGAGCGCCCGGCCGATTTACATCGTTCCGATGACCATCAACTACCGATCGGTTCTCGAGGCCGAGTCGCTGATCGAATCCTACCTGGAGGAGACCGGGAAGTCCCGCTACATCCAGGACGTCGAGGACGACGAGTTCACGCGCGCCGGCCGGATCCTCGAGTTCTTTCGGAAGATCGTCGCCCATGAGGGCGCGGTGGTCCTTCGGTTCGGGCGCCCCCTCGATCTGTTCGGCAACGAGACCGACGAGGACGGCGCGTCGATCGATCGGCGCGGCCGGGTCGTCTCCCTGGACAGCTTTTTGCGCGGCAGCTCCGGCGAGGTCTGCAGCGACGCGCAGCGAAACGCCGTCTACACCCGCGAGCTCGGTGAGGCGATCGCGCGCGCGTTTCGGCGGGACACGGTCTTTCTCAGCACCCACATCGTCGCGCGCGCGGTGTTCGACGCCGTGGCCGGCGCCGCCGGCACGACCGACATCTACAAGCTTCTCAGGATTCCGCCGGCACAGATGGAGGCTCCGGTGGCAGACGTGCTGTCCCGAATCGATGGCTTCTGCCGCGCGGTCCGCGAAGCGCCCGACAGCGGCGTCGTTCACGACAGTGTCCCGAGCTCCACGGAGGCGATCCTCACCGACGCGGCGGGCGCGCTCGCCGCCTATCACACGCACCCCGCCATCGAGCGCGGTGCCGACGTGGTCAGGGTCCGCGATATGAAGCTCCTCTACTATTACGCCAATCGCAGCTTTCATCTCGAGGAGTCGGAGTCGTGAGCTGGGGAGACACGGTGGGAATCGCCGGCGCGGGCCCATTCGGCACGGCGCTCGCGAACCTGCTCGCGACGCGGGGTCGCAGCGTATGGTTGTGGTCGCAAAGTGCCGAAGTCGTGCGGGAGATCAGCGAGCAGCGCAGTAACGAGGCGCGCTTGCCCGGTACACGGCTTTCGCCCATGTTGCATGCAACCGCGGATCCCGAGGAGCTGTGCGCCCGCGCTCGCTTCTTGGTACTCGCCGTGGCTTCGACTCAGGTTCGCGAGCGGGCGCGCGAGCTCGGAGGGCTCACGGACGGCAGCTACCTCGCGGTCCATGCGATCGGGGCGCTCGCCACCCCCGGCGACGTCCGTATTACCGATGTAATGCGCGAAGAGATGCCGGTCAAGCGCATCGGTACACTCGTGGGGCCCGCGCTCTCGCGCGACCTCGCCGGGGGCGCGTATGCGTCCATGGTTTGCGCCTCGGCCTACGAGGAAGTGAGCTCGGAGGCGAGGCGGCTTTTGGGAGCGCCGCCGGCGCTGCGCCTTTACCAGGGGTTCGACGTCGTAGGCGCCGAGCTCGCCTCGGCGCTGGCGGGCGCCTATACGTGCGCGCTCGGCTTGGCCGATGCCATGAACGTGGGCCCGGGGCCGCGGGCGGTGCTCGTGACGCGGGCCGTGGCCGAAGCGTCGCGGCTGGGCGAGGCAGTGGGGGCCGATCCGCGCACCTTCTCGGGGCTCGCGGGCCTGGGGAACCTCCTCGTGCGATCCGCGGGAAGCGCCGGTGCGCGCTCGGAGGACTATCGTTACGGTGAGGCGCTGGCGACTGGCGCGGGCGGGCCGGAGCTCACCGAAGGGGCGAGGGCGGCTTTGGCGGGCGCGCGCCTCGCGGAGCGCCGAGGCGTGCACGCCCCGGTGGTGCGCGCACTGGCGGCCGTCCTCCTCGGGAAGCTCAGCCCGGCGCGGGCGGCGGCTGCGGCCGGCGGCTCGGTCGCCCTGGAGGAATAGCGGCGAGCGCGGCGTTCGTCAGGCGGCATGCATTTGTTACAGTGACCGCACGGTCATGGCCACGCGCAAGTTCGAAAAACTTTTGAAAAAGGCCCGCGGTCTGCGCGACAAGGGGAAGCTCGAGCGCTCGCTCAGGCATTACCGGAGCGCGTGCGCCGAGGCGGACAGCGGGCCCGAGGTGTGGGCAGAGCGGGCTGAAATCGCGGCCCAGCTCGGTGAGATGAAGGAGGCGGTGGGAGCGCTTTATTGGGCGGCCGACGTGTGTGAAAAGCGGGGCGAGCGCGACGACGCTGCGAGGTTCGCCACGCGCGTCATCGACCTCGATCCCGACCACGAGGGCGCCCGGGGAATCGCCCGGCGAAGCGGTGGCGACACGGGCGAACGCGCGGGCGAGGAGCTCGGCGACGCAGAGTCGCGTGCCGGCGCCGCGGACGCGACCGACGAGGCGCCGGTAGGGACGAGCACCGAGGCGCGAGACGAGTCTTTAGCCGAGCCGCATGCGCCGGTCGATGCGACGCCAGGCTCAGGCCCCGAGCCCGAGGTCGCGACCGCCTCTCCCGGCGAGGCGGCGCAGGCCCCGGGCGACGATGAGCCGGGTGACGGGCCGAATGACGGGCCGGCGGACGATGAGCCGGATGACGGGCCGGCTGACGATGAGCCGGATGACGGGCCGGCTGACGATGAGCCGGGTGACGGGCCGGCGGACGATGAGCCGGCTGATGCGTCGGGCCAGGCGTCAGCGGCGGGCGGCGCGCCGGGTGAGGGCGAGGCGGACGCCGAGAGCGAGGATCGGCGCCCGCCACGGGAACCCGCGGCATCGCCAGCGACGTCCGGGGAGCGTGGTGAAGGCGCGTCCGAGCAGGGCGCGGTTCGCGAGGCCGAAGTCCGGGCCGACAATGGCGCGGCCTCGCCCCCGCCGGACGCGGCGAGCGCGGAGGTCGCGGGCCCGGAGCGCGATGATGATTCCGAAGGCCGATCGGACGCCGACGCCGCCGCCGGCGCGAGCGGCGCGCTTGCGCTCGTGGACGTCGAGCTCGCGGCCGCCGAGGAAGGAGAGCCGGGTGAGCTGCCCCTCGATGTGCCCGAGCCCGGCGGCCGCTCTTTGCGCGCCACGACCGCTGCCGTGGAGGGCACCTCGGGCCTTTGTGAGCTGGACAGCGACCTCGTCGCGCGCTTCATCGACGCCGGGGAGCTCGTCTATCGGCCCGCGCGAACGGCCGTGTTCAACCAGGGCGAGGTGGGCGAGAGCTTGTATCTCGTCCTTCAGGGCACGCTCGTCGTCCAGCGGCGCGAGGGGGGCGACCTTCGGCGCATCGCCACGCTGCGCCCCGGCGCCCTGTTCGGCGAGATGGCGGTGCTCGCCGAGACCCCCCGGTGGGCCACGGTTCGCGCCGAGCGCGACTCGACGCTGATCGAGGTGTCGCGGCGGACGGTGCGCGAGCTCATCCGCGCCGACGAGCGCGTGCTCGTGCTGCTCCTCAGGTTTTATCGCGCGCGATTGGTGGGCAACCTGATGGCCTCGTCGCCCGTGTTTCGCGAGCTCGAGGACCGGGAGCGCGAGGAGCTCCTTTCGAAATTTCGGCTGCGCGAGTACGCGGAGGGCCGGCTCGTCGTGGGGCCCGATGCGCCGAGCGAAGAGCGCCCGGCCGCAGGCCTTTACGTGGTGTTGGCCGGAGAGCTCGCCTCACGAAGGACGCAAACCGGCGAGGAGCTCGGAGGACTCGGTCCGGGTGACGTGTTCGGCGGCGCCGGCGACGATGCCCTCGTTCGGGTCGAAGCCAAATCTCGAGCCTGGATACTCGAGCTGCCCCGGTCGTCGCTCCGCGCCCTCGCGGACACGCGGCCCGAGCTCGCGGCCCACCTGGAGTCGGTGCTCGCTCGCGGGGCGGGCGGCGCTCGGCAAGACGCCGACGTCGCCCTCACCGCGATGCGGCCCGTGTGAGCGGCGATGGCCTGGGTGCCTCGACCCAGGCGTAATGCCCCGATTAGGTGTGGACGAACAGGGCGAGCTTCCGAGTCACCGCTGATTTGGCGCTCCGGTACACCTGGCGCCACATCTTGCGCAGCTCCTCGTCCTTGAGCTCGATCGCGCTCTCGCTGCCGGCCTCGTAGATGCCGGCGTCCTCCTCCTCCATGTCGTCGAACTCGCCCGCGAGCTCGTCCTGTTCCTCCTCGCCCTCTTCGTCCTCATCGACGAAGAAGTCCTCCTTCATGCTCTCGAGAACGAGCATCAGCGCCTGGGCGGAGCCGACCCGCTGGCCGCCTACCTCGACCGCGTCCTCGAACTCCATCGGCACGTAGATGTCGCACGAGGCCTCGTTGGCCTCGAGCCGGTCGAGGAAGTCGGCGAAGATGTCGTCGTCGAGCGCGCCCTCGATCACGACCGGGTCGCCGTCTTCGTCGACGTCGAAGGGGCCGGCGCCGGCCTCGGCGAGTGCGCCTTTGAGCGCCTCGATCTCGTCATCGTCGAGGTGCTCCGAAAGCGGTGTGAGCTCTAGCGATGCCATACCAATGCCTCGAGCTTTTGCGGCGGCGATTTAATCAAAGCGAGACGACATGTCAACGGCCGTTCGGCGCTCGCGGTGCGCGGGTGCAGCGCGAGCGCCTTGGGCGCGCGAACATGCCTAAGCCATCGACCATTCCTGCACAGTCCGGAGCCTCCTTACAATGGATGACGCCGCGGATTGGGCGTTTGCGGCCGGCGCGCGGCGCTCGGCTACGGGCGATGTCGCGCGCTATCGGCGGTCCCCCCGGCGCGGCGCCGCAGCGGCCCCGAGGAGGCCGAGATGTCCTCGCGTGCTACTGTTTGAAAGGCGTAGGCGTGTGGCTTCGCATCTCGGGAGCCGCCGCGAAGGAGGTAGCCAAGTATGGAATCGCTCCCTGCCGATCTGCAAAACGGGAGCGCCCCGATCCGGCGGCGCCTCGCCGACGCGCGCGATCGCATGTCGCGCATCGTCGCGGGCGGCGGCGGCGGGCTCGACGCCTCGCACGCGCTGTCGGCCACCTACGACGCGATCGTGGCGGAGCTTTGGACCGAGGCGGAGGCGGCGATTCCCGGCGCGAAGGAGGCTCCGATGTCGCTGGTCGCCACGGGCGGGTGGGGCCGCGGACAGATGGCGCCCCGCTCGGATATCGACTTCGTGCTGCTCGCGCGTCAGGCCGATTTGGACCTCGCCCGCCGCATGGCCGACGGCATCCTGTATCCGCTGTGGGATGCGCGGGTCAACGTGGGCCACGCGCTGCGCGATCCGAACCACGTCGGCGAGCTCGCCGCCGGTGATTTGGCCACGGCCACGGCGCTTCTCGACGCTCGCCACGTGGCCGGTAGTACCTCGCAGTCGGCGGAGCTCATTCGGCAGGCGCGCCGCGCCATCGCGCCCGGCGGTAACGCGAATCAGTTCGTCTCCAGCCTCATCGCCGAGCGGCGCCGGCGTCGCGACCGGTTCGGCGCCTCGATCTACCTGCTCGAGCCCAACCTCAAGCAGGGGATCGGGGCGCTCCGCGATTTGTCGACGGCGTTCTGGGCGATGAAGGCGCGCTGGGACACCGACGCCCTCGATGAGCTCGTCATGATGGGGCACGTCTCGCGCCGGCAAGCCCGGGTCTTGGGTGACGCGCTCGAGTTTTTGCTCGCGCTAAGAGCCCTCGTTCAGCTCACGGCAAAGCGGGCGACTGACCAACTCACATTCGAGATCCAAGAAGCGATCGCGCCGTCGATCTTTCCCCACGCCCACGCCCCGGCGGGTGACGTGCGGCCCGCGGTGGCCCCGGCCGTCGAGTCGCTCATGCGGCGGTATTACCTGCACGCCCGCGGGGTGGAGCAGGTCGCCGATCGGGTGCTCGAGTCGGCCCGCGTGGTCGCCCCGCGCCGGCCGCGCATCGCCCGGCTCGACGGCAGCTTTCTGATCTTCAACGGCAAGCTGGCCACGACGGATCCGCGCGTGGTTCGCGAGCGCCCGTCGGAGATGCTCAGGCTGTTTCGCACGGCGCTCGAGCACGACGTGCCGATCTACGGGCACACCTTGGAGCTCCTCGCCGAGACGACCGCGCGAAGCCAGGGAGAGCTCGCCCGCGATCCCGCCGCGTCCCGCCTGTTTCTCGAGCTCCTCACCGACCCCCGCGATAAGGGACAGCCCTCGCTCCTCGAGGAGATGCACCAGGTGGGGCTGGTGAGCGCGCTCATCCCCGAGTTCGCGCCGTGCACGTGCCGCGTTCAACACGATCTGTATCACGTGTATACGGTGGATCAGCATCAGCTCTACACGGTCGCCCTCCTCAAGCGGATCGCCCGCGGGGAGCTCGCCGGCGAAGCGCCCGCGGCGACCGAGGCCATGCGTCTGGCGTGGCGGTCGCGCTCGCTGCACCTCGGCGCGCTCCTTCACGACGTCGGAAAACCGCTCGGCAAGGGTCACGCGGAAAAGGGCGCCCGCATCGCGCTCGACGTCGCTCGCAGGCTCGGCCTCACCGACGACGAGGCGCGCACCACGGAGTTTTTGGTCCGGCAGCACCTCACGATGGCGCACTTGTCCCAGCGCCGCGATCTGTCGGATCCCGACGTGATCCGGAAGTTCGCCGAGCGCGTGGGCTCAGAAGCCCGTCTCATCGAGCTTTACCTGCTTACGTACTGCGACACGGAGATGACGGCGCCCGGCAACCTCACCGCGTGGAAGGACCAGCTCCTTCGCGAGCTGTACGTCAAAACGCGGGCTCACTTCCGCGGAGGCGAGGGCGAGGAGCGGCCGCGCGCCGAGGAGCTCGAGCACAGCGCCCGAGCGCGCGTCTTGGACATCCTTTTGCGCCGCCACGACGAGGACGAGACGGTCACGAGCGGCGAGCGCGACGCCGCACGCCGCGAATTCGAGGACTACCTAGCCGGCATCGACGGCCGGTTTTTCACCTCGCTCTCGCCCCGGCAAGTGGCCCGCCACGTCCGGCTGGCGAAGGCGCGCGAGGAGGCCGGCGTTCCGGTGGAGATCTCGGTGGCGCACTACCCGCTCAAGGGCCACAGCGAGCTGGCCGTGGTCGCCGGGGACGAGCCCGGCCTGCTCGCCACGATCGCGGGGGTCCTCGCCGCCCACGGCGTAGACGTGCTCGGCGCGGTGGTGAGCACCCGCGAGGGCCGTGAGCCCGGCGGCGGGCTCACCGCGATGGACCTGTTCTTCGTGCGCGATCGCCAGGGCGAATCGATACCGTCGGGGGATCTGCGCTGGGAGCGCATTCGAAGCGATCTCATCGAGCTGCTCGGCAGGGCAGAACACGACATCGCGGCGGCGGGGGCGCTCATGGATCGGCGGCGGGCGCGCTCGGGGCTCAGGCCGCGGGTCACGCCGGGGGTCCCGACGGAGGTGCGCGTTTTGAACGACGCGTCCGCCCGCTTCACCGTGGTGGAGGTGTTCACGCGCGATCGCCCGGGGGTCCTGTATACGCTGGCGCGGACGATCTCCGAGCACGAGCTCGATATTCACCTGTCGAAGGTATCGACCGAAGGCGAAAAGGTAGCGGACGTGTTTTACGTGACCCAGCGGGTGGGGTGGCAAAAGGTCGTGGACCCGAAGCGGGTCTCGCAGCTCGAGGCCGCCCTCCTCGAGGCGCTCGGCGAGCTGGACGACGACGCCTGACCCCAAAGCCGCGTCCCCGCTTGCCGCCGCGGAGGCGCGGGCGTACGCTTCGCCCTTTCGACGCGGCTTTTCGCCGCCGGCCATGGGAGGCTCGCCATGCTCTCCGACGATACGCTCCGCCAGGGACTCACCTTCGACGACGTGCTCCTCGTCCCCGCCGCCACCGAGGTCTTGCCTCGCGACGTGGACGTGTCAACCCGGTTCACCCGGTCGATTCGGCTTCGCATGCCGCTTCTGTCGGCCGCCATGGATACCGTCACGGAAGCGGCGCTCGCCGTGCGCATGGCCCGCGAGGGCGGGATCGGGGTGATCCACAAGAACATGGGTATCGAGGCGCAGGCGCGGGAGGTTCACCGCGTCAAGAAGGCCGAGTCGGGGATCGTGGTGGATCCGGTGACCGTCTCGCCCGATCGGCGGCTCGAGGACGCGATGCAGGTCATGCGCGTCAACCGCATCTCGGGGCTACCGGTCGTAGACGGCGACGGCCGGCCGGTCGGTATCCTCACCAACCGCGACGTCCGCTTCGAGCGAAATCTCACCCAGAGCGTGAGCGACGTGATGACCAAGCGCGTGATCACGGTCCCCGAGGGCGTCACGCTCGAGGCGTCCAAGGAGCTCCTTCACGAAAACCGCATCGAGAAGCTCCTCGTGGTCGACGGCGAGCGCAAGCTCAAGGGCCTCGTCACGATCAAGGACATCGAGCAGGCCGAGCAGCACCCCGACGCCGCCAAGGATGATCTCGGGCGCCTTCGCGTCGCAGCCGCGGTAGGCGTGGGCGACGATCGCGAGCCGCGGATCGACGCGCTGCGCGCGGCCGGCGTGGACGTGATCGTCCTCGACACGGCGCACGGCCACGCCAAGGCCGTGAGCGACGCGGTCCGCGCGACGCGCACGGCGTTCCCCGGGCTCGAGATCGTGGCCGGAAATGTGGCCACGGCCGAGGGGACCGAGGCGCTGATCGAGGCGGGCGTCGACGCGGTCAAGGTCGGGGTCGGGCCCGGATCGATCTGCACGACGCGCGTCGTCGCGGGCGTGGGCGTGCCTCAGCTCACGGCGATCGCCGATGCCGTGAAGGTGGCCTCGAAGTACGACGTGCCGATCGTCGCGGACGGCGGCATCAAGCAGTCGGGCGACGTGGCCAAGGCGCTGGCCGCGGGGGCCGACAGCGTGATGATCGGGTCGCTGTTCGCCGGCACCGACGAGGCGCCGGGCGAAATCGTGCTCTATCAGGGGCGCAGCTACAAAACCTACCGCGGCATGGGCTCGATCGGCGCGATGGGCAGCGGTTCGAAGGATCGATACTTTCAAGACGACGTCGAAGAGCCGGACAAGCTCGTGCCCGAGGGGATCGAAGGCCGCGTTCCCTACAAGGGCCCGGTCTCCGAGTCGATCTACCAGCTCGTGGGCGGGGTGCGCTCGGCGATGGGCTACCTCGGCTGCCGGACCACCGCGGAGCTCCGTCACAACGCGCGGTTCATGCAGATCACCGGCGCGGGCTTTCGCGAAAGCCACGTCCACGACGTGATCATCACCAAGGAAGCGCCGAACTACCGCGTCGGATAGCCGGCGCGCCGCGCCGCGGCCCACGCGACGACGGGCGGGCTGCCGGCGTCGGGGCGGGGCCGAGCGCGCACGCTTACGACTGGACGGGAGAGTCGTGAAACGCGCTTAGCCGCGCCACACGCGCCACCGTGTCGTCGATGTCGATAATCACGGCGGCGTCGCCGCTCGAAAAGCCGTGCTCATCGTCGGTGCGGGCGAGGAGGTCGACCTCGGCGCCGCGCAGCTCGACCCGGACCTTCCCTGTTGCTCCCGCCTTGAACCCCACGATGACGCGCGCCGTCTTGCCGACGTAGTCGCCGGCCTCCGCGGCCGCTCCGGATTGCTCCTTTTGCAGCCATTGCAGCACGGCGGCCGCCCCTGCCGCGGTGCCGGCGCCCACAGCGACTGCGAGCGCCAGCGTGATCCACGGGGGCGCTAGGTCGAAGCCGCCCAAGACGAGCCCAGTGAGCCCGAAGAACGCGGTCAAAAACGTCCAAAAGCGCAGCGATCGCAGCGCGGCGACGACTCCGAGACTGCCGCTGTCGCTGTCGGTCCCCCCGGCGGTTTCTCCGCCCCCCTCGACATCGAGAGCGCCGTCGCCGTCAGCGTCGCCGCCTAAGAGAATCGACGCGACGAGAAGAACGCCGCCGAGTACGAACGCAAACAGGTAGACGTGAATCATGGGTGCTCCGCCGCAGGATGCCTCATCAGTTTGCCCGCAGGTAGGGCTTTTCGGACCACCTCTTGCGAGTTTTTCGCTATGGTCCGCGCACACGTTTAAGGAGGGGGGAGCGATATGCTCGCGAGCGAGCGCATAGCCTCGATCATGGCCCAGTCGTCGCCACTCGAGCAGCCCGAGACGATGGCCATCGTGATCGCGATCGGAATCGCGATGGCCGTGATCATCACCGCGGCGGTGGCCAGCCGCCTGCTCTGCATCGCCGAGCCGCACGAGGCGCTCGTGTTCAGCGGCAAGCGGCGAGTGACCGAAGACGGCCAAATACTCGGCTACAGGATCGTCCAGCGCGGCCGACGTGCGTTTCGAATCCCGATCATCGAGCGCGTCGATCGCATGGACATGCGGCTCATCCCCAGCGACATCGTCGTGCAGAACGCCTATTCGCTCGGGAACATCCCCATGCAGATCCACGCGATCGCCAACGTGAAGATTCACGCGCGGGATCCCCATATCGGAAACGCCGTCGAGCGCTTCCTCGGCCGGTCGATCGGGGAGATCAAAGCCGTGGCGCAGCAGACCCTCGAGGGCGCGCTGCGCGAGGTGCTCGCCCAGCTCACGCCCGAGGAGGTCAACGAAGACCGGCTCAAGTTTGCGCAGAGCCTGATCGACACCGCCGAGGACGACCTAAACAAGCTCGGACTCAAGCTCGACACCCTCAAGATCCAGAGCGTGTCCGACGAGACGGGCTATCTCGACTCCCTCGGCCGGCCGCGCATCGCCAAGGTGCTGCGAGACGCGGAGAACGCAGAGAACGAGGCGCAGCGCGAGATCACGCGGGCGGAGGCGCAGAGCCACCAACGCGCGGAGGTGGCGCAGGCTGCCGCCGAAACCGCGATCGTCGAGCAGCAAAACAGCCTCCGTCAGATCCGGGCGGAGCTCGACGGCGAGGCGCAGGCGGTCGAACTCGAGGCAAAGGCCGCCGCGAAGACCGCGCGCGCTGCCGCCGAGCGGGACCTGCAAACGGTGCGCGCGGATCTCGAGAACAAGCGGCTGCAGGCCGATGTCGTGATCCCGGCGGAGATGGATCGCGAGGCCCGCGCAATCGCCGCCGTCGGTGAAGCGGCGCCGACCGCACAGAGCGGGGCCGCCGACGTCGAGGTGCTCAGGCTCCTCACGGGCGCGTGGGAGGCGATGGGCCCCCGCGCTCGGGAGATCTACGTAATTCAGCACCTCGACCAGATCGTCGAGACCGTGGTGAGTCATCTTCGCAGCGTCGATGTCGGCGAAGTGAACATCCTCGATCAGGGCGACGGCTCGGGGCTCGCTCGTTACGCCTCGACCTTCCCGCAGATGGTCTCGACGGTCATGCGCGCGCTCAGCGAGACCACGGGGGTGGACGTGCCCGGGATTCTCGCGCAGGGGCAGACGTCAAACGGTCACCCTCGAGGCCCGTCGGCGCCGAGGACGACGGAAAGGAGTCCGAGCCCGTGATTTCCACGACGCTCCTCATCATCATCGGCGTGGCTGCACTGGCGCTGGTGTTGATGATCAAAAACATCCTTTATGTGTGCCAGCCTAACGAGGTGCTCGTATTCTCGGGGCGCCGCCGCGTCGTCGGGGGCCGCGAACTCGGTTACCGCATCATCAAGGGCGGGCGAGCGCTGCGCGTGCCGCTGATCGAAACCGTGTCTCGGATGGACCTCACGAACATGATCATCGAGGTCACGGTCAAAAACGCGTACTCCAAGGGCGGCATTCCGCTTCTCGTACAGGGCGTGGCCAACATCAAGGTGCCCGGCGAGGAGCCGCTTATTCACAACGCGCTCGAGCGGTTCTTGGGCCGATCGCGCGAGGACATCATGCGCATCGCTCGCGAGACGCTGGAGGGCAACCTCCGCGGCGTGCTCGCCCTGCTCACCCCTGAGCAGGTCAACCAGGACAAAGAGGCCTTCGCCGCGAAGCTCACCGAGGAGGCGGAGACCGATCTCAACGCGATCGGGCTCGTTCTCGACACGCTCAAGATCCAGAACGTGTCCGACGACGTCGGCTACCTGGATGCGCTCGGCCGGATGCGGAGCGCCCACATCCGGCGCGATGCCCAGATCGCCGAAGCGGAGGCGAAGGCGGAGTCGTCCGAGGTACAGTGGAGTAACCACCGGCAGGGGGAGCTCGCCAAGCTCGAGGCGTCGGTCGAGATCGCGCGCAAGGAAAACGACCGACGCATCGCCGACGCTCGCAGCAGGCGCGAGGCGCTCATTCAGGAGCAGCGCTCTGAGGTCCAGGCCCTGATCGCGCAGGCGAACGCGGAGCTCGAGATGCAAGGCGCCCGGATCGAGCAGGTCAAGCTGCAGCTGCAGGCCGACAAGATCAAGCCGGCCGAAGCGAAGAAGGAGGAGGCCGTGGCGCGGGCGCGCGCCGAGGCGGCGAAGGTCATCGAGGAGGGCAAGGCCACCGCGCAGGTTTTGTCGGATCTCGCGGGAAGCTACGGCGGCAGCGATGGCGCCGGGCGCGAGGTCCTGCTGATGCAAAAGCTGGTGCCGCTGCTCGGCACGGTGGGCGAGACCATCGGCGAGCTCAACGTCGACCGCCTCACGCTGATCGGTGCGGGCGAAAACGGAGACTCCTCCGGGAAGTCGCTCGCGGCCCAGCTCGTGACCGCAAGCGAACAGATCAAGGCGGCCACGGGAATCGACATGACCGAGACATTGCGCGAGCGGCTCGGCGCACAGGCGTCCGATCGTTCTGGGGGCGCGAAGGGCGCGCCGCCGCCGGTTCCCGAGAGCGCATGACTAGGGGCGTACGCGCTACCGCTCCTCGGGCTCGGCGCTCGGTACTTCGCTAGGTTTTCGGCCCATGAGGAGGATCGTGCCGGCTAGGAGGGCGACGCCCAAGGGGAGCGAGATCCAGGGCGAGAGGCCGAAGCCCGCGGGGATGAAGCCCACGAGCGCGGCCGCGGCCGCGCACACCGAGGCGTAGGGCAGCTGGGTTCGGACGTGGTCGATGTGGTCGGCGGCCGACGACATCGACGCCATGATCGTGGTGTCGGATATCGGCGAGCAGTGGTCGCCGAACACGGCGCCGGACAGCACCGAGGCGAGGGTGGCAAAGCGGATGGGGTCGGCCGCGGCCTCGGTCACGCCGCTCGCGTCGCCGGTGAGCGCCCAGGCCATCGGCGCCGCGATGGGGATGACGATGGCCATGGTGGAAAACGAGCTGCCGGTGGAAAACGCGATGGCGGCGGCGATGAAAAACGTGATCACAGGCAAAAGCGGGGCGCTCGGTGACACCTGTGAGATCAGCCAGTCGCCCGTGTCCAGGTAATCCATGCACATCGCGCCGATCGCCCACGCGAGGATGAGGATCAAAACCGCGATGGTCATGGCCTTGGCGCCGCCGATCCACGCGTCGATGGCGTCTTTGACCGAGATCGTGCGCAGCGCGGCGGCGATGGCGATGGCGACCGCGCTGCCGCCGAAAGAGGCCCACAAGAGCACGGCGTAGGGGTCGGCGGCGGCGATGATCTCGCGGAGCGACGCCCCGCTGTCTTCGGCGCGGGCGCCGCTTAGATACAGGCCGAGGGCGACGAAGGCGATCACGGCGCCCACGGGGACGGCGGCGGTAAGCGCGTGGGTGCGGGCGCCCTCGGCGGGCTGCATGTCGCTGAGCTCGCGATCCATGAGCGGCCGCCCGCCCGGCCGGACCAGCTCGCCGCGATCGTGCGCGCGCGCCTCCGCCCGCCGCATCGGGCCGAAATCTCGTCCCGTGATCGCGATGAGCGCGACGAACGCGAGCGCGAAGAAACTGTAGAAACTATAGGGCAGAAGCTGCAAGAACAGCTCGTAGGGGCTGCCCTCGTCCGGCAGCACGTCGCCGAAGATGCCGAGCTGAAAGCCGATCCAGGTGGAGATGAGGGCGACCGTGGCGAGCGGCGCGGCGGTCGAGTCCACCAGGTAGGACAGCTTCTCGCGCGAGATGCGAAGCTCGTCGGTGTAGGGCCGGGCCGTGTTGCCCACGAGTAGGCAGTTTGCGTAGTCGTCGAAGAACACGAACATCCCCGCCGCCGCCGTGGAGACCATGCCCGCGCGCCGGCTGCGGGCGCGGCGCGCGAGCGCCTCGACGAGCGCTCGCGTTCCCCCCGAGCGGCTGATCACGCCGACCATGCCGCCGAGCGCCACGCTGAAGATGAGGATCGCGGCGTGGCTGGGGTTCGCTACGGCTTGTGGGATGTGGGTGTCGGCCACGCGCAAGAACGCGGCGACCGGCGCGTAGTCGTAGACGAAAAATGCCCCGAGCCAAAGCCCAGCCAAAAGCGCGATGAGCGCCTGGCGCAAAAGGATCGCGAGCCCCACGGCGAAAAGCGGCGGCAAAATCGAAAGCGCGCCGGGCAGGCGACGAACGTCTGGCGTCCACTGCGCTTCGAGCACATCGCCCGCGGCCGTGTTCGCCCGCACCTCGACTCGGTCCGCGGGGACCACGCCCTCGATCGTCACGGCGCCGCCGACGAGGGCCGGGGATTTCGTGACGGCCTCACCGTCGCGCTCGAGGCCGCGCACCTCGATCGCGCCGCACACGCCGTCAGCGCGCTCGCCGGACTGGTCGACCACCTCGATCGTCACGTCGATGGGCAGATCACCGACGCGGTAGGGCCGCTCGCTGTCGATCGCGAGCGCGTGAGCCGCCGGGACGTCCTCGATATCGTCGGGGCCGCCGGCGCCCGGTCCGCAGAGCGCGGCGGCCGCCGCGAGCGCGAGCAGATGACTCATCGCGCCGCACTATAGGCCATCTCGCCCGCCGGACCGAGTGATGTGTCGCGGCGGCGAGTCGAGGCCGCCCACAGGGCAGCTGCCGACCGCGGGGAACGCCGCTGAGCGCTGAAGCGCCGGGGCAAAGGGGCGGCTTTTATGGCCTCGCGCATCTCCCGGCTGCGAGCGTTCTGCTAAGGTACTCGCCTGGGCGCGGCGCCGCGCAAGCGGCCCTGAACGCGCGCGAGAGGAGTATCCAGATGCTGTCTTATGCCCGAAAACACCCTATCCTATTTCCAGCTGCCGTTACGGCTTCCGTTTTGGCCGCGCAGGCCTGTTCCTCGACCGACACCGTGACCTTCGAGCTCGAGAAGATGGGCGTCGGCGATGATCGGATCTCGCTTGCGGTAGAACTTCCCAACGACTGGGCCGAGCTTTCGACCTCGGGCAGCTCGGCCGTAGGGAGCAGCCGCCCGCCGAGTGTGGACGAGCACGACTTCGAAGATCTGCACATTGCCTACAGGTTCTGCCCTGACTCGGATGACGACGCAGAAGCTGCGTTCCAGGCGTGCGTCGCGTCTGTCTTCGAGTCCGCCCACGGAGAGTCTATCGATGGGGCCGAACGCGAATCCCTAGATGGCGGGCGCGAGTGGGTGAAAAAGGACTTAGAGGATTCGGATGAGCTCGCCGCCACGTTCTATATCTCCGTAGATGGCGGCGAGAACATCGTTACTTGCGGGGCGCGTTTCGTGGAACATAAGAATCTCGCTTCCACCTACCGTGAGGTATGCGAGACCGTGGAAGTCGACTGAGAATCCTCCCGCGGGCCGGGGACTGCGCGGCCGCTGGGGTTTCCTCGCGGCGACCATGACGGAGGCACTGCGGGCTCCTTATCGCCGCCGGCGCCGGCCGGCGGAGCGGGGGCCGGCGGGGCCGCCTACGCGTCGTCGGCGAGCTCGTCGATGATCGGGCAGCTCGGGCGCTCGTCGCCGTCGCAGGATGTGACGAGGCGCTCGAGGGTGGCGGCCATCGCCTGGAGCTCCTGCATTTTCGCCCGGAGCTCGGTGAGGTGAGCGCGGGCGAGCTCCTTGACCTTGCCGCTCTCCCGGTCCCGGTCGCGCCACAGGCTGAGAAGCTGGACGATATCGGCGACGGGGAAGCCGAGGTCGCGCGCGCGGCGTACGAACCGGAGGGCGTGGACGTCGTCGTCGGAAAACACCCGGTAGCCGGCGCGGGTCCGCCCGGCGGGCGAAAGCAGGCCGACCCGCTCGTAGTAGCGAATCATCTTGGCAGACACGCCCGAGGCGCGCGCGGCCTGGCCGATGTTCATGGTCACGCCACCTTCCCCTTCACGTCGAGCGCCGGCTCACCGCCCGCCACCGCGCCCAGCGCCTCGTCCGCGTGAGCCGCACCGCGGGCGGGGGCGCGCGCGGGCTCGCCGTCGCGAGCCGCCGCCGCGAGGGGAGGCTCGAACCTGCGAAGGCGGAGCGCGTTCGTCAGCACGCACAAGCTGGACAGCCCCATGGCCGCGGCGGCGAGCATGGGCGAGAGCATCACGCCGAGCACGGGATACAGCGCGCCCGCCGCGACCGGGATGAGGCTCGTGTTGTAGGCAAACGCCCAAAACAGGTTCTGCTTGATGTTGCGCAGGGTGGCGCGGGACAGGGCGATGGCGTTCGGTACGCCGCGCAGATCCCCAGACATCAAAACGACGTCGGCGCTCTCGATCGCGATGTCGGTGCCGGTGCCGATCGCGATCCCCACATCGGCGGTGGCGAGCGCCGGGGCATCGTTGATGCCATCGCCCACCATGGCCACCACCCGGCCGCCGCGCTGCAGGCGCTCGAGCGCTTCGACTTTGCCGCCCGGCAAGACTTCGGCCTCCACCTCGTCGATGCCGAGCTCGCGGGCGATGGCCGCGGCGGTGCGGCTATTGTCGCCGGTGATCATCGCCACCCGCGCGCCGAGCGCACCGAGCGCGGACAGCGCCGCCGGCGCCGAGGGCTTGATCGGGTCGGCGACGGCGATCGCCGCGGCGAAAGCGCCACCTGCGGCCGCAAACAGCGGCGTTTTGCCCTCGTCGGCCAGCCGGTCGCGGTCGCCGGCGAGCGGCCCGACATCGACGCCGCACTCGCTCATGTAGCGCTCGGTGCCGATATGAATCCGCTCGCCCTCCACAATCGCGGTGACCCCCCGACCCGGCTCCGCTGAGAAATCCTCGGCCTCGGGCACGGGCACGCCCCGGCGCTCGGCGCCGCGCACGATCGCCTCGCCGATCGGGTGCTCCGACTTTGCCTCCACGGCGGCGACGAGGCCGAGCACGGTGCTCTCATCGCGACCTTCCGCCACCACCAGGTCGGTGAGCTCGGGGCGACCTTCGGTGAGGGTGCCGGTCTTGTCGAGCGCCACCACCTCGGCCGCTCTCAGCGTCTGCAGCGCCTCGCCCCGGCGAAACAGCGCGCCGAGCTCGGCGGCCTTCCCGGTCCCCACCATGATCGAGGTGGGCGTCGCCAGGCCCATGGCGCACGGGCAGGCGATGATGAGGACCGCGATCGCCGCCACGAGCGCCAGCGCGAGCGCGGGGGCGGGCCCGAATATGAGCCACAAGACGAAGGTGAGCGCCGCCGCCGCCATGACGGCGGGCACGAAGTACAGCGTGACCCGATCCACGAGGGCCTGGATCGGGAGCTTCGCCCCCTGCGCCCGCTCGACCATTTGCACGATCTGCGCGAGCACCGTGTCGGCGCCGACCTTGGTGGCGCGAAACCGGAAGCTCCCCGCCTGGTTGATCGTTCCGCCCACCACCTCTGCGCCTTCGCGCTTGTCCACCGGCAGCGGCTCGCCGCTCAGCATCGACTCATCCACGAACGACGCGCCCTCGGTGACGACGCCGTCCACCGGGATCTTTTCGCCCGGCCGCACGAGCACCACGTCGCCCGGCTGGACCTCCTTGACCGGGATTTCGCGCTCGCGCCCGTCGCGCTCCACGCGCGCCGTTTTGGCTTGCAGGCCGATGAGGCGCCTTACGGCCTCGGAGGTTCGTCCCTTGGCGAGCGCCTCGAGGTAGCGACCCACGAGGACGAGCGTGATGATCACCGCCGACGCTTCGAAGTACACGTGCGCGGTGCCCGCCGGCAGCGCGCCCGGGGCCAGCGTCGCCACCACCGAATAGCCCCACGCGGCCGAGGTGCCGAGCATGACCAGGGTCTCCATGGTCGGCGCGCCGCGCAAAAGCGCCGGGGCGCCCTTTTTGTAAAACCGCAGACCCGGGCCGAACTGAACGGCCGTGGCGAGGACGAAAAACAGGATGAACAGGTTCTGCGCGCCGATCGAGGCGTGAAGCCAGTTTTCGAGCGGCGCCACGAGGTGCGCGCCCATATCGAGAACCACGATCGGCAGGGTGAGGGCGGCGGCGATCATCACGCTCGCCCGCAGCTTTTGCACATCGCGCGCGCGATCCGCTCGCTGTC
The DNA here is from genome assembly GCA_007133195.1 of Nannocystineae bacterium. Classification (GTDB taxonomy): domain Bacteria; phylum Myxococcota_A; class Polyangia; order Haliangiales; family Haliangiaceae; genus SLNH01. Next base: position 985 of record SLNH01000128.1, on the reverse strand, counting down.
GATCCTCGGCCTCGTCGCGTTCCTCTTCGCCCAGCGCGCGGGGCGCGGTCACGCCGTAGCCGGCGGCGCGGATCGCGTCCTCGATGCGCGCCCTGTCGGTGGCGAGCGCGAGGTAGTCCACGCTCGCCCGTTCGCTGGCGAAGTTGACCGAGGCGCTCACGACCCCCGGCGCCCGGGTGAGCGCGCGCTCGATCCCGCTCGCGCACGACCCGCAGCTCATGCCCTCGATCGAGAGCTCCACCGACTCGACCACCGGGGTGAAGCCGACCGAAGACACCGCGTCCGCGACGGCGCCGGGATCCGCGCGGTCCTCGAACGTCACGCGCGCCTGCTCGCCGATGAGATCGACGCTCGCCTCCGTTACCCCCGGGACCGCTTCGAGCGCCCGCGTGACGCGGCTCGCGCACGACCCGCAGCTCATGCCGCCGATCGAAACGCGGAGGGTGTCTGGCTCGGGGGCGCCTGCGGGGGGGGTGTGGGACATGGGAGATTCCCTGGTCATACGCCCATAGCTGAAGGTTCCCACAATGGCAAGGTCAAGCTGATTCCGCGGGCGGTGCCGCTTTCGCGACTCGCGGGGAACTGCGCTCATCGGCCGGTGGTGATCTTGATACCCTGCGGCCGTGTCTCGCGCGGTCGCCATCTGCCTCCTCGCCGCCTGGATCTCCGCGCCGAGCGGCGCCGGGGCCGCCGCCGCGACAGGTGACGATGCGAGCGGCGACGCGGCGGGCGGCGACGCCGCGGGAAGCGACGCGGCGGGAAGCGACGCGGCGGGAAGCGACACGACGGCCGGCGACGATGGGGACGCGGGAGCAGATTCACCCCGCACCGGCGACGAGGGCGGCGCCGATGGCGAGCGAGCGGCAGACCTCCGCCGCGTGTACGAGGACGCGATCCGGGACCGGCTTCCCGAAAAGGTCGGCGGCGTGATCGACATGGCCTTCGCCATCCAGGACTTCGGCCATGGCCGCGGCGACCTGGCCGC
>SLNH01000453.1 GCA_007133195.1 Nannocystineae bacterium | reverse complement strand
TGATCGTCGTGGCGATCATCGGCATCCTCGCGGCGGTCGCGATCCCCGCGTTTTTGAGCTACGTCGAGCGCTCGCAAACCGCCGAGGCGCGAAACCAACTGTCGGCCATCGCCGACGGCGCGCGCAGCCACTTCCAGAGCGCGGAGACCTCCGAGGAGTTTAGTGACAGCGATCGGGTCTCGGGCAGCATCGCCCAGGGCGGCGTCCCCGAGGGCGACACGGGGTACTTCTACGGCGGCGGCGACTGCTGCGCCGACGACGGCGACAACGAGCAGTGCACGCCGGTGAGCGCGCAGGCGTGGATCACGGAGGACGCCACGTGGGGGCTCCTCAACTTCAGCATCGACGATCCCCACTACTTCGGCTACGCCTACCAGAGCGATAGCGACCTCGACGGCTTCGTCGCCGCCGCCCACGGCGACCTGTCGTGCTCGGACGAAGATCGCTACTTCGCCATCGGTGGCGAGGAGGAAGACGGCTCGCTCCTCATCGGTGACCCGCAGGACGCCGGCGACAGCGACCCCCTCGGCGGAAGCTGATTTCAAGCGAAACGACCGGCTCGGGCCGCTCGCCACTGGCGGGCGGCCCGTTATCATTTTCGGATCGCGGCCCCGAGCCCGGAAGCCCCACGCATCGGGCCGCTCGCGCAAGCCGCCCCGTGATAGGATTTAAAGCTCGTGGCTAGTCCCGCGCGCACGCTCGCCGTCCTCGCCCTCGCCGCCGTCCTGTTCGCCGCCTCGCTGTGGTTCAAAGAACGGGCCCTCGAGGAAAGAGCCGGCTGGCAAGAACAGGAAGACGTGCGAGTCGCCCTGCCCGCCCCCGAATACCTGCCCGCGCTCAGCATGGGGTATCGCGAGCTCGGCGCGAGCCTTCTGTGGGTGCGCGCGCTCGTCCACGGCGGCGCCGATCGCGACGAAGACGCGTTCGGCGGCGACGACCTCGAGCCCATCTTGGACGGCCTGTTCGCGCTGGATCCCCGGTTCGAGCGGGCCTACCGGTGGGGCAGCACGGCGGTGACCATCGACGGCCACTCGCTTAGCCAACGCGGCCTCGAGGCGTCCGCCCGCTACCTCGAGCTCGCGATCCAAGAGTTCCCAGACGACTGGGAGTTTCACTGGCGCCTGGGGCTGCGCTACTGGCTCGATCTCGAGGCCGACACCGAGGAAGAGGAGCGAAAGCTGCGCGAGCGCGGCGCGGAGCTCCTCGAGGCGGCGATGCGCATGCCCGACGCCCCGCCCCACCTCGCGGACCAAGTGATCGCGCTGCGCACGCGCCTCGGCCAGCGCGATCGCGCGCTCAGGGAGCTCGAGCAGATGATCGCCACGGCCGAAGACGAGGCCACGCGCGAGGTGTTCCTCCGCCGCTACCGCGCGCTCGAGGGCGACGCCGACCTGGCGGGCGAGCTCGAGCGGGCCGGCGCGGCCCTGGAGGAGGCGTGGCGTCGCGAGCTCCCCTATGCCCCGCTGGACCTCTATGTGCTCCTCGGCGACGCGCCCGAGCCGACGTTCGACCTGGACGCGCTGGCCGCCCCGCCGCCTGCGTGGGACGCGCTCGGGGACCTAGAGGCACCCGAAGATGCCCTCGGCCTTGCCAGCCCGGTCGGGGACATTCGCCGCGATGACGGTGCCGCCGCCGACGGCGACGATGCCGACGCCAGCGACCGGGCCCCGACCCACAGCGAGCGCGGCGACCCCGGCGATGCACGGCAGGAAAGCGGCCCAGACGGCGAGCCGAATGACGACATTGACCGCACCGCCACTGAATGATATTAATAAGAAGTGTCTCAGGTTACATGTTTTCCTGAAAACGTTCCAGTCAGGACCTTTCTATGAGCACCCGGCGAGCCGTTCGAGAGCGGGGCAGCGTCATGCTCGTGGCGCTCGTCATCCTCGTCGCACTGCTCGGGCTCGCCGGCTACGCGGCCGTGTCCATCCAACAAACGACGGCACAGACCGGTCACGATCGCCATGAGCAGGTCGCGCTTTACGCCGCCGAGAGCGGCGTCGCGGCCGGGATCGAGTTTTTGCGGCGGCACTACGACGAAAACGACCACTGGAGCGCGTTCGTCTCCCCGCACAACGAAAATCCGCCCTCGCCGGACGGGATCCGCGGAAATCGCGCAAAGCCGGGCGAACCAGACAACATCTTCCGCGAAGACAGCGGCGCCTGGTACGAGGTATCGATCTACAACCACATCGGCGATCCCCAGCTGCCGAGCGGGATCGACAGCGACGCCCGCGTTCTCGTCCACGCCGTGGGCTACGGCCCGAATGACACGTCGGTGAGCCTGGAGGTCGAGATTCGCGGCGCGGGCGCCGTGAGTCTGAGCGGTCGGCCCTGCCCCGGCTACGCCCAGCGTGGAATCGCCGAGGACGGCGCCGGCCGCCACGACTGCTTGGACGCCGTCGTACACGACACGGCCTCCATCGAGCCCGGGAGCTAGCCATGCGCACGCCCGCTCGTCAAAAGCCCGTTTTCAAGCTCGCCGCCGCGGCGTCAGTCGCGGCCTTCGTGGTCGCTTTCGCCGTCTCTCGCCACGTCACCGAGGCCCAGGTCGGCGGCGGTGACGGCGGCGGCGAGTTCTGTCCGGAAACGGCGCCCCCGACGTCTCACGGCGGCGCGGAGCTCGAGGGCTTCGCCGAGGAGCGCGGTGAGGGGGTCGTGTTCGACGACGACGCCCACCAGTTGGAACTCGGAAAAGACGGCGGACATTTCACCGGCGACGCCACGACCTTGCGCGACGAGTTCAACGCCGCCACCGCCGCCGACTTCAACAATAACGGCTGGCCCGATCTCGTGGTCGGCAGCTCGACCGGCACGTTCATCCGGTTTTACGCAAACCGCACCTACGAGAGCCCGGAGCCGGACTGGAGCGATCCGAGCGACATCCGCGAGCCGAACTTCGTCCGCGAGCACGACATCGAGCCCGACGGCGGCGACGACGGTCCGCACACCCACCTCGTCGCCGGCGACTTCAACCAAGACGGCAACAAGGACTTCTTTTACTACCGAAACGCGTCGTCGGGGCTTGGCCACACGGATCTCGCGATCCAGCGCATCTACCTCGGAAACGGCGACGGCACGTTCCAAGAGCCCTACGACGCGGCGAGCAACGCGGGCGACTTCGGCTACATGAACTGGACGTCGACCAACTCGGTGGTCACCGACTGGAACGGAAACGGGTGGCCGGACATTCTGTTCGGCACCAAGCTCGGCACCTCCGACGACACCGGCGCGGTCCTCGTCTTTTTGAATGACTGCCCGGACGAGCACGACGGCCAGCCCTGCTCGACCAATCCCCAGTTCGAGCGCCGCGAGGTCATGACCGGACTCGATCTCGGCCAGCGCGGCGCCAACGCCGTCCAGTTCGCCGACTTCACCGGGAGCGGCGTCAAGGACCTGCTCATCGGCTCGCCGTCCTACGACAGCATCCGCCTTTACCCGGGCATCTCGGGCGGCGGATTCGAGGAAAATTTCCAGTCCATCGATTCGCTCGGCGCCGCGAGCCTGCTGCTCGTCGCGGACTTCAACCTAAACGGCCGCAAAGACTTCGTCTACAGCACCGACAACTGGAACTATCGCTCTAACCAGATCGGCGGCCGCACGTTTTACTACGAAAACGACGGCACGAGCACGCCGTTCTCCGAGGGCCCCACCCAGGAGATCCCGCTTCCGGAAGGCGCCGAGGAGCTCGGCGTCCCCCTCAACGACCTGGATACGGGCGTCGCCATCGACTACGACCAAGATCCGGACGGGACCACCGACTTCATCGTGGCCGACGGCAACCACTCGGGCACGTTTTTCGTCTACGCCAACCGGGTGCAAGAGCAGTACGTCGAGTGCGGCGAGGTCGACTCCGGCGTCATCGATATCGGCGACCAGCAGGACGAAGACATGGTGGTCACCGCGGGGCGGCTGTCTCCGGACATGTCACTCCCCCCCGGCACCTCGGTCGACTTTTATCTCGCCAACGAGGATCCCCCGAACTGGACGAAGGCCACGCCGTGCGACGGATCGGCCGGGGACTACTGCGCCTCCTTCGACGAGCCGACCGGGAACGAGCTGCAGTGGAAGGCGGTGATGTGCTCGGACGACGATCGCGCCCGCTCGCCCACGATCAGGAGCATGGACCTCACCTACGACTACGCGCTCGCCGCGATTCACTACCGCGCGGGCGTCGTCGTAGACGACGGCGTCGCCTACGCTGCCGGCTTCAGTCAGCCCGGACGGCGGGGCCATTTTTTCGCCCTCGACGCCGCGCTCACCACGACCTACTGGGACGCCGGCGAGTCCATCGACGCGATGAGCGACGGCGGCCGCGAGATCTTCACGATGGGCCCAGACGGCGCGAGGCTCCCGTTTTCCGAGAGCGACGCGGAAAACGACGCGCTTCAGGATGCTCTCGGCGTCGCCAGCGCCGACCGCGCTCGCGGCGTCATCGCCTGGGCGCGCGGCGAGCGGTTCGGCGTCCGCGAAGCGCATCGGCTCGGCGCGATCGAGACCTCGACCCCGGCCGTGTTGTCGCCCCCGTCGCGGCCGGTTTGGTACCCGAGCCTGAACGCCGATGAAAAAGCCGAGGTCGACGCGTTCATCGCCGCCCACGAAGACCGGCCGACGCTCGCGCTTTTCGGCTCCCGAAGCGGCAAGCTCCACGCGATCCGAAGCGATCCCACGAACATCACCGGCGAGGGAAGCGGGGAGGAGGCGTGGGCGTTCGTGCCGCCGCGCGTCGCCTCGCAGCTCGAGTCCGACAGGGCTTCGGGCACCGCCTCGGCCTACCCCGACGGATCGCCCCGACTCGCGGACATCCGCGACGAAGACGGCGACCTCATGACCGTGGCCGTGGTGCCGAGCGGCAAGGGTGGAAAAGGCGTCTTCGCCCTCGACGTGACCGACACGGTCGACCGGGTCACGGGCGAGGTCCGCGGCCCCGAGCCGCTGTGGGAAGTCGTCCCGGGCGGCAGTGAAGCGGGACAGGCGCGCGCGAGCCCCGTCATCGTCCGCACCGAAATCGGCGGCGACGAGCGCTTCGTCGCGGTGCTCGGCAGCGGGATCGACAACGACGACAGGGACCCGCCGCATACGCGCGGGCGCGACCTCCTCGCCGTCGACGCGGCGACCGGAGAGAGGCTCTGGCAGCTGCGCACCGCCTGCGCCATCACGAGCGACATCAGCGGCTTTCAGCGCGCGGACGAACCCGCCGGCGATCCGGAGGCCGATGACGAGGCAGCCGGCTTCATCGACCGGATCGTGGTGGCCGATGGGTGCGGGAACGTCTACAAGGCCGACCCCGGCGTCGATCGCGGCGGCGGCTACGTCGACACCTCCGAGTTCGGCGACATCGACACCGGCGCCGTCGATCCCGACGGCCAGGCGATCGCGGCCGTGTTCTCGACGACCGACACACCGGGCGCGCTCGGCGGCGACCGACCCATCGCGGGCACCATCGGCGTCCGCCCCGACGCCACGGGTCGCCCGGTCCTGTTTTTCGGCACCGGCGGCCTCGCCCGCTTCGATCCGTCCAAAAAGAACGCGTTTTACGCCGTGTACGCCGACGACGGTGAGATCCGCGACGTCCAGGACGGCGAGTGCACCGACGAGGGCTGCGAAAAGTTCTACGGCGGCGTGGTGGTGAGCCGGAGCCAGGTGTTCGTCACCCGCTCCGTAGACCCGCCGCCCGGGACCGGCCTGTGCGAAGACGGCGGGTCCGTGGTCGAGGCATTCGATCTCAACACGCTCACATCCGGTTTCCGGGTCGCGCTGGACGGTCGCTCGGTGAGCCCGCTTTTCGGCGAGGGCGGCGCGCTTTATGCCACGACCGAATCCGGTGAGGTAACCCGGGTCGGGCAGCCGAGCCAGTCCGCGCCCGGAGACGGCGAAGAGCAACAGACGGCGGACCCCGCCGTGCCCACGGAGGTGCTCGCGTGGCGCAGGCTGTTTTGAACGCCAGCGCCTCGAAGAGCCGCGCGCCTGCGCGCCGGCCGCCGCGGCGCCCTCAGGCCGGTATGACGCTCGTCGAGCTCCTCGTGGCGCTCACGGTCGCGACCATCGGCTTGGCCGGGCTGCTCAGCCTCTATACGGTGATCACGC
>SLNH01000275.1 GCA_007133195.1 Nannocystineae bacterium | reverse complement strand
TCAGGCACGAATCACGCGCGCGACACCGAGTGGGGACGGCGGCGGCTTTCGGATCCCCTCGGATGGCCGGCGCCCCTTGCGAACGTCGGGGCCGCAGGAGTCTACTGGAGCGGGAACCGTGAGCAGTATTTATCCGGGACAGGCCCTGTGCAGGCGGACCGGCGAGCTCGCGCGCCGCACCGCGCGACGGCGCCCGCGCGCGAACGCCACCGGTGGGGGCGCGCCAGCGCCGGGCGAGCGCCTGCCCGTGGAAAGGCAGTCATGACGCCGAGCCCGGATCCCACCCGCCTCGAGCTCCTGCTTCTTTCGCGGCTGTATACCACCGCCAAAAAGGCGCCCACCCGCAGCGACCTACGCGCCACGCTCACCCAACTCGCCGGGCGCGATCTCGACCCCCGAACCGTGGATGCGCACCTCGACGCAACCCTCGAGCGGCTCGCCGATAGCGGCGCCATCACGGCATCGCCGCTTCGCCTCACGGGCGAGGGGCGCGCGCGTATCCGCGATGAGCTCGGCCTGAGCTCCCCCCGGCCATGGCGCGAGGTCAAGGCGGCCGTGCTCCCCGCGCTCGGTGTCGGGCTGGCGCCGACGGATCGCAGAGCCAAGGCGCTCGGCCAGATCGACGAGCTCCGCAAGCTCGTGACCGCGCTCGCCACCGGCGCCCGCCGGCCCGACGCCGATGCGGTGCGGACCGCGCTGGGCCGCCGCTGGCTTTTCGGCCACGCGCCGCTCGCGCCTGCCCCCGCTGCGTCGGGGCCCGCGACCGCGACCTCCACCGCGACCGTCGCCGGGCCCGCCACCGCGAGCCGCGAATCGGCCCCCGCCGACAAAGCGCGCGCTTCCGACTTGGCGCCCTACCCTAGCCGCGACGCCAGATCTTCCGACTCGCGCCCCGACCTCGGCTCGTTCGCGCGCACGGTGCTCGGCCTCGCCGCGCGAGTCGACGACAGCGGCCGGTTCGGCGACCACAAGGTCTACATCGCGGCTTTGTGGGAGCGGGCAAACGCCGAGGAGCCCGCGCTCTCGCGGCTTGGTGAGGCCGAATTCAAGGAAAAGCTCGTAGCCGCCCACCGCGCCGGCTGGCTCACCCTCGAGCGCGCCGACTTCGTCCCCGCGATGGAGCGCGCCCGGGTCGAGGCGTCCGAGGCCCGATACAGAAACGCCGCCTTTCACTTTTTGGTTACGGGAGATCCGAGGAGCTCATGACATCCGCCGCGACACCGGTGCTCGCCGAAGACAGCCTCGCGGGCGCGCTCTCCCCGGTGATCCGGGTCATCGAGCGCGCGCTCGCCGGCGATCACCCCGAGCGCTTGATCCCCGGTGACATCCGAGACGCGCTGCACCGCGAGACGGGCCGAACCACGCTGAGCTGGGTCGCGAAGATGGCGCTCGTCGCCGACTGCGTGCGCGTCGTCGAGGCCGCCGTCACCGCCGACGGACCGCCGACGCGCGAGGAGATCGAACACACCGGCGCCGTTTTGTATCCGGCGGCCGGCTTCTTTTCCAAGCAGCGGGAGGAGTACGCGCCGCTCGCGGGCCGCTACGACGAAGAGCAGGCCCGGGCGTTTTTGGAGTACTTCGCCCGCGATCGCGGGCTTTTCGGGAAGCTTTGCCCGTACACGAAATGGCTCGGGCTGAAAATCTGCCACAGGGTGGCCAAGGAGGCCGGCGACTTCGCCGCGCTCGACGCCTACGCCGCGCTGATTCCGCGCATCGCCGACGACGTGATCGCCCTGGGCGGCGTGAGCGACGAGGAGCGGCGCGCCCGCGAGGAGGTCGCCGAGCTCATCGCGCTGAGGCGCCGTATCGACGCCGTGGACGAAGATCTCGGCGAAGGCGCGCAGGATCCCCGCGTCACCGCGTTTTGCGACCCGAACGGTCCCACGGTGTTTTCGGCGACCGCCCACGGGCACCAGGTGTGGGAGCGCGATCCGTTCGACGTGGAGCGCGTGCACGCGGAGCCGCGGCGCAAGTTCGAAAAGCTCCTCGAACGCAGCGCAGGCCCGGAGGCCGGCGAAAGCGGCCGGATCTTGCTTTTGCTCGGACACTCCGGCGCCGGCAAGACGCACCTCATGCGTGCGTTCCGCAGCGAGGTCCACGGTCGCCGCGCCGGGTTCGCGGGCTACATGCAGATGTCCGCCCTCGCCGAGGACTACGCGCGCTACGCGCTGGGGAACCTCATGTTCTCACTCGAGCGCCCCTACGACCCGCCGGAGGTCGAGCAATCGGGCCTCATGGCGCTGTCGGACGCCGTCGCGGAGGCGCCGGGCGGCATTCGCGAGGAGGACCTCGAGGTCTTGCGCGAAGGCGAGCTCGAGCCCGACGCGAGCGCCGAGCTCGTAAGCCGCCTCGTCGACGACCTTTTGCTCTCGAGCTTTTCGGACTTCGATCCGGATCTGTTGCGCGCCATCTTGTACCTGCAGCGTCGCGATCCGCGCATCAAGAGCCGGGTTTCGCGCTACCTGCGCTGCGAATCGCTCACGGACTACGATCGCCGCGTCCTCGGCGGCATCGCGCCGCGAACGCGCGAGACCGATCCCGAGCACATGATCGAGGAGCTCGGCCGGCTGATATGGGCGGCGCAGGAGGGGGCGCTCGTCCTGCTCATCGACCAGCTCGAAGACTTGTTCCACCTCGACCGCGCCGAGGAGCGGTTTCGCCGCTCGCTCGACGTGCTGCGCTCCTTGTGCGAGCGCCTCCCCTCGGCGGTGGTCGTCCTGTCCTGCCTCGAGGACGTATGGGTGGGCTCGAAGGGCGCGCTCACGCGCTCGCTCCTCGATCGCATCGAACGCGATCCGGCCCCCGCGATTCTGTCCAGCGGTCGCAGCCGCGACGAGATCGAAGCGCTCGTGGCCACGCGACTCGAGTTCCTCTACGACGTCCAGGGCGTGCGCTACCACCCCGACGAGCCGTGCTTTCCGATCCCGGTCGAACAGCTCGACGCGCTCGCGACCCTCCGCACCCGCGACGTGCTCGACTGGTGCCGGCAGTACCAGGAGCGCTGCCAGGCGGCCGGCGGCTTGGCCCGCGCCCCGGACGTGACGCCCGACGCGAGCTGGGCGGACGAGGACGCGAAGGAGGCGATGGAGCGGGCTTGGAACGACACCCAGAGCCAATTTTCTGGCGTACCGCCCGAGGGCGACGAAGAGCTGCTGGGCGTGCTCGCCGAGGGGCTGCGCGCGAGCGCGCGCGAGCTCGGCGTCCGCATCGACGTCGAACAGTCCCCGGGACAAAGCCTGCTCCGCATCGACGCCCCCGGGCCCGCGGGGCGCCGCGAGCAGCTCGTCGCCGGCATCTGCAACAAGGCACCCCAGGGCGGGGGGCTTTTGCGCCAGCTCACCGCGCTCGCCGACGCCGCCGGCGACGCGACGCTCGTGTTGGTCCGCGGCTCCGAGTTCCCCGCCGGAGGCGCATCCAAGACGGTCAAGCAGCTCGGCGAGCTCGTCCGCGCGGGCGCGCGCAAGGTCGTGGCCGAAGACGGCGACTGGCGCACGATGATGGCCTTGTCCGCGTTTTTTCGCGAGTGGGGAGAAGACGCCGGGTTCGCGCCGTGGCTGGCCGAGTCGCGGCCCATTTCCAAGCTTCGGGCGATCCGCGACCTCCTCCGCCTCGATCGCGGCGACCTGAAACCCCCGCGCGCGCCGAGCGCCGCGGCGGCAGGCGCGGACGGTCGGCGGCGCCTGTTGCGCGATACCGAACCCGTGCGCACGGTCAAAGCTCGCGCCGTTCCGGATCAGGGTCGCGCGCAGGCCGCAGAGCCAGACGGCGTGGTGATCGGGCACACGGGCGGCGCCGGCTCGGCGCCGGCTCGCTTGCCCGCAAAGGCGCTCGCGACGCACGCCGCGGTGTTGGGGGAGTCCGGGAGCGGCAAGACGACGCTCGCTTTGTCGATCGTCGAGCAGGTGTTGGCGCGCGGCGTCCCCGTCATAGCCGTCGATCGCCGGGGCGAGCTCGCCGGCTACGCCCGTGACGGGTGGTGGGACGATCCGCGCCGCAGCCAGCACAGCGTCCTGGACAAGCCGACGCTCCGCCGCGCGGCGGCGCCCGCCCTGTACACGCCGGGCGCCCCCGAGGGCCGCACGCTCTCGATCCCCGCCATCCCGCCCGGGATGGCCAGGATGTCGAGGCGAGATCGCGACGTCACGGCGAAGTACGCCGCCGCCGCGCTCGGCGCGATGATGGATTTCAAGGATACGGAGGCGTACCGCAAGCGCCGGGTCGTGCTCATGAAGGCGATCGAGCTGTTGGGCCGGATGGGCGCGGAGGCGGGCCTTGGCGAGCTCATCGAGTTCATCGCCGACGAGGACGCCACGCTCATAAACGAGCTCGGGCGCCTCGACCGCCGGGTGTTCAAGCAGCTCGTCGAGGGCCTCGACATGCTGCGCATCGAACGGGGCCCCCTGCTCGCCGCCGGGCCTCCGCTCGATTGCAAGGCGCTTTTGTCGAGGCGCGAGGACGGGCGCGCGCCGCTCAGCATCATAAGCACGATGTTTTTGAGCGACGAGAGCGCGAGCCAGTTTTGGGTCGCGAGGCTCCTCATGGAGCTGTCGCGGTGGGCGAGGCGCGCGCCGTCCGGCGAGCTCAATGCCCTGCTGTTTCTCGATGAGGCCGATCTCTACATGCCCGCCGGCGGCAAGCCCGTCGCGAAAGATCCCCTCATGGAGCTCCTAAGACGCGCGCGCTCGGCCGGACTCGGCGTGCTGCTCGCCAGCCAGAATCCGGGCGCTTTGGACTACCGCCCGCGCGACGACATCGGGACTTGGCTGCTCGGCAAGATCACGAGCAACACCGCGCGCCAAAAGATGCAGCCGCTGTTCGCGGACGCCGACGTGAGCATCAGCGAACAGTTGGCCACGCGCGGCACCGGCGAGTTCTTCATGCTGACCAGCGGCGAGGTGCGGCCCGTCGGAGTCCTTCCGTCGCTCCTCGAGCCCGTACAGCTCGCCGAGGCCGACGTCGTCGAGATCGCCCGCCGCGGCGCGTAGGGCTCCGAGGCGCTTCGCCGAGCGCGGACATGCGTCTACACCGCGCGCGGCGAGGTGCCAGTGCCGGCCGCGATCTCGGAGCGGAAAAAAGTCCCCGCGTTAGTGGGAGTCGGGATCGCCTGTCGGGTTCGTGAGATCGAAGTCGACGCGAAACCGACGCTCGCCCTCCTCCCGGTGCAAGCGGTACACGAAGCGCTCGCCGGGCTCGATCTCCATGGTCCACACGTTCGTGGCCGCCTCCGGCACGAGCTCTGCGGTGTGCGCGTCGGCGTGAAAGGCCTGCTCGCCCGGCGACCCCTCGTCCGCCGTGACGCCCCCATACCCCGTGATCTCCTCCGGAGTCCCGTCCGGCTCGCGATGGTCGTGCGAAAGCGCGAGCCCGTCGTCATGCTCGCGCAAAACCCATGTGCGCGAGCGATCGTCACCGGCGTAAAACCCGATCCGGATCTCGTCGTCCTCGCAGGTGTGGGCGTCCATGATGAGCCGCTCGCCCCCGAGCTCCTGATCGCCGGGCTCGGTGCCCTCCACGAGCTCGCCTTCGAACGCCGCGCCGCACAGCTCGGCGATGCGCGACCAAAATGCGCGCTCGGGCGACTCGGCGTCATCGGCTGGATCCGCCGCGGCGCTCGGCGCCGGCTCGGTCGCAGGCGCCGGCTCGGGCGATGTTCCATCCGAGCCCGCGCACGCCAGCACCAGCGCGGCCACCGTGAACACGGGCACGAAACGAATGGAGTATGCGGCCATCAGCCGTGCCTACCACGACGGGGCGGCGGCGCTCTACAGCGCCTCGCGGCAATCGATTGTCACCCGAGGGGATCCCGGAAACCGGCACCACCGCATCGCGCAGGCGCCGAAACCGGATAGACTCTCCCCGAATGGAGCCGACGATCCGCGCGGAAGGGCTCGTCAAGCGATTCGGAACCACCACCGCGCTCGCCGGATGTGACCTCGAGGTCGCGGCGGGTACGGTGCTCGGCCTGCTCGGCCCAAACGGCGCGGGCAAGACGACGGCGGTGCGCGTGCTCGCCACGCTCCTCGAGCCGGACGCCGGGCGCGCGACCGTGGGCGGGTTCGACGTGGTGCGCGACGCTCACCGCGTTCGCCAACTCATCGGCCTCACGGGGCAGTACGCGTCGGTGGACGAGACCCT
>SLNH01000071.1 GCA_007133195.1 Nannocystineae bacterium | reverse complement strand
TGGCGCATCGGGCCACCGGAGACGCCACTAAAGACGCCACCGACCACGCCACCAAAAGCGGCGGCAACGGTCGGCCAGCCGCGACCCAAAACGGGTGACTCCTCCGAGACGCGTCGGCCGATGAGCCTCCGCTAAGAGCTCAAGCGCCCCTCGCTCGTCTTCAACGAGACCTTGACGGAACTCGGTCGACAGGAAGGACCACTCGCCGAGCTACCCGTCCCAGTCGGCCCAAGAATCGTCTACCGCCGTCTGCCAGTACGCCACGCTGTCTCGCTCGATGCAGGACATCCCCCCAGGTCGACATAATCGCCCTGCTCGGGACGCTCGAGTTCAGACTCGCTGCGCCGCGCGATGTCGATGGTGTGAGCCTCGGGCTCGTCGCGCACCGCTTCCTCGCGCTCGGCCCCCCCCAAGGACGCAGCCCAGCGCGGGATCCTCATCCTTTTCGCCACCGGAGACGACGATGGCGCGCTCTTCTTCGAGTACGAGACTCTCGCCTTCGAGCGAAAAACGCCCCTTTTGCGCCACCGTCCCGCGCTCGCACTCGCCGTCCTAGTGTCGGGATCATCGACGTTGATTCACCAGACACCGCCGTTCGCAGGGGCTCTGCCAAGGCGCACCGACGAAGGAAGGGTGGGGGTACGTTCGAGGAGGAGCAACGCAGGCGGAGGCCCGAGAACAGGCTGGACCGGATCAATGCCCCTAGTCCGGACACTAGTCCACGACGCAGCCAACGCGGAGTTCGGTATTCGATGGCGGCGCTCGGCCGTCTCGGTCGATTTCGAGCTCCAGCCCAGTCGCCGTCTCACAGGCGTCAGACGCTTGCATGACCCAGCAGGGGGTGTTGGAGCGGTCGCTGTGGCACTCGGGCAGGGGGAACCGTTCCTCGTTGTCAGTGTCCGGATCGCGGACGTCAGCCACCGAGCACTCGGGCTGGATCCCGTCCTCGTCGGGTTGGGTGTCGAGGAGGTCGCCCTCCACACACAGTGATCCGATGTCATTGATGAAGCGCGCGGCGATACGGTCGACCGGGCCGTCGAGGCTCTCCTCGCAGATCGACGCGGCTTCACTCGCGCGAAACGCGCCAAGGAAGGTCTCTAGCCTCACCGGCGCGTTCGGCGGGTAAACGTCCCGCGCATCGGGGAACTCTGGAGGGGCTGCGCTCTCGGGGAGCTCGCAGGTGGGCAGGCTCCGTGCGTACTCGGTGTCGTTAACGAGCTCGTGTGCGATCTCGATCGGGCCGGAGTCGCCCCAGATACCCGTGACGATCACGCGGTCGAGATCGCCTTTGAACTCGCGAACGATATCGACGTAATGATCGGGATGATACATGTAGGGCGAGTCGTGGTTCGGCTCGCAGTTTTCGCGCCCCCCCTCACAGCGCATATCCCGCTCGAGACTGCACTCTACGTCGTCGTCGCAGGTAATACCGAAGTCGGTGCAGCGGAACGACGCAAGGGGGCCGAGCTCCGAGTCGAGATCGGCGAAAGGGCCGCCGGCGAACATCTCCATGTCATGCGCCGAGCAATCGTCCTCTACAGTCACGATGACCACGCCGAGGTAGGCGTCGTCGCGGAAAAAGCCTTCGTTATCCTGGTGTTCCAGGGCGCGCGAGAGCGCCTCTAGGGGCATCTTGAAGCCGCATCCCGCCGTGCCCAGGCTGGCCATGCACGAAAATACATCGTCGAGGTCATGGTCGTCGCCGAAGTTGAATCCCACCGTCCCGTCGTCGGTTCGCCGGCCCTCGATCCACGGGTCGTCGAGGCCCGGACAGCCGCTGTCGTCTTCGCCCACAATGAGCCGCCCGTCGTGGCCGTCGTCCTCGCAATCAAAGACGGGATCGGCGTCGGGTGAGGGATCGGCGCCGACATCCGTGGAAACAACGCCGATATTGATGCTAGGTAGCCCTCCTGGGAGGGACTCGAGATCCTCCATGAACGCAGGGAAGTGCTCCGCGAGCTGCTCCTGTACCCCTTCCATCACGCTCGATTCCTCGACAATAAAGAGGAGGTCGAGCTCGCGCTCGAGGTCGATCGAAATCTCATTTTTGGTTCCGCCGTCCGCGTCGGCTTCGCCATCTTCATCGCCCCCGGCAGCGTCCATTGCCGGCATCCTCAGCTCGCCGCATGCGACGGCGCCGATCGCGAGCCCAGCGACAAGTCCTGCTTTGAACGCCCGCCTGGGTGGCGTGGATCGTTTTGACGCCATGTATGGTCCTCCGTGTCGACACGCCCGTGCCAACAGTGTCGCACGCACTCCTGCATCACCGCAACTGCGGCCCCAGGTGCACGGGCCTGCTGGAAAAAGGCGATCCGGCTTATTGCGAAGTCGGCGCTGTACGCGTCGATAAGCGGAATGTGGACCTCACTCGCGAGGGCGACGCGGTCGTCAGTGGCGACCGCGCGCGAGTTGCAGAGCTCGAAGGCTCGCTGTTAGGTGATATGTCGAGACAACCTTGCTCTCGTGCATGTCTCGGTCTGCCTTTCGTAGCCCACCGACAAGAAGAGATCGGTGTTGCGCACGCGCTGCACGCTGCCATCGACGAGCTCGCACTCTCTGGCGAGGACGGCCTGTCCGCGTGGTGCAACGCGAACTGCACGCCCCGCTCATCCATCGGCTCGAGCTCGCTTGCGGGGCTTACAGCGGAGCTTAGGTGAAGTCAGCCCCCAGACGGGGCAGTTCGCAGGCCGGCTGCCAAGGCGCTCCGCCGAAGGAATGGTGGGCCCCGTTCGAATCGAGCCCGACGTCGTCGTGGAGTACGATGCCGAGGACCTCGCCGAAGGTGGGGGTACCGTACTCGAGGCGGCCGTCGAAGAGCTCCGCGACTCCGCGACTCGGACTCCGCGCTCCGAGCGCGACGCCGCGCGGCGAGCCCGCTGCTGCAATCGGTCTGCTCTTGTGCCAGGGCTTCTGCGCTGGATGAGCCGCCGCGGAACACCCCGCAGGCGCCGCTATGCGTCCTATTAGGAATTCAAGGCGCGGTGAGCAACCGCTCCTCGTCCACGACGAAATCGAGGACGTAGCAGCAATCGCGGCCGCTGGCCTCAACGACGACCTCGAAGCGATAGTCACCTCCGCGGGCTGTGAACTGTCCAGGGACCCTCGCCTGCTCAACCTCGACCGCGTACCCCGGCACCTCGTAAGTTGTGGGCTCGTAGCCCTCTAACTCGAAGCTACGCACATCGGTGAGCACATCCGCCGCACGCAACCGCTCTTGTATATCCTCGAAGTCGTCTTGCACCGTGACGCGCACGTGAGAAGACGCGGCTTCGTAATCGCTGGCCACAAGAGTTTTCAGGAATCGCTCGGCTCGTCGCTCTCCGAACTCAGGCGCCCTGCTTTCGGTATCGAGCCAGCTGCAGCGAATCAAACCGGTGCCGATCAGGGCGCCGACCAAGATGACAGCCCCCAAGCCGAGAACGCCGGCAAATACCAGCGGCGTCGGATCAAACCCTCGCGATCGCCTCGGCTCGATGAGTGCCATGGCTATTAGGATATCATTCTGAGCGCAGAGCCGGCCTCGCCACCGGGTGGTGCCGCCACCCATAGCCTTCGATCCGTAGGGCTCGCATCACCTGCAGCGCCTCCGCGCGGTGCTTGCCCAACCGCCGCTCGTCGAGTACGCGAGCGGTTCGTCGGAATGAGGCGTAGGTCAAAAACGTCTGCATCGGCGAGACTTGGATGCCCCGCAGCGCTCGTGGATGCGCTTTGGCTTCGGCACGGCTGTCGGACCGGCGAGCACCGCCGGCTTTTCAGGTATGCGATGGGATTTTCGGCCCTCCGCAGCGAGCGAACGCCGCGTGATGGCCGTCACCTGCGGGCTTTGGGTTTCGCTTTAGCATGGTCGGGACCGGCGAGCGCGATCGATCCGCGCGCCGAATCACTGGAGCTCTCACTATGTTCTTTGTTCGCATCGCGATCTTGTGTTTGGTGATATTCGGGGTGGCTTGCGGCGACGCTACGTCCACCGATGACCAGGCCCAGCCCGACGCCGGCGAAACCACGCCGGTGACGTGCGCGCTCGAGGAAGCCATGCCCTGCACCGGCGAGGATTGCTGCCCGGCGGAGTGTGAAGCGCACGAAGGCGACGTCTACGATATGGACGCGGCTTGTGGGCTCGGAACTGCCGTGTATGGATGCACGGCGCCGTCACCCGATATCGATGACGCGCCGGCGTGGTACTGCTCGGCCGACGGCGAGGTCGCCGCGTACGCGCCTTACCAGCCCTCAGGAGTCACGGACGACGAGCAGGTGCTGCGGTGTACGGATCTGGACGAGTACGACGACGATCCGACAGAAGCCGAGGACTTTCCGGCGTGTGACTGATTCTTTTTCGGTGTGGCAATTCCGTCGCCCCGAGCTGAGGCGGCTACGACGTTTTCATCTCGTCCGGCCAGCTCCTCGAGGGCGCGCTCGGCCGCACGCAGCGCTCTCCGATGAGATGGCGCTCATGCGGCGGGCCGCCGATGAAGCTTCGCCGCTACGAGCTCCATCGCGTTTTCGTAGCTCACTTGGGTCGAAAAGCCGAGCTCGGCCATCGCGCGCCCGATGGGAACCGGGGCTCGCGAGCCGAGCAGCATCGCCGCATCGCGCGTCAATAATGGACGCTGGTTCCGGCGAAGGAAGCCGTAGCCGTGCTCCATCGCCGCAGCGAGCGTGTACGCCACGCCGTAGGGGACGCTCGCGCGCGGCCGCTTGGCGCCGGCGAGCCGAGCTAGGTCGCTCAGGTAGCGTCGCCAGCTCACGCCGCCGCCGTCGGTGGCGTTGTAGATGCGCCCGGCCGCGGCCGCCGCCTCCCCCGCCCGCGCGATCAGCTCTGCGACGTGGTCCACATAGGCGAGCGCCGCGTCGCCGTCACCGCCGCTGATAAGCAGCCCGCGTCCGGCGCGCAGCACGCGGGTGAGCGAGTCGACCCACAGGGGGGCGCCCGGCCCGAACACGTTGCCTGGGCGGATCACCGCGACCGGCACTCGACCGGCGGCGTGCCATGTTAGCGCCAGATTCTCTGACGCCGCCTTGGTGCGGCTGTACGGCCCGACACCAGGCTCGCGCGCGAGGTCCTCCGAGCACGTGGCCGTGCGCAGCTGTGAGCCATAGATGACGATGCTCGAGACCATGACCACCCGTTCGCAGTCGGCTCGCTCGGCGGCTCGAAGGACATTACGCGTGCCTTCCACGTTGATGGTCCAAAATTCTGCCTCGGGGCCCCAATCCCCCACGCGCGCCGCCAGGTGGTAGATCCGCCGCACGCCCCGGCACGCCGCCCAAAGGGTCTCGGGCTCCGACACGTCGCCCCACACCACCTCCGCGCCCTCGAGCGCCCGCGTATCCTCGCCGGGAAGCACCAACGCGCGCACGCTGCCGCCAGCTTCGAGTAGGCGCGCGACCAACCTCTGCCCGATATATCCAGTCGCCCCGGTGACGAGTGCCGTCATACAAAGCTCCTCAGGTGTGGTTCTTGCTTCGCTCTCCGTAAGGAGGTTTATCATGAAGCGCGGAACCTGGGCGCTCGCGCTCGCGTTGGTGATGGTGGCGGTGAGTCCGGTCTCCGCGAGTCAGACGGTCGGCGGGGTGACGATGCCGGACCGGATCACGGCGTTCGGCACCGAGCTGACACTGAACGGGATGGGGATTCGTCAGGCGACGTTTTTGCGGGTGGATGTGTACGTCGCGGGGCTTTACGTGGAGGAGCCCTCAGAAAACGCCGAGTTCCTCATAAGCTCCGAGCAGGTAAAGGTGATGCGTCTCGAGTTCGTGCGAAGCGTGAGCGAGAGCGACATGGCGGAGGCGCTCGAGGAGGGGTTTCAGAGCAGCGCCGAGGACTACGCCGCCATCCAGTATGACGTGGAGCGGGTTATTGGCTGGCTGTCGTCGTTCAGCTCCGGTGACACCCTCACCTTCAGCTACTTGCCGGGCCGGGGTGTTCAGGTCGCCGTGAACGGGGAGACTCGCGGCATCACCGGCGACGAGGCTTTCGGGCGGGCGCTGATCGGCATCTGGCTCGGCGATGATCCGCCCAACGAGCGCTTAAAGCGCGGCCTGCTCGGGCTTTGACGCGCAGGGCTCGTCCGAGCAAGCGGCGTCGGATGTCACTCCCGCTGAGATCCGTCGCATTTCTCACCATCTGGAACCCAGGCACGTGACCCCCGCGATACCC
>SLNH01000442.1 GCA_007133195.1 Nannocystineae bacterium | reverse complement strand
TTGGTGGTCATCGGCCTGTATGCGCTCGTTTCTGCTCGCCGCGGCGGCGGCGGGTCTGGCCCGAGCCGCGGGGCGCTGGTTGCGGCAGGCTCGGTTTTCGGCTTCGCGATCGCCGTCGAGTATCCCACGGCGCTCGCCGTCATCCCCTGTTTGGTGTACGCGGCGGCCTTCGTGAGGCCGCTGTCCAGGCTGGGATGGGTGGCGCTCGGGCTGGCCGGGCCGGGGCTCGCGGTCGCCGCATACCACGCGATCGCGTTCGGGGGGCCACTTACGCTTCCCTATGAGTATTCGACGCAGCCCCACCGCCACGCCGGGGTGTTCATGGGCCTCGGCGTGCCGAGCGGCGAGGCGCTGTGGGGGATCCTCGGCAGTCCTTATCGGGGGCTGTTCTTCTCGGCGCCGTGGCTTGTCCTCGCGCTCCCGGGCACGGCGATGTTGTGGCGGCGGGGCTTTCGCGGCGAGGCCGCGCTTTTCGCCGTGGTGCCGGTGTTGTTCGTGTGGATGAACGCCTCGCTCGTCGACTGGGAGGGCGGATGGACGGTCGGCCCGCGGTATTTGATCCCGGCGATTCCGTTTTTGGCGGTGGGCGCCGCGGGGCTCGGGCTGTCACGGGCCGGCGTCCGGGTCAGGCGCGCCGGCGCCGTCTTGGCGGCGATCCTCGTCGCGGTGTCGATCGGTCTCATGCTCGTGGCGACCTCGGTCAAGCCCGAGGTGCCCGTGCAGCACACGCGCCCGTTCGGCGATTTCCTGTTCCCGCGGTTTTTCGCCGGCGAGCTCGCCGACAATCCTCAGAGTATCGAGAGCAGGGTGTCGCCCGAGGGTGGGCCCCGCTACGCGTGGAACCTAGGCCAGATTATCGGTCTTCCCGGGCTGGCCTCGCTGGCGCCGCTTTTGGCCGTGTGGGCGGCGGGCGGCGCGCTTCTTTGGCGCGCGGTGAAGGCCCGGGCGCGCGACTAGTCTAGTCGTGCCGAGGGAGGCTGCCGAGATGTTAGCTGCCCAGCTCGGGGCGCCGCCGCTTCGCCTCGCGGAGCTTGCGCTTTCTCCGCCGCTTCGCGTCGCGCTTGCTCTCGCCGGGCAGGCGCATCTCGACGTCCACGTCGCCGAGGACCGCGACGCCCGTGACGCGCAGCTGCGGCCGGCTTTCGTCGGGGACCGGCGGGGCGCGCTCCACGGTCTTGACGTCGCCCAAGATGCCGATGCCCTCGCACTCGACGGACAGCTCGGGCGGCACGATGACGCGCGCTTCGCCGAGCACACAGTAAAGCCTCACCTCAGTGACCCCTGCGGGAAGCGCGACCTCGCGAAAGTCCAAGGTGGTGTCGCCGAGCACCGTGATCGACCGGAGCCTTTCCGGAGCGCGCCACGATCCTTCGCGCACGCTGTTGCCGAGCACGGCGACCACCGACTTCATCGCCGGTCGCACCGGGGCGAGGGCCGTCTCTTCGTTCGGCTGTCCGCCCTCGCCCGCGAGCGCCACGCTCGCCTCGCCTGGCTCGTCGCACCCCGTCAAGTCGGCGATCAAGGCGTTTAACGACGCCACATCGCCGGCGCGGTGAGCCTCCCCGACGCGCTCCTCGAACTCGTCTACGTCGAGCTCGTCCCGTGAGAAGTGCTCGGTTAAAAGGTCGATCACCTGCTGGCGCCGCTTGCCGAGGGCGGCGCGCCCTGCGCTCGAGGCCGTCACGGCGAGAGGATACCTCACCGCGAGCCGGCGGGGCGCTGAGCGGCCGGGCGACGAACGTGGCCGCGCCTACGATGGCCGCCTGGCCCGCCGGCGCTTGCGCCGGCGCGTTTTCACTTCCTGGCTGCCGTACATGTCCCCCACGCCGTCCTTCGACGCCGCCCACATCCCGAGCAACATGGACATATCGACGAGCGCTCGGCGCGCGCCCGCTGCGGGGATGACGAGGCCGTAGGTCTCGGCGACGAAGCGGAAATTCCGCAGAAGGCGGGTCACCGCGTCCCGCTCCACGTCGCCGTGCCAATAGCGGAGGCGGGCGACCAGCGTCTCCTGATGCCTGCGCAAAAACTCGCCCATCGACAGGTCGTAGGCCGCGCGCGACGAGCGCGGCCGGCAGATCTCCAACAGGTCCCCGAGGTAGTCGTCCCAGTAGGCGGCGAGATCCGCGTTTTCCGGCCGCCGTAAGAACTGCGCGCGCTCTACGGAAAACTGCGCGGCGAAGGGAACGCGAAACCGGGGCTTGACCGGGTGGAGGTCGTAGACGGTCTTGGGGAGCTCATCGCGATCGTGGTCCGTGTATTGCCATCGACTGCGGAGCTTCGGCCAGGTCACCACCTTGACCACCGGCTCCCGGCGCGAATCGAGCAGCACGAACCGCTGCTGCTCATGGCGCACCACCGTCACCCAGTGGCCCCAGTCGTCTACGCACAGGAGCACCGGCACGCGCTGAGACACGTAGCGGATGAGCGCGCCGCGGGCGCGGTCAGACTCCGTGCGGCGGATCATCGGGAGCTCACAATCGAAGCGCCGCGCGGCCCGGGCGAGCTTCACCTCGTCGGTGCCCGCCCACCAATGTGGATGCGCCACGCGGGCGATCGTCGCCTCGTCGGTGAGCCGGCCGAGCACGACCAGGGCATGCTTGAGCGCGAACGGGCCGCAGGTCCAATCATTTGGCTGTCGGTATAGGCCCACGCTCGTCCTCCGCCCGTGAGGGGATCGCCGCAGGCGCGCGCGGCGCTCACTTTCGCATCTTCGTTGTTCTTTCGTTAACCTACGCGACGCTTCCGCAGTTGCGCAACCCGGGATCTTCACGGATGATTCCTCCCGGCAAGGAGTCCCTCGCTATGGCAGACCGCGGCTGCATCCTGGTTTTGTGGAACCAGACTGAAGAAGACGTCTACGAGCGCTGGCGGCGCGACGGGCCCAGGCCTCTTTCCTGGGATCCCACGCGGCTCGCGCCCGACGTGGGGACGGTGCAGGAGGAGCTAGACGCCATGCTCGACGCTCTCCGCGAAGGAGGGTTCGATGTGCGCTGCGTCAACGTCGAGGACGAGATCGACCGGCTCATCGGCGCGATTCGGTTTCACCGCCCCGACGCCGTGTTCAACCTCATCGAGTACTTCAACGAAGACAACTTCATGGAGACCTCGATCGTGGGACTCTACGAGCTGTTCGGGACGCCCTACACGGGCTGCTCCGCCCGCTCGCTCCTGCTTTGCCAGGACAAGCATCGGGCGAAGGTCCTGCTCGAGGCCGCCGGTCTCCCTACCGCCGACTTCATTCGCGTGGACCGTGAGCCAGTTCCCGATCCCGAGGAGCAGGGGCTCACCTACCCGCTGATCGTGAAGCCCAGCCTCGAGGACGCCTCCGGCGGCATCGAGCCGGCCTCGGTGGTCCACAGCTACGCGCAGCTGCAAGAGCGCGTCCGCCACGCGCTCAAAGAGTTCGAACAGGCGCTGGTCGTGGAGGAGTACATCGAGG
Source organism: Nannocystineae bacterium (assembly GCA_007133195.1). Classification (GTDB taxonomy): domain Bacteria; phylum Myxococcota_A; class Polyangia; order Haliangiales; family Haliangiaceae; genus SLNH01. The sequence continues at coordinate 2,785 of SLNH01000442.1, read as the reverse complement.
GCCGCGAGATTCACGCGGCGCTGCTCGGAAACGATCCGCCCGAGGTTTTGCCGCTTTTCGAAATGGAGTTCGACGACTCGGAGTTCAACCCGGAAGGGGAGTGGCGTCCGCAGATCATCTCGTTCAAGGCCAAGTGGGATCCCCACAGCCAGGTGTTTTACTCCATGGACGCGGTGGTGCCGCCGCAGGATCTCGACGAGAGCATCGAGGCCAGGATTCGAGATGTCGCGGTCAAGGCGTTCAAGACGATGGAGTGCCGCGACTACGCTCGCATCGACATGCGGGTGGACGAGGAGGGCGAGGTCTACATCCTGGAGGTGAACCCCAACCCGGATCTCGCCGACGGCGCGGCGTACATGCAGTGCGCTACCGCCAGCGGGCGCAGCTTTTCGGACGCGCTTTGTGAGATCGCCGACATGGCGGTGGAGCGGGGGCGCGAGTGGGAGCGCAAGGCGTCCGAGCGCGGGGAGGCGCCGATGGATCAGCTCCTGCTCGAATACACGAAGCAGGAGGCCGAACGGGCGGCAGGCGGTGGGGCGGCGCTCGCGGTCTCCGGCGGCGACGCCGCGGACGCGGCGCGAGGCGAAATCGGCGCGGCTGGTCCCGCTGGCGCGGAGGGGCGCGCTCACGACGGCGCGTCCGAGCAAGCGGCGGCTCCTTCCGACGCGGCTGAGCGAGCCGCGCCGGAAGGGGGGGACGAAAGCGAGTGGGACGAGGCATACGAGGACGAAGAAGACGAAGAAGATTGGGAGGACGAGGAAGGCGAGGAGGACGAAGAGGACGAGGACGACTGGGACGAGGAGGAGGACTGGGAGGACGAAGAGGACGACGAGGATTGGGAGGACGAGGAAGACGAGGACGAGGAGGGTGAGGAGGACGAGGAAGACGAGGAAGACTGGGACGAGGAGGAGGACTGGGAGGACGAAGAGGGCGAAGAGGTCGAGGAGGACTGGGAAGACGAGCAGGCGTTGGAGGAGGACCAGTCGGGCGGTGAGCGTCGCGACGATGCCGAGGGCGCCCAAGGCGGTGGCGGCGCTGCGTCGGGCAAAACGCGCGTCGATTCGGACCAAAACGCGCGAGACGAGCGGCCTGCGCGTGGGTCGGGGGCGCCTGCGAACGGAGAGCCGGACGCCCCCGGCGCGCCCGGGCGGCACCGGACGGGCGGCGGCGACGCCGGGGAGACGCGGTGAGCGAGTTTCGCGAGTACGCCACGTACGACGGTCACGGCCTCGCCGAGCTCATCCGACGCGGGCACGTGAGCAGAGCCGAGGTGCTCGAGTCGGCGATCGCGCGGATCACGGCGAACAACCCCCGAGTGAACGCGGTGGTGCGCACGCGTTACGACAAGGCGCGCGCGGAGTCGCCGCGCGCAGAGGGGCCCTTTGCCGGTGTCCCGTTTTTGCTCAAGGATCTCCACGTGACGGTCAGCGGCGAGATCACCTCGGCTGGGAGCCGATTTTTCGCCGATGCGCTCGCCAGCCAGGACAGCGAGCTCACTCGCCGCTACCGGGAGGCGGGCCTCGTTATTTTGGGCCAGACGAACACACCCGAGCTGGGGATGTTGCCGGTGACCGAGCCGGTCCAGTTCGGCGCGGCGAAAAACCCTTGGGACACCGGGCGCACGCCGGGCGGGTCGAGCGGCGGGGCGGCCGCCGCGGTCGCGGCGGGAATGGTGCCGTTTGCGCACGGGAGCGACGGCGGCGGTTCGATACGGATTCCGGCGGCGTGCTGCGGGCTGTTCGGACTCAAGCCCACGCGCGGGCGCGTGCCGCCGGGGCCCGACGCGAGCGAGCGCTGGAGCGGGTTTTCGCAGGAGCACGTGCTGAGCCGATCCGTGCGCGACAGCGCCGCCGCGCTAGACGTCACCGCGGGTCCCGGCGTCGGAGCTCCGTATTGGGCGCCGCCACCAGCGGGGCGCTATGTCGACGAGCTAGAACTCGAGCCCGGCGCGCTCCGCATCGCGCTCGTCGTGGAGCCGGCGCTGTCCGCGGGGGTCGATCGAGATTGTCTGCGCGCGGCGCGCGACGCGGCCGAGCTGTGCGAGTCGCTCGGCCACCGCGTCGTCGAGGTCGCCCCGGACCACGATCGGCGCGAGCTCGCCGCTGCGTTCTTGACGGTGATCGCCGCGCACACGGCGGCGGACGTGGAAGCGGCCGAGCGCGCGCGCGGGCGGCGCGCGGGAGCCGGGGACCTCGAGACGAAAACCTGGCTGGCGGCGCTCCTCGGCCGGCAGCTTAGGGCCACGGATCTGGCCGCCGCCGTGCGCACGCTCCAAGCCGAGTCGCGGCGCATCGCCGACCGATTCGATGCCTACGACGCGATCCTGTCGCCGACCCTCGGGCGCGTGGCGCTGCCCCACGGCGCGCTGCACTCCAAGGGCGTCCTCGGCGCGGTCGAGCGCGCGATCATCCGGGGCGGTGTGGGGCCTGCGCTGAGGCTGCCCGGCGTGATCCAGCGCGCGGCCGAGTCCACGTTCAGCGTTGCGGCATTCACCCCCCTCGCCAACTTCACCGGTCGCCCGTCGATGTCCGTACCCCTTTGGTGGAACGCGGAGGGCCTACCGGTCGGCGCCATGTTCACCGGCCGGTTCGGGGACGAGGCCACCCTGTTTCGGCTCGCCGCTCAGCTCGAAACCGCCAGGCCCTGGTTTCACCGCACGGCGCCGCTCGCCGCCTAGTGGTTCACGGCGGAAGTCGTGAACCACGGAAAGACGACAATCGAGAGGAGTAGCGAGGATACGGGTGGGAAGGAACCGGCCTGCGCCCGCCCTCGCCCCTGCCAGGGG
>SLNH01000360.1 GCA_007133195.1 Nannocystineae bacterium | reverse complement strand
TCCGGTAGCGCAGCGTGACGAACACGACGTCGGCGACGCCGGCCTGCAGGTAGCTTTCGCCGCGCGCGGTAACGCTCACCGGAAGCTCGCCCATGAAGGCATCGATCAGCGACAGATCGTGAGGGCCGAAGCTCCACAGGGCGCTCTCATCGCGGCGCAGCCGGCCTAGATTCACCCGGCGCGCGTACAGGTAGTAGAGTTCGCCCAGCTCGCCGGAGCGAAGGAGCGCGCTCAGCCGCTGGACCACCGGATGATAGAGCATGAGGTGGCCGGCTAGGAGGACGCGCTCGCGGCGCGCCGCCTCGTCGACGAGCCGCCTTGCTTCGGCCGCCGACAGCGCGACGGGCTTTTCCACGAGGATGTGCTTGTTCGCGCGAAGCGCGCGCCGCGCGAGCGGCGCGTGGGTCGGCGCGGGCGTCGCGATGACGAGCGCGTCCACGCGGTCATCGAGGGCGGCCTCGAAGTCAGCCACCAAGCTGGCCCGCGGGGCGAATGCCGAGGCGCGGACGAGCGCCTCGGGGTCCGGATCGCAGACGCACACCACCTCGGCGCCCGGATCGGAGGCGAAGACGCGCACGTGGTTGATGCCCCAGTACCCGGCGCCCGCGACCGCGACCCGTATGATCACGGCTTTAATGCCTGAAATTCCATGGGTCCTGCGAGTGGAACCTAGAGCGGCGACCGGTTTGAAGGCACGCCCCCCGACCGCCACTCGGGCGCGGCTTAGAACGCGGCGCGGAACCCGGCGAGCACCATGTGGCGCACGTACGAGGGGTCACCATCCTCCGCGGCGCCAGGCACGAAATCCGTCTGCACGCGCGCAACCCGGTAACGGAGCGACGCCTGCATCGAATTTTGCATCTGGTAGCGAAGATCGAGGTTGCTCCCCACGATGAAATCCTCGCGCCGGTCGCTTTCGCCCGCCGCCGCGTCCGGAACGCCGACGTAGTCGCGAAAGCGAATGTCCCCGCTGGCTCCCAAGACGAAGCGTTCGATCTGCTGCGTCGCGCCGGCGTGGATGCGATGGTCTTTGAAGAAGTTGGCGTTTATCGAATCTTGGACTACGCGCTCATAGCCCACGGACGCCATGCCGACGGGGCTGTAGTAGTGCGAGAGCGAAAGCCCGCCGACGACGCCCGAGAAGTTTTCTCCGGCGTCGTAGTCGGTGTATCTGTACCCTGCGTACCCCTCGGCGCCCGTGCGCTCGGTGATCGCCGTGGACAGGCCGAGCATCCCCTGGTAGTTGGTGGCCCGGTTCTTCGTGAGCACGGAGTCGCCGATCGTGTCGTAGTAGCCGATCGAGCCGTCGAACGAGAAGGTCGTCGCCGGAAGAAAGTCCCAGGCCGCCTCGATGTGCCCGCTGTGGTGAACACGATCGGGATAGGGCGCGTCGCTTCGCTCGAAGAAGTCGAGGCGGTTCCTGTACCGGAGCCCGAAAGTCATCGTGCCGCCGCCGGGTCGCCAGTCGGGCCCCAAGGACAGCTCGTTGACGAGCCGGTTTAGCTTGAGCGTCGATTCGAAGTTCGTCGGCCGGCTCACGCGCCGCAGGCGGTTGTCGAGCTCGAAGGACAAATCGCCATCGGGAAACGCCACGAGGTTCCCGAACGCGTCGATGTCGAGATCGCGCTGAGCTCGCACGGTGGCGTTGCCAGACAAGTACTCCTGATAGCCGAGCCCTAGGCCCGCGTCGAAGCTCAGCCGCTGGCGCGACCCCTCGGAGAGCCGTGCGCCGTCCCGGGAGGACACGCGAACGTCCCCCGCGATGCGCAAGATGCCCGACGCGACCGGATCGTCATCCTCGTAAAAGACATTCGAGATGACCCCGCCTTCGGCGCCGGCGCTCGAGTGGAGCACGACACCCTCGCTGAGCCGATAGCCGTTCCCCTCGAGAATCCGGCCCGGCTCCGCGAGCGCGGGCGTAGCGATGAAGGCACAAACAGCCAGCGCGCCGATGGTCGAAACGCGATACATAGGCGCAAACTAAAGGCGAATGCACAGCCCCCAAGTGGCCCCGCCGCCGCTCTTCATTTAGTAGTATCCGCTCCCATAGCCCGGGTCAGAGATCTCGAAGTCGGGAAACGGGGGCTCGGCCGTGGGATCCGCGAGGAGATCGGGGCCCTCGAAGTCGATTTGCGACTCGCCGTGAAACACGGCCCGTTCGCCGACGCAACCCTTGGCCTCTTCGCCGAGGTCGTCGATGCTCTCGTAGGCGATGGCGATTTGGCTGAAGTGATGACTCGTGGACGCGTCATCTGCCGCGACGCTCGCCTCGACGAAATCGCTCCGCGAGGCCTCCGCGATGTTGAGGAGTTGCTTGATCTCGAGGAGCTTTTCGTTGACGCAGTTGAGGCGGATGACGTCGCGGCCCTCGCGGGCGCTGCTCTGAAGCTCTACGGTGTGCTCGTGAATCGCCTGCATGGCACCGATGAGATCGGTGGCGCGCTCGCGCAGCTCGTCGCCCGACAGCTCAGCGATCTCCTCGTCGTCCGGCACGGTGACGTCCGGGATCTCGCCCTCGGCCGCCTGCGCGCGGAGGTAGCCGGCGCTGGCCACGAGCGCTGCCAGTGTAAGGGCGATGCTGAAATGGCGAACCTTGGACATAAAACCCCCTCCCCACCAGTGAACAACACAGTAGGGATCTGCGGGCTAACGTGTCAACTCTACGGGACTTACTTTCGCATGGGAGCCGCCCTGGGGAGCATGACGCAGGTCTCACGCGCTGCGGCATTTCGGCTTAGCGCCTATGCCCCAGACCTGGCGCCTTGATGCCGGCACCGGCGGCTCGTATTCTGCAGGCAGATCGCGGGGATCGAGCACTTCTCCGCGCCTGGCGCCGGCGGCGGACTCCAAGGTGCGCCGGCACCTCGAGAACTCACGCGCACGTGGCGCGCGGACAGGAGAAAGACATGTCCCAGCCGGCCATAGCACGAAGGGGCGGAGGCGTCGGCAGGGGTGGCGCCGGCGCGCTTGTGCTCGCCGCAGCCGCGGCAGGCTTGGCCGCGGCGCCGGCCTGCGGCGACGGCCCGATCTGTCCGCTCGAGGTTTACGTCGCGATCACCTCGCCCGCGGCTTTTGCCGAGATCGGGCCGGGTGACGACCGGACCGACGACCCGACCCTCGAGGTCGAAGTCAAGGCGCGCACGAATCTCGGCGAGGGAGAGACCCTCGAGCTCGAGGTTCGCGACCGGGACGACGCCGTCTCCACCTACACGGCGACGGTGGACGACGCGGGCAAGGTGACGTTTCGAGATGTCGCAATCCCGGCTGGCGAGGTGTCGCTCCGCGCCCGGGCGAGCTACGCAAACTGCGGCGTCGGCACCGACGAGGTCGAGGTGCGGGGCGTGCCGGAGGCGCGCTGCGACCTTCGCATCACCCCCGAGCCAGTCCCAAACGAGTACTACGACCCGCTTCCGGTCCTAACCGCCTACGAGGACGGCGACCCGAGCCAACCGGACTTTCAGGCCAACTTCGAGATCGAGACCCACCCGGACTACGACGTCGAGCTGACCGTGCTCGATCTCGCCTCGGCAAACGAGCACGTGGTCGATGGAGGCGTCACCGGGGAACGCGGTACCGCGCAGCTCCGCGCGACGCTCGGCCAGGGAGCGCAAGCGGTCCGGGCCGCGTGCAGCTCGCGCGAGGGCGCGACGACGGCCGCGTCCGACACCCATACGGTGTTCGTGGACTCCCACCCCCCCACCTGCGAGATCGCCGCGCCCGCAGACGGAGACAGCATCATCCCCGAGCTAGATGAAGACCCCGACCGCAGCGGGACCCAAGTGACCCTCGTGGGGGTGGCGGGCGGGGACGATGTCGACCCCGACTCGGCCACGTTCGCCGTAGGCGCGCAAACCTTGGAAGGAACCCCCGTGAAGGACGGGGAAACGACGGCGGTCGCCACCTTCGACGCCCCCGGCGACGTGGACATCGAGCTATCGGTGAGCGATTACGCCGGGAACACCTGCGTGGCGACGCGCCGGGTCACCTACGCCACCGACGGCTGCGCCATCGCCCACGAGGCGCCGACCGAGGTCGTCACCGAAGACGCCGAGCCGCTCGCCGAGGGCCTACAAACGGAGCTGGCGGTGTCCGTAGACCCGGCCTGTGAAGGCCGCGAGGTGGTGACCACCTGCGACGTGTTCGGCGAGCTGTCTGCGCCCGCCGCTGCGGGCACGCACACCACGATGCAGATCACGGCGTGCGAGGAAGCGTACTGCGTGCGCTCTTATGACTGCGAGACCCGCGTGGTGAGCGAGGGCGGGATCACCACGCGGGCGCCGGCGACGATCCACGTCGATACGGCGCCGCCCTCGGTCGCGCTTCAGTTCGTCGATCCGAGCGACCTCGAGTGCGGCGACGTCGTGGACGACGGCGTCGATGTCGACCCCGAGTCGGGGGAGGTCATGATCGACGCGCGCGTGGTATCGCCCGACGCCGAGAAGCGCCTGATTCAAGTCACGGCCGAGCACAGCGATTTCATCGGCCAGGCCGACGACGACGGCGAGCTGCGCATCCCGCTCATGGCGGGGAAAAACGACATCGTCGCGATCGCCGAAGATGCCCACGGAAATCGCGGCGTGAGCGACGTGTGCCCCATCGAGCTCGGCGACCAGGCCGGATTTTGAGCCGACGCTCACGGGCGCTGCGTCGAGCCCGGCGCGGCCACGAGGCTCGTCACCGCTCGAGCCGCCGGCGCGGCTACAGGTAGAAGCGGGCGATTTCGTCGACCACCCGCGCCTGCATCTCGCCGGTGATCGCGGGGTGGATGGGGAGCGCGAGCGCCTCGCGGCACGCGGCCTCCGCCTCGGGGAGCGAGCCCTCGCGGTAGCCGAGCTCGGCGAAGCAGGGCTGAAGGTGAAGCGGAACGGGATAATAGACTTCCGTGGCGATTCCCGCTGCCGCGAGATGACGCGCGAGCGGGTCGCGCAAAGGCGCGCGGACGACGAACTGGTTGTACACGTGCCGCTCGTCGTGGGCGGGGAGGCGTAGCTCGGGTGGCACGGGCGCGGCTTCGAATAGCTCGCGATAGCGTCGCGCTCGCGCCCGCCGCGCGGCGGTGAATCGCTCCAGGTGCGGAAGCTTGGCGCGAAGCACGGCGGCGTGAAGGGCGTCTAGGCGGAAGTTTCCTCCCACGATCTGGTGGTGATACTTGGGCTGGGCGCCGTGTGCGCGAAGGAGCGTCACCCGCTCGGCGACGCTCGGGTCGCTCGTGACCACGGCGCCGGCATCGCCGAGCGCCCCGAGATTCTTGGTGGGGAAAAAGCTCAGCGCAGCGGCCCGTCCCCGCAAAGGCGCCGCGCCGAGGCTCTGCGCGGCGTCCTCGATGACGGGCGTATCGCCCGCGCTGGGGATCGGGGCCGGGTGGCCAAAAATATGGACGGGCAGAAGCGCGCGGGTGCGGCCGCCGACCGCGGCGGCGGCGCGGTTTGGGTCGAGAGTGAGCGAGGCGGGATCGATGTCGACGAACACGGGGCGGGCGCCGAGTCGCCAGATGGCCCCGGCGGTGGCGAAGAACGAAAACGGCGTGGTCACCACCTCGTCTCCGCGCCCGACGCCGAGCGCCCACAGCGCGGACAAAAGCGCGTCGGATCCGGACGACACCCCGATCGCATGCGATGCCCCCGCGCACGCCGCGAGCTCGGCCTCGAAGCGTTCGACCTCGGGGCCGCCGATCAGGCGACCCTGGTCCAACACGCGCGCGATCGCAGCATCGATGTCCTCGCGCAGCCACGCGATCTCCGCGGTGATATCGACGAAGGGGACACGCGCGCCGGTCATGCGCGCACCACCGTATTCGATCTGGCCTCGCCGATCGATCGTTCGTCGAGGGCGCTCGTCGAGGGCGTTCGTCGAGGGCGTTCGTCGAGGGCGTTCGTCGAGGGCGTTCGTCGAGGGCGTTCGTCGAGGGCGTTCGTCGAGGGCGTTCGTCGAGGGCGTTCGCGGAGGGCGTTCGCGGAGGGCGCGGGCGCCGCCCCGGCGACGCGACGGCCGGCGCTGGCGCGTCACGTCGCAGTGGCCGGTCAGGGACGACCAAACGCAAACCGCGGGCGGCGGACGCTGGACGCGGGAATGCCGCGCGGCCGGATAGCGCCGCGCGGTGGCATCGGCTACGGTCGCGGGATGGACGGCGAAGGCAGCGCGGCTGCCCTGGCGGCTTCGGTCATCCCCGTCCGCGCGGGCGGCGACACCGAAGTAGAGGTGCTGCTCGTCAAACGACGCAGGCGCGCCTCGTTCATGGCGAGCTCGTGGGTGTTCCC
>SLNH01000449.1 GCA_007133195.1 Nannocystineae bacterium | reverse complement strand
TCGGTGGACGAGCTTCTCGAGAAGCTAAAGCGCGAGCGGGGCGCGAGCGGCGGCAGCGCCGGCAAGGGCGGTCACGACCTAGACGACGAGCTCGAGGCGCTCAAGCGCAAAATGGAGGAGAGCCGCCGCCGCCGGTAAGCCGCGCCGGCTCGCCGCCACCACTTTGGCCTGGGGCTACGCGCCCTCGCGGCTCGCGCGGCGTCGATTGATGTACTCGGCGCACGTCTCCACACAGGACTCCAGGATCTCGTCCTCCTCCCATAGCGAGCAGTGCGCGATGAATCCCACGCGCTCGCGATCGTCTTCGAAGGTTTCGAGGTCGGCCAGGCGACCCCATTCGGGACACGTGACGAGCTTGCGCATCGCTCTTTCCTTTCGTGACGTGGTGGCCGCCGTCCTCATCGGAACCGAGCCAGCGGCGCTGGTCGTTGGATAGTGCAATGGCCATGCCCTCGGCTTCGTCCGCGATTGCCTCCGATTTCGCGCAATCTCATCGCGCAGCTTGTCGAGCTCGCGCAGCGGTTGCGCGTTCGGCCCGGGGACGGGCGGCGCCGTCACCGCCATCCTCGGGTGCGTCGGTCGCCGGCGTGACCGGGCGCCCTCGCCCGCGGCCAGCCGCGCTCGCGTCGGCTGCGCTGCTCGTCTTATCGGCAGGTATTGCCGGTGAATGCTGCTCCGGCGCACGTTATGCGTGCTCGTTCCGTGCCGCGCTCGCCGAAATGCGCAGAAATGCGTCGTTTTTCTCGGCGGCACGCGCCTTGCGTTGGTATGCACCCAATCGCGCGACCGGTGGCCCGCTCGCCCGCGCTGCGCCGAGCAGCATCGCGAACGCGGCGCGGGCCGGACACGGCCGAGCTCAACGCTGAGTGCGAGGTAGGAATGCACACGCAAGTCAATACGGACAGGAACATCGACGCGACGGAGTCACTCGTCGCCGAGGTAAAACGCGAGGTAAACGAGGCGCTGCGGCGACATCGAGATCGGATCACGCGCGTCGAAGTTCACATGAGCGATCAAAACGGCGACAAAGGCGGCGCGGACGACAAGCGCTGCGTGATGGAAGCCCGGGTGGAGGGACTGTCGCCGATGGCGGTGTCCCATAACGCCGCCACCCTCGACGACGCCGTGACTGGTGCCGCCGAAAAGCTGGCCCGCAGCGTCGAGAGCACGCTCGCGCGGCGCCAAGAGCGCGGCTAGGTCCGCGTCTCCAATGCCCCGCTAAGGAGGGGCTACATGCCATGTCGGTCAGCCGCCGCCGATCGTGACGAGGGCCAGGTGCATGAGCTGGACGAGCAGGATGACCAGGATGAGGGAGACCGGGTAAACCGACGAGTAGGCGACGATGGGCCGATCGGAGGCGTCGGTCTGCGCGATGACGTTTAGGCCCGGCGTAAACGTCATGCCACCGCAGATCACGCCGAACGCCTCGCTGACCGAGATTTTGAGCAGGTAGTGGCCGATGAGGAAGCTCACCGCCATCGGGATCACCGCCAACAAGACCGCGTAGATCGCGTAGTAAACCGCCTGGAAGTCGAGCGACTCCACGAAGCTCTGGCCGGTTTCGAAGCCGACTTGCACGAAGAACAGGGCGAGCCCCAACTCCTTGAGGACCGACGTCGCGTTCCTCGGGAACCGGCCGATGAAGTTTCCGATTCGCCCGAAGTGGCCGAAGAGCAGCCCGGACACGAGCGCGCCGCCCGCGAGACCCAGGGAGAATGGTCCGAGCGGGGGAATGGGGATGACGATCCCACCGATCAGGAACGCGAGGAACAGCGTCGCGGCGAGGGACGAGATGTCGACGCTTGGCTGGACGGTGTGTTGCTCGTGGCCGAGAAACTGCTCGAGCTGATCGAGCTGGTAGGCGGTCCCGACCGCCACCACCACGTCGCCCCACTCGAGGGTGTGCTCATCTCGCGCGACGAACTCCATATCCGCGCGGATGATGCGCGTGATGGAGACGTTGTAGCGCAGGCGCAGGCCGAGGTCGGCGATGCTGCGGTTTACGGCGGAGACGTTCTCGACCACGACGCTCCGCGTATCGAGCTCCGACTCGGTCTCGAACTCCTCGTGGACCGGTTCCCCGAGCTTCGCGCCGACGGCCTCCACGGCGGCCTGGGTGCCTTCAATCTTGATGATGTCGCCGGTGCACAGCGCGGTGCTCCCGCTCGCGGTGAGCACCGAGAGGTCGCGGAGGATTCCCGAGACGACGACGTCGTGCTCGTGCAGAAGGTGGATGTCCCGCAAGAGCTTGCCGTGAACGTCTCGGTCCAACACCTTGTACACGGCCACGTGGAGGCTGCTCTGGGATTGCACCTCCTCGTGCATCTTTTTGCGCAGGATCCTCGATGCGATGCTGATGAACAGGATCACGCCGAGCAGGCCGAAGGGATAGGCCACGCCGTAGCCGAAAATCACCTCCTCCTCCGGGCTGAACTGCAGCGCGCTGACGAGCGCCGGCGTAGAGGTGAACGAGCCGGCGAACAGCCCGAGCCCGATTCCCAGCGGGACTCCCGCCAGCGCGATGATGATGATCGTGTTGACGCCGGCGATTCCCAACAGCGCGAGGACGTTGGTGATGAAGCGCCGCCCGTGCTTCTTGAACGCCCGGAAGAAGCTGGGTCCCGCCTCCAGCCCCACCGCGAGGAGGAACAAGACGATCCCCAGATCTTGGAGGATCACGATCGGGTCGAACTGATACAGGTATCCGGCGACCATCGCGGCGATGAGGACGCCGCTGGAGCCGAACCCAACCCCCTTGATCTTCAGCTTGCCGAACGCGAGCCCGAGGACGATGACGAAAAACGTGACGAGGAGCTCGCTGCGTCGGAAAAAGATCTCTAACGCGAATAGGTCCTCGGTCGCACTCATGCTGCCTCGAAGGAGCGGGGGAGGGCACTCGCCCCCCCAGATCCTCGGACGAGCGCTCGCGTGGCGCGGCCGCTCAGTCATAAGCGGCGCGCATGGGGACGGTCAAGGTGCGCGCTGTGGCGGCGCGCGGCGCCTTGACGCGGTGCGTTGGAGGCGCTACAACCGGGGCATTATCCTTTGAAGGGGGATCGTATGAGCTCAGCAGAGGCCGTCAGCCCCCCCGCGCGGGGCAGTATCGTGAGCATGAACCCGGCGACCGGGGTGCCGCTCGGGGAGGTCCCCGTCATGACCGCGGAGGAGGTTCGCGACAAGGTGGAGCGCGCGCGGCGGGCTCAGCGCTCGTGGGCCGAGCTCCCCCTCAAAGAGCGCTGCCGCCGGGTTCGCCGGTTTAGCGACGTCCTCATCGCACGCTCCGACGAGGTCATCGATCTGCTCGTCAAGGAGGCGGGGAAGGCGCGGCAGGAGGCCCTCGTCACCGAGGTCGTCGTGGTCGCGGACCTGGTGAACTACTTCGCCAAACACGCCCCGAAGATCCTCGAGCGCGAAAAGATCCCCATGCACCTGGTCAAACACCGCGCGAGCTATTTGTCCTACGTGCCGCGCGGGGTCGTGGGCATCATCGCGCCGTGGAACTTCCCGTTTTCGATCCCCGTCGGCGAAGCCCTCATGGCCCTCATCGCCGGGAACGGGGTGGTTCTCAAGCCCTCGGAGATGACGCCGCTCATCGCCCTCAAGGCGGCGGAGTTGTGCGAGGAGGCCAAAATTCCGGCCGACTTGTTTCAGGTGGTCACGGGCTACGGCGAGTGCGGCGCCGCCCTCATCGACAGCGGAATCCAGTACTGCGTGTTCACCGGTTCGGTCGCCACCGGCCGCAAGGTGGCCAGCGCGTGCGGCGAGCGGCTGATTCCCTGCACGCTCGAGCTCGGCGGCAAGGCCCCGGCGGTGGTGTGTGCCGACGCCGACCTCGAGCGGGCGGCGCAGGCGATCGTGTGGGGCGGTTTCGCCAACTCGGGGCAGATCTGCTGCTCGGTCGAGCGGGTCTACGCGCACGAGGCCATCCACGACGAGCTGCTCGCGCGCGTCGTGGAGCTCGCGAGCGGTCTGCGCCAGGGTGACGCCGAGCGCGAAGAGGTGGATGTGGGCGCGATGACCTGGGAGCGCCAGCTCGACCACGTCGATTCGTTGGTCCGCGCGGCGGTCCAGGCCGGGGCGAAGGTCGAGGTCGGCGGGGCGCGGCGCGACGGGCCAGGACAGTTTTACCGGCCGACCGTGCTATCGAACGTCCGCCAGGATATGGACGTGATGCGCACCGAGATCTTCGGCCCGGTGATCCCGGTGATGCGCGTGCCTTCGGAGGCGGAGGCCGTAAATTTGGCCAACGACTCGCACCTCGGGCTCGTGGCGTACGTGTTCACGCGGGATCGCGAAAAGGGCCGCCGACTCGCCGACAGCATCGAGGCCGGCACCGTCATGGTCAACGACGTGCTGAGCACGTACGGCTATCCCGAGACGCCGTGGGGCGGCGTCAAGCAGAGCGGCATCGGCCGCACGCATTCGGCGATCGGCCTCAAGGACATGTGCGAGCTGCGCCACGTCAACTACGACCGCATCGCCGCCAAGCGCGAGCTTTGGTGGTATCCCTACTCCGAGACCACCTATCGCCGCCTCAACAAGGCCATGCGCCTACTGTTCGGTCGCAAGTTCCGCCGCTCTTCATAGCCAAGCGCGCGCGCCCAAGTATCTCGGGCCCGGTCCAGCATCTCGTCGGTTCTCTCGGACCTGTCGAGTGAGAGCGAGGGTGAGAGCGAGGGTGAGAGCGAGGGCGGCGGCGAAGGAAAGAGTGACGTCGCGATCGCGTCGCACACCGCCCACGGCGTGGCGTTTCAGATCGGCGGCGAGACCCACGAGTTCGCCTTCGCCGACATGTCTGTCCAGCCTGTGACGGTGGACGATGTGGCGGTGATATTCGACGAAGCCGAGGACCGGATCGAGATCCAGCGACACGGCATGTCGGTTCGCTATGGGTCGATCCTGATTTTCGTCCTCGAGGAAGCGGTGTTGGGGACGAACCTCGAAGCGCTGTTTTTGGACGGTGGACTTTGCGACATCATCGCCGAGGAGATCGCGGACCGGCTCAACCTCCCGTTTGTGCAGGGCACCATCGCGAACTACTGCGTCGCGGGGCTCGAGCGGGGCCTCGGCCCGGTGCTGGATCGGCTCGACGATCTCGATCGGACCGCGGCGACGCTCAGCCTTCGCGGGGATGCGGCGGCCGTAGGCGATGCGGACGACCGCCGCGTTGACCGGCTGTCCGGCGGCCGCTGGACCGGCGGTCTGGAAGTCTCCGATCGCGAGTCAGAGCTGCGCCCGGAGGACAACACGTTCAGCGCCGAGCGGATCGGTCCATGAGGGCGAATCAGGGTAGCCTCGAGCGGCGCGCACGACCGCGCCGCCGATCTCACTCATTGGTTCAATGGTCGGGGTTCACGGGCTCCACGTCGCGTGATACGTATCACCAGACTGGCCTCGGTTGGCTTTGGCGAAGTGGAAGACTCGGTTTCGGTTGAGAGGACGCAAAACGGTGCACACGCGCAAATCAGTGGCCAATGGTTCGGCCAAAGCGGTCTTGGTCGTCGCAGTCATCGCCGGCTGGGCCGGCTGGGCCGGCTGGGGATGCGATCCGGATGACGACGCGGCCCCGGATAAGCAGCCGGCGCCCGAACGCGAGCCGGACGAGGCGCCGGCGCGGGCGGCTGACGACGCGCCGCACATCGTTTACATCACGTCGGACGACCAGAGCGTGCCGGATCTCGGGATCTACGGGAACGACGCCGTGACGAGCCCGAACATGGACGAGATCGCCTCCGAAGGGATCCTGTTCGAGCGCGCCTACGCGAGCTCGCCCCAGTGCAGCCCGGCCCGCGCCTCGCTCGTGACTGGGCAGACGCCGAGCGCCACGCGGAGCGGGCGCCTGCACACCCCGCTCGATCCGATGTACGACAACATCATCGAGACGCTGAGCGAGGCCGGCTACTTCATGGCGGCGTTTCGCAAGGTCCACCTCGGTGAAAAGGTCGAAGCCATTTTCGACTTCAAGGAGAGCGACGAGGACGTGTGGTTCGACGCCGCCTTCGAGGCCTGGGACGGCGAGTCACCGATGTTTTTGCACATCGGTTTCAACGAGCCCCATCGCCCCTACGAGGAAGGCTACTGGGATCCGCCCCACGATCCCGAGGACGTGATCGTTCCCTATTATCTGCCCGACACGGACGAAGTGAGGCAGGACCTCGCCCACTACTACGACGAGATCGCCGAGATGGATCGGCAGATGGGCGAGCTCATGGATCTCCTCGAGGACGAGGGGATCGCCGACGACACGTTCCTGCTGTTCATCGGCGATAACGGCCTGCCGTTTCCGGGCGCCAAGG
>SLNH01000365.1 GCA_007133195.1 Nannocystineae bacterium | reverse complement strand
CTCGCTGCCGTGGGGGCGGCGCTGGCGCTGCCGTTTTTCGGTCCGCTCGTCGAGCTGCCGCCGGAGGGCGGATGACGCCGCAAGCCGCGCTTTCGCTCGCGCTCGCCGCGCCGTGGGTCTGTCTCGTGCTTGTCGCCTTGCCGGCGACGCGGCGCGCCTCGGGCTGGATGGCGCCCGCCGCGGCGGGCTTCGCGTTCGCCGTCGCCGTCGGTCTGCCCTCGGGCGCCGAGCTCGCTCTCGGCATACCACTTTGGGGCGGGACGTTCGCGGTGGACGCGGTGGGAAGGTTGTTTCTGTTCGCGGCCGCGGCGGTTTGGGGATTTTGCGGCTTGTTTGCCGGTGGCTCGATAACCGGCCAACGCGAGCGGACGCGGTTTTTTACGTTTTGGCTCGTCGCCCTCGGTGGGACGTTGGTTTTGATCCTCGCGCGAGACGTCCTGTCGTTTTACGCCGGGTACGCCGCGCTCACCGTCGCGGCATACGGCCTCATCATCCATGATCGCGCGCCGCGCTCGCTCCGCGCAGGCCGGCTGTACTTTGCCTTCATGATGATGGGCGAGGTCGCCCTGCTCGGCGCCGTGGCCCTCACGGCCGCCGCGTCCGAAGCGCCCGCGGCCTTCGACCCCGCCGCGGCCGCGCACCCTGGGGCGGCGACGACCCTGTTTTTGGCGGGGTTTGCGATCAAGCTCGGGGTTTTCGGCGCTCATAGCTGGCTCCCGCGAGCCCACCCGGTCGCGCCGATCCCCGCCAGCGCGGTGCTGAGCGGCGCCGTGGTCAAAGCCGGCGCGCTCGGTGCGTGGCGCGTCCTCGACGCGTCCGTCTGGGCGAATGCGGCGGCGCTCGGCGTCGTTGCGGTGGGGCTCGTGAGCGCGGCGTACGGGGTTTTCATGGGGCTTCGCAGCCGGGAGCTCAAGGTGGTGTTGGCGTGGTCCACGGTCAGCCAGATGGGGCTCATCGCCGTGCTCGTGGGCGCGGGGCTCTCGAAGTCGGGCGCTGTCCCGGTGGTGGGCGCGGCGCTTTCGCTGTTCGCCGTTCACCACGGGCTGGCCAAGGCTTCATTGTTTCTCGGCGCAGGGCTCGCCAGCCAGCCGGCCGGCTTGGCGGGCTCCGCCGCGCGGTACGCGCTCATCGTCCCGGCCGCGGCGCTCGCGGGCGCGCCGCTAACGACCGGCTGGCTCGCCAAGTCGGCGCTCGACGCGGCGGCGGCAAAAACTCCTTATGCCGCCTGGCTCGTCCCCGCCCTGAACGCCGCCAGCGTTCTCACGGCCGTGCTCATGATCTGGTTCGTCGCGCTCGCTTGGCGCGCGCCGCTCCCGGGCGCTCTGCGCCACGCGCGGCGCGGCCAGGTCGGCTTTTTCGCCCTGGTCATATCGCTCGTCATCCTCCCGGCTGTCGATGTGGGGGCTGTCTCGCTGGATGTCCCGGGTGTCGGCCTAAAGCCCCTCGCCTACGCGCTGTGGCCGCTCGCCGCCGGCGGCGCGCTTTTCGCCGTGGGGGGCGCGGTTTGGAGGCGCCCAGGCGGGCCCTGCGCGGAGCGCGAACCGGCGTCCGCCCGCCTCCCTCGGTGTGTTCGGAAGCTGCGCGTTTCGGTTCTGCGCGGCGAGCGGTGGCTAAGCCGCTGGACCGTGGTCGGCTATGTCCTCGTCGGCGCGCTGCTGGCGATCGCGTGGGCGGCCTGGCCGTAACCGCGTTGCCGAGCTCGGCTCGGCTACCCGTCCGTGGCCGATCGTCGCGTCGTGAGCCAGTGCCACGCAAAGAACCCGACCGCCATCGCCGCCACGAACACGAACGGCTCGAGGAACACGGTGCCGCGCAGGCTCAGCGCCGCCGCGCCGATGGCGGGACCCGGGCAATAGCCCGCGAGTCCCCAACCCACGCCGAAGATCGCGGCGCCGGCGAGGAGCTTGCGATCGAGGTCCCGGCGGGTCGGCCACTCGAAGCGCGGCGCGAGCGCCGGTCGGTCGAGGCGCCTCAGCAGCCAAAAGCCGGGCATGGTGACGGCGATCGCCCCGCCCATGACCAGCGCGAGGCTGGGATCCCAGTGGCCGAACACGTCGAGGAACGCAAGCACCTTGAGCGGGTTGACCATCTGCGACACCGCGAGACCCAGGCCAAAAAGCAGGCCGGCTATGAGTGCGGCAAAACCCTTCATCACGTGACTCCGAAACCGTGCCGCACCACCGCGACGGTGATGGCGGCCGTGATCATGAAGGTGACGGTCGCCGCCAGCGAGCGCGCCGACAGCCGGGACAGTCCGCACACGCCGTGGCCGCTCGTGCAACCGCTGCCCATGCGACTTCCGAGCCCCACGATGAGCCCGGCGAGCGCCACGATGGCGAGCGGAAACCCCTCCCTGAGCGCGAACGTCTCCGGGCGGAGGATCTCGTGAAGCGCGACGCCACCCACGAGGCCGACGACGAAGAGAACCCGCCACCCGCGGTCACCCGATGGGCTTGAAATCAAGCCCCCGGCGATGCCGCTGATGCCGGCGATGCGGCCCATGAGCGCCATGAGCACGACGGCGGCGAGGCCGATGAGCGCCCCGCCGATGAGCGCGGAGTACGGCGTGAACTCAGTCATGACCCGTCCGCTCTCCCGGATTTCGGCCGAGCCGGTTGAGGGGCACCTTGAGGTAGCTCACGCCGTTGTCCTCGGCCGGCGGCAGATGCCCCGCGCGCATGTTGATCTGCACTGACGGGACGATGAGTCGCGGCATCGGCAGCTTGGCGTCGCGCTCGTTTCGCATGCTCACGTACGCCTCCCGCCCCACGCCGGCTCCCGCGTGGATGTTCCGCTCGCGCTGCTCGCGGACCGTCGTTTCGTGCTTTACCTCGCGGCCGCCGGGTGCGTAGTCGTGGCACATGAACATCCGAGTGTCGTCCGGAAGCGCGAGGAGCTTCTGCATGGAGTCGTAGAGCATTCCCGCGTCGCCGCCCGGGAAGTCGGCGCGTGCGCTGCCGGCGTCGGGCATGAACAACGTGTCGCCCACGAACACGGCGTCGCCGATCAGGAAGCTATTGCTATCGGAGGTGTGCCCGGGCGTGTGGATCACCCGAACCTCCAGCTCGCCAGTGCGGAGGACGTCGCCGTCGCGGAGCAGGCGGTCGAAGTCCGCGCCGTGCGGCTGGTGCTCGTTCGGCAAATTGAAGATCTTGGTAAACCGGCCCTGCACGGCTTCGATGCCCTCGCCGATCGCGACCTTGGCGCCGAGCTCCCTGGCCAGATAGGGCGCGGCGGACACGTGGTCCGCGTGGGCGTGGGTCTCGAGGATCCACGCCACCTTGTAGTCGCTGTCGCGCACGAAGCGGAGGATTTGATCTGCGGCCTCGGTCCAGGTGCGCGCCGACTTGTAGTCGAAGTCGAGCACCGGATCGATGATCACCGCCTCGCGGCCCTCGGGCGGGGCGACGACGTAGGAGAACGTGTTCGTATCTTCGTGAAAGAATGGGGTGACCTCTGGTTTCATGTCCCGGCTCCTTTCCCGGCTCCATTGGATTAGTGTTTTCTAAATTAGCAACTACTCATGCGGTGTCAAGGGGCCTCTCGTCCGCCCCGGGCGACGACGTCGGGGGCGAGGTCCGCGAGCGCGCCGTAGTGCGTGAGGTAGGCGCGTCCGGTGAGCTCGCCGAGGAGCTCGGTTCTTTGAAGAGCGTCCATGACGGGCCCCTTGACCTCGGACAGGTGGAGCGACACGCCGCGCGCGGACAGGCGCTCGTTCATCGACCGCAGGCTCTCGAGTGCGCTCGCGTCGATCTCGTTGATGGCGGCGCACTGCAAAACGACGTGACGCGTCGTGGGACGCTCGCTCACGAGCTCGGTTACGCGGTCCTCGAGAAACCGGGCATTGGCGAAATACAGGCTCTCGTCCACGCGCAGGGATAACACCTCGGGGCTCGTCACCACCTCGTGCCGCGACACGTTCCGGAAGTGCTCGGTGCCCGGGACGAGCCCGACCACCGCGATATGGGGCTTACTCGTGCGGTAGAGGTAAAGGGCGATCGAGGCGGCCACCCCGGCGAGCAGGCCGACCTCCACGCCCGCGATCACCGTGGTGCCGATGGTGATGGCCACGGCGGCGAAGTCGCGCCCCGAGTAGCGCCACGTGCGCAAGATGGCGCGGAAGTCGAACAAAGACATCACCGCCACGATGATGATGGCGGCGAGAGTCGCCCGCGGCAGGTAGTAAAGGAGCGGCGTGAGCGACCAAGCGACGAGCGCGACGCAGATGGCGGTGAGCGCCCCCGCCGCCGGGGTGCGCGCGCCGGCGTCGAACGCGACGACGGATCGCGAAAAGCCGCCGGTGACCGGGTAGCCCCCCGTAAACGAAGCGGCGATGTTGGACGCCCCGAGCCCCACGAGCTCCTGGTCGGGATCGACGCGCTCGCGCCGGCGCGCGGCGAGCGTCTGCGCCACCGACAGCGACTCGGCGAAACCGACGATGCTCACGAGCACGGCGGCGCCCGCGAGCTGTAGCCAGATATCCGGCGCAAAGCTGGGGGTGGTGAGCGGGGGGAGCCCGGACGGGATGTCGCCGAGGATGTCGACGCCGCGCCCGGCGAGATCGAAGGCAGCGGCCGCCGCCGTGGTGACCACGACGACCGCCAGCGGTGCGAGCTTGGTGGCGAGATCGGCGGCGCGGGCCGAGGCGCCCAGGCGGGTGAGGAGCGTCGCCAGGCCCGCTCGGGCAGCCAGCAGGGCGGCGACGGCACCCCCGCCGACCGCCGCGGTCGCGACGTCGGCGTCCGGCAGGCGGGCGGCGAGATTCGTGAGCATCTCGTAGAGCGTGGTTCCGGATCCCTCGATGCCCACGAGGTGTTGAAACTGGCTCGCCGCGATGAGGAGCGCGGTGGCCGTGACGAAGCCGGCGATCACGGGGTGGCTCAAAAAGTGGCCCAAAAACCCGAGGCGAAACACGCCCAGCGCGACGAGAAACACGCCCGACATGAGGGCGAGCACGAGCGCCGCGGCCACGTACTCACCCGTCCCCGGCGGTGCGATGTCCCCGAGCGCCGAGGCGGTCATCAGCGAGATGACGGCCACGGGACCGACGGCGAGCGCGCGGCTCGTCCCGAACAGCGCGTAGGCCAAAAGGGGCAAGACGCTGGCGTATAGGCCGACCTGTGCGGGGAGCCCGGCGAGGAGCGCGTAGGCGAGCGCCTGGGGCACCAGCATGGCGGCGACGATGAGCGCCGCGATCCCGTCCTCGGCGAGCGTCGCCGGGCGGTAGGTCCGCCCCCAGCGCAGGATCGGCAGCGCTCGGGACAGCCGGGAGGAAAAGCCGCCCTCTCCGGGCGGCGTGGACGCGCCGCCACCCTCCATGTCAGGTCCCCGTCCCGGGCCGGACGAGGCGACGGCGGGGACCGCGCGCGGAGCCTCGAATCTTCGTTCGTCTCATGCTGTAGGGTATTCGACGCAGTTCGTGGGGGTGCCGGGGCGCCGGCGCTTGCCGGTGGAAGGTAATCAGCTTATACTAATTTAGCAAGTGATTATGAAAGGCTCATCGAAAGCGCGGGCTCCCGATCTCAACGAGCTCGAGGAAAAGGCCGCCGAGGTGAGTGGAACCCTCCGGCTGCTCGCCAACGAACGTCGGCTTCTCATCCTTTGCCACCTCACGCAGGAAGCGGAGATGTCGGTGACCGCGCTCGGCGAGGTCATCGACCTGAGCCAATCGGCGCTCTCTCAGCACCTCGCCAAGCTCCGCGAGGATGGACTCGTCACGACCCGCAGGGACGGCCAAACCATCTACTACCGGGTCGCGGACGCAAAGGTCGGGCGCCTCCTGTCGGCGCTCTACGAGATCTACTGCCGCGACCCATGATGCGCACACTGGCCATCGGCGCCGCGGGCCTCGCGATCCTCTACGTGGCGATCGTCGCGCTCTTGTTTTTCTTCCAGTCGCGCGTCGTCCACCAGCCGGGATCGCGCGAGCTCATCTCCGATCCCGAGGACATCGGCCTCGACTACGAAGCCGTGCACATCACCACCGCCGACGACGTGCGCATCCACGGCTGGCTCATCCCCGCTTCCGGCCCGCGGCGCGGCGCGCTCCTGTTTTTTCACGGAAACGCCGGCAACATTTCCCACCGGCTCGACTCGATCCGAAGCTTTCACGAGCTCGGCCTCGACACGCTGATCATCGACTACCGGGGTTACGGGCAGAGCGAGGGCCGACCATCGGAGCAGGGGCTTTACGCCGACGCCAAAGCCGCCCGGGCGTATCTTCGCGAGCGCGGCTACGACGACCGCGAGATCGTCTACTTCGGGCGCTCGCTCGGCGGCGCGGTCGCCACCGACCTCG
>SLNH01000149.1 GCA_007133195.1 Nannocystineae bacterium | reverse complement strand
TGGCGATGAGGTGCTCGGCGATACGTGGACGTGGGACGGCAGCGAATGGGAAGACGTGACGCCGCGCCTCGAATCGCCGCCCGAGCTGACGATGCACGCCATGGCCTACGACGAAGGTCGCAGCGTCACCGTTTTGTTCGACATCCGAGTGCGACCGACCCGCGAGGTCACCGGGTCGAGCCCCTCACCCGGCGCTCTCGCCGGTGAGCAGCTCGCTGGGTCGCCCGACATCGGCACGATGAGGCTCCGCTCCCCATCGACTGGACGTGGCATCCCATCCCCTCGACTGGAGCAGCCGCCGGAAGGGAAGCGATGGAAGATGTGATTTTCGTGTTCGGCGGTGAGCCATCGCCCCGCGGTTGCGTCGGCTGGCGATGGGACGGCGACGCGTTCCGCGCACGTTGGGCGGGTTAACCCGCGCTTGTGAGGGAGATGCCTCCACGATACGATCGTTGGATGGGTAGCTCGCGCCGCTCCTGGCGACCAAAGCGCGCCGCTCGTCGGCCCGAGCGCGCTCGCCCGCGGCAGGGCGCCCATCCCGCCGTCATCGCACCAGGGCCGAAGCCTCATCCCGTCGCGCGCAGCGCGATGCTCTCCGCGCTGGCGTGGGCCGGTATCTTGGCGGCGGTGTCGGCGTGCGCTGACCGCGATGCAAGCGAGGGCTCGCGCGGTAGTGAGGAGCGGAGCGATCCCGTTTCCGAACTCGCCGGCGCCGGCGGCGAACTCGACGGCACCGCCGAAACACCGAACCCGCCCGACGCCGGAGTCCCGCCGGGAGACCGACACGTCGTCATCGACGACGCCGGGATCGCCACCACGATCCACGAATCTCCCGATTTACCCACGCCAACACCTTTGCCCGTCTCCGAGGTAAGCCGGCGCGCCGAGGCGGGTAAAGCGACCCTGTGCGACGTCAACGGGCCGCGCGCACGAGCTCACTTCGGCGTCATTCCGGGCGCGCTCGAGCTTTCGCACCCGAGCCACTTCGATCTGGATGAGTTGCCGAAGCGGCGCGACGAGCCGCTGATATTTTACTGCGGGTCGAGGTCGTGCGGCGCGTCATTGCGCGCCGGGACGCGCGCGCTCCTTGAGGGTTACAGCGAGGTCTACGTCCTCCGTTCGGGTATCGCCGGCTGGCTCGAAGCGGGTGAGCCAACCCGCGATGCCGCCGAGGTCAGCGCTCCTCACCCATGAAAGCGAACGGAAGAGCCCATCTCGAAAAATCGGACCAGGTCCCGGGTTCGCAAACTACCGCACAAAGACCATGACGCAGGATCGATCCCAC
Organism: Nannocystineae bacterium; assembly: GCA_007133195.1. Classification (GTDB taxonomy): domain Bacteria; phylum Myxococcota_A; class Polyangia; order Haliangiales; family Haliangiaceae; genus SLNH01. Next base: position 5,038 of record SLNH01000149.1, on the reverse strand, counting down.
CGCCGGCCCGTTTTTCTGGGGCACCGCAAACCCGCCTGCCGCCACCGCGCCGTAAATCCCCCAGCACACCGCGCCCGGCCGCCCATCTCAGCCAGCCCGGACCTCGGGCAGCATGTGTCACTGTGCTCGCCGGTCAGCGAAAGCGTTCGGTGAAATCGTCATCCTGCACGTTGCACATGAGGCGAGGATGAGGCTTGTAGCGCTTCCACATCTCCCCGAGCAGCTCTTCGTCGTTGAGAAAGCAGCGGCCGAGGTACATCCCGTCGCGGGGCTCGATCGAGTACTTCACGAAGTGACAGGCCTCGTTCTGCGATAGCTCGAAGAGGACCTCGACGAGCACGGCCTTGTCGGTCGCGGTAAAGCAGAGCTTCTTGTTGACGCTCCGCTCGCTCGCCGGTCCCGCGCGCTTCATGAACACACCGTTCGTGGTCTGCTCGAACTCGCTCTCCAGTGGAATCAATGCCATGGGAACACTCTAACAAGCTGGTCATGCGCGTCGCCGCGGGCTGGTAACGCCGCTCCCCTACGCGCGAGCTCTCGAGCGACAGCGCAGGGCGACGCCGGCCTGCGGGGTGGAGGGGAAACGGGGGATCCTCGCGCCACCGGATCGATGGACCTCGCACAGCGGCGCCTACACGACCGACGCGGCGCGGAACCTACGGCGTGTGTTCGATTCCCGGGCCGGGCGCGCGCGCCGCGCCGACAGTGAAGCGGCCCTGAATGCGTGCGCCGACCGTGATGTGGTCTGCGTGCGGGGCCGTGTAGCGGCAACGCCCGCGGCGCCTCCGCCGTTTCGCCAGCTCTTCGCGGAGCTAAGCGTGGCGCGCACCGCGAACACCCGCGTGCACCATACGGTCGCCGAGTGGGCTCGAGACTTCGACCTCGAGCTCCCAGAGGGAGGCGGTGTTCGCGTTCTCGCCGGGGAGGCCTGGCTCATCGGCCCGCAGCCGACGTCAGAGCCGGTCGATCGCGACCTCCTGTCGGCGCTGTGGGACATACCCGGCGCCGCCGAGCGACTTCCGCGCAAAGATGAGATCACGCGGGCTGCGACGGGCCGCTTCGATCTCGAAGCTGGCGCCGAGATCAGCGTCGTAGCGGGCGTGACCCGCATCGTGGACAAGAGCGCGGGCGAGCGTCTGCCGAGGCAGGAGCCATGGCGCAGAGCGCTTATCGCCGGCGAGTCCGCGCCCCTGGTGATCCGCGTCGAGAAAACGAAGGCGGACGCCGCCACGTGATCAGTGTGAGTGTGGCCGCCCACTGCCTCGGCCTCGCTTTTGGCCTACCCGCTGTCGTGAGCGAAACGCCACCTGTATAGTAGCCCCCGCTATGGACATTTTGGTTGGAGGAGTTCGCGTGATGAATCGGCAACGTGAGTGCATACATCCCCAAGGAAGACTCGCATGGGTTATCGGCGCCCCGGCGCTCGTAGGCGCGCTGGCGGCGTGCGGCGGGACGTCTCAGGACACTCCCGTGCAGGAGCCGGAGTCGTCTGAGAGCCAGGAGATCGACGATCCGGCGCTCGAGCGGCTCGTCACCGAACCCGGCTACCGGGATCCGCAGGTGGTGGTGGACTGGAACGAGATCGGCGTCGCGACGGCCGCGGAGGTCGATGACTTCAGGACCTTCCTCGGTCATCGTACGATGCCGCTCGCACACTTGGCGATCCACGACGCCCTAAACGCGATCGTGCCCGTTTACGAGCCCTATGCCTATACCGGCACGGATCCCGAGGCCGATCCGACCATTGCGGTCTCACAGGCGGCGCACGACGTGCTTGTCGAGGCCTATCCAGATCACGCGGCCTCGCTCGGAGAACTCCTCGAGCATTACCTCGCCGCAGCTTCGGACCAAGATGCGGCGGAGCGGGGTGTCGAGGTCGGCTCGGCGGCCGCGGCAGCCATCATCGAACAGCGCGCGGACGACCGCTGGCAGAGCGACAACGACTACGTCCCCGGCGACGAGCCGGGAGAATACCGAATGACCCCGCATCCCGCGCTCGACGAGCCGATCGGCAGGGGGTGGGGGGATACCGAGCCGCTCACCATGGCCTCGCCGGATCAGTTTCGGCCGGGCCCCCCGCCGGCGCTGAGCAGCGAGACTTACGCCGCAGATTTCAACGAGGTCAAACAGCTCGGCCGCAAGGATAGCGAGGAGCGCACGGAGGACCAAACCCACATCGGCTACTGGTTTGCCGAGTACCCCACAGTCGCCTATCCCGACGTTGCGGGCGCACGCATTCTACAGGACGATGTCCATCTGTGGCGCGCTGCACGCCTTTTTGCCCTCCTGGCGATCGACAACTTCGACGGACTCGTCTCGGTGTTCGACGCCAAGTACGCGTATAACTTTTGGCGCCCCTATCACGGTATTCGCGCCGCGGAACAAGATGGCAACTCGGAAACCCAGGCGGATCGGGACTGGGAGCCAGAGATGGTGACGGCTCCGCATCCCGACTACCCGGCAGCGCTATCGACGCTGTGTGGCGGCGGATCCGTGGTTCTCAAGGAGGAGCTCGGGAACATCCCGTTTTCGCGCGAGTCGGGCAGCGCGCCCGAGGGTACGCCTGCCGAGCGGTCGTACGACACGATCGACGCCGCTGTAGAGGACTGCGTCATGTCGCGCATCTACAACGGCTTCCACTTCCGCACCGGCCTCGAGGTTGGCCTCGATATGGGGGAGGAGCGGGCGCACCACATGCTCGAGAATTACCTCACGCGGCAGATCGACAGCACGCACCCCGACCTCGCGGACTTTTGATCGGCTCCGTGCGTGCCCGCAGCTTGCCTGCGGTTTGCGGCCCGGGTAGGCTCGATCGGTGGCCTCTTTAGCCCCCTTGGCGCGGGCGCTCGCGACGGCCCGCGCGCGCGCCGTCGCGTCGGCGATCGCGCTCGCGGCCATGGGGCTTTCGCCCCTCGCGGCGGTTGCCGATGACGGGGGTGATCAGGGCGGTGCGAGCATCACTGCCCAGTCCTCGCTGGCGCTTCGCGCGGCGCCCCTCGGGCTGATATCCGAGACTGACGGCGGCTACCGGATCCCGCTGGCTTTCTCCGACGCGCCGCTATTCGCCGACACCTACCTCGAGCCTGGAGTCTCCGTCCACCTCACGCCCTCGGCCGCCCGTGGGGGGCTTTACCTAGAGAGCGTGCCGCTCGCGATCTTGCAGCTCCGCGTGGCTGCATACGCATCGAGCTACTTCGGCTCGTTCGGCTATTTGCACCTTCCCGCCGATCCCGACGATCCGTCGAGTTGGTCGCTCAGCGCACTCGGCGGCGGGGCGGCGGAGGGTGAACGGGGCAGCGGAGTCATGCTCGAGGCGTCGGCGACACCGCGCGCGCTCGTCGGACGCACGGTGCTACTGGCGGAGACGAAGCTCAGGTGGGCGCGCGCGAGCGTAACGCAGAGCTATTACGAGCCGATCTTCGACATGCTCCTCGAGCCTTCGGACTCGTATTGGGTTACGCGTCCCACGGTAGGCCGAATTTTCGCACTTCCCGATCGCGATAGCTGGGTGATGGCTGCTCTCCGCTGGGAGCACGGCCAAGCGTCCGGCACCGGCGTGACTCGGGACATGGCCGCGCTGGTCGGGTTGTGGAGCCTGCCGTGGACGCTGCGCGCACAGGGCGAGGTGACGCTCGCGATCGTAGCGGGCTACTGGGTTCGGCACCCCAACCGGGCGGGGACCGTCTACGGTGCCTCGCAGCTATCAGTCGAGTGGTGACGCCGTTAAGCGGCGTGGTCACCGCGAACGCCAGTGCCGCCCATGAAGGGACGTTCACGAGGGCTTCCAATGCGGGCGGGACGCGGGAAGGAACAGCTCCTGTTCCAGGCCGTACGGGTTCATCAGGTTCAACTGCGGAGCTTGGCTTATCGAGGCTCGCTGCGGCGCTGCGTAGTCGTCGACTGACGATCGTCATGCTTGCCGAAGCCTTGATTCTTGGTATGCATTCTTGCAGGGTTTTCGGCTGCAGTGAATCGAGATCATCCCTTGGCGGACCGCGGGCAGAGCCGCTCACCGATCATGACCGTCGCGGTCGGAGCGTCGGCCGGAGGGCTGGATGCGTGCAAGCAGCTATTCGCGGAACTGCCGGCGGACAGCGGGATGGCGTTTGCCGTCGTCCTTCACCTCGATCCGTCCCGGGAAAGCCACCTCGCAGACATCCTCGCGCAGAACAGCAAGCTGGCGGTGAGTCAGGTGACGGGGCCGCAGCGCCTCGAGCCGGATCACATTTACGTCGTCGCGCCGAACACGTCTCTTCACATCGAAAACGGGGCCCTGCGCCCCGCCCCGTTCGAGGTCGCGCACGGCGAGCGAAAGCCCATAGACCTCCTGTTCTCGTCGCTGGCGCTCGCCCGGAGTGACGGCGCCGCCGCGATCGTGCTCTCGGGTATAGGTGACGACGGCTCGCGCGCGCTCGAGGACGTTAGGCGCGCGGGGGGGCTGTGCATCGCCCAGGATCCGGACACGGCTCAGCATCCGAGCATGCCCCAGTGCGCCATCGACACCGGGCTCATAGACGCCGTTTTGCCGCCCGAGGCGATGGCGGATTTCCTCGCCGCGCGCGTCGCGCATCCGCGCCCCCCGGAGCCGCAAGGGCGGGCGCCCTCTCGCGAGCGGGCGCCCGCCCCCGAGGGCTTCGCCGGGATCCTCGACCTTTTGGCGAAGAAGCACGGCCTGGACTCTCACGCTTACAAGGCCGGCACCCTGCGCCGCCGCGCCGAGCGCCGCCTCACGGCGCTCATGCCCGCGGCGTCCTGGCAAGACTACCTCGAGTATCTCTGGAAGCATCCCGACGAGGTCGCGGCGCTTTATCGCGATGTCCTGATCGGCGTCACCGAGTTTTTCCGCGACGCCAAGCAGTGGGACTACCTCGACGAGGAGGTTGTTCCTCGGCTCTTGGATGAGCGCGGAGACTCGGAGTGGAGTTGCCCCGTCTCAGTGGACAGAGTTCATTGCTACGCAGCGGCTAATTCATAGGCGACCGGCGTAGCGTAGTCAAGATAAGAATGCATCCGTCTCACGTTGTAGTAGTTCTCGATG
>SLNH01000313.1 GCA_007133195.1 Nannocystineae bacterium | reverse complement strand
CTTTTCCTTGCAATTTCAGAATGTTACGATTCATACCGGCCAGCGTGGCGCCAACTCGGGAGGCGGAGCGCCCTGACGCGCGTTTTGCTCCGGACTCGTGCGCGCCGGCCGTGGCCTTTGCGACCCGCAGGCTCACGATCGGATCGGGATCGTGCGCTTGTTGTCGGTATACGAGATCCGCCACCCCGGCCAGGCTGGCAGGTAGTCGGTGCGCGGCGGCTTGAACCGGCCGCGCACGAGCTCGAGACGAATGTGCCGTCGCGCCGTCTCGTAGTGCACGCGAATGTCCTGGTCACCCAGGTGAAGCGCGCGCGGGTAGGCCCGGTCGATGCGCGCGCGCTCCTCTCGGCTCAGAAGGCCTGGCTCGAAATCCGCGGGCGAAAGCAGCGCGAGGTCGTCACCGGACTCGAACCCGAGCTCATCGAGCCGATCGGCCAGCCAGGCGTCGAAGTCGACCCCCTGTTTGCCAGACATCGCCGCGTCCAGATTGTAGGCCTCGATGTGATCGCGGGCGGCGTCTACGGCTTCGGGAAACAGCTCCCCGCGGTGAAGGAGCAGCTTCGCGGCGCGCCTTGCGGCGTCACCGTCTGGGACGCGCTCGCGCCGCAAGAGCTCCGTGGTGCCGATGAGCCAGCGCTCGGTGCAGACGATCGCGCCCCCGGACACGGCGGCGTCGGCGGTCTCCACCCGACCCGCGCCGAGCTCGTACAGGAGCGACGGCGGCGCCGGCATGGCGCAGGTGGCGATTCGCCGCGCCGCACGGCCCTTGTCCGCCGACACGTGCTGATCCACGACGACGATCGTGTCCACCTCCTCCGCATCCACGAGCGAATCGCGAGAAAGGGTCACCTCCACCTCGCCGTTGCCCCACGCCTGGCGCCGCGGGCGCTTGGCGAACGCGCTGCCCGGAAACGCGCGCACGGCCGCGCAAAGCAGCCTCTCTCGCGAAAACGGCGCGCCGCGCGCCGGCAGCGTTTCGCCGAGCAGGCGGGCGATCTGCTCGGCGTCACGCCGGACCTCGGCCGCCGCCCCGCGGGCGAGACGATGACGGTGTTTGTGCGGGTCGCGCAGCGCGAGCACGAGCGCCGTCGCGTCACAGCGCGCAGAGGTGAGCTCGTCGTCCTCCCCCGCGTCGGGCAAAGACGGCTCGCCGCGCGAAAACAGCGACCGGTCCGCCGACAGCGCCGCCGCGAGGAGGATCGCATCGCCTATCGCGCCCTCCTCGGCGCCGGCGGCGATGAGGCGCCCGAGCGCCGGGTCGACGGGCATCCGCCCGACCTGCCGCCCTTCGGGGGTGAGCGAAAACCCGGGGCCGTCTGGTCGCAGGATCCCCAGCGACGCGAGGAGCTCGCGCGCGTGCCCCAGCGCGTAGTCGGGCGGCGGATCGAGCCAGGGCAGCGCAGCCGGATTTTCACCCAAAGACAGCGCCCACAAGACGAGCTGCGACAGATCCTCGCGCAGGATCGCCGGCGGGGTGCGCGGCTCCAGAACGCCAGTACGGCTCCACAGCCGGACGCACTCGCCGGGCGCTACCCGCCCCGCGCGCCCGGCGCGCTGCGCCGCTGAATCCGCCGCGATCGGCACGAGGGCGAGCGCGCCGCGGCCCTCCCGGTAGATCGTTCGGCGCACGAGCCCCGTGTCGATCACCGCGCGCACCCTGGGCAGGGTGATCGAGGTCTCCGCCGCGTTCGTGGCGAGGATCGCTCGGCGCCCCGGGGCGTCGTCGAACGCGCGGTCCTGCTCGGGCGGCGACAGGCTCCCGTGCAGCGGCACCGGCTCGAAAGGTGATCCGCTCGCCAGGCGCTCGGCACAGGCCGCAATTTCGGCCTTCCCGGGCAAGAACACGAGGACGTCCCCCTCTCGCGCGCGGAGGCCGGCGACCGCGTCGTGGACGCGCTCGGGAAGCCGGCGCCGGCTGGGGACCGGATCGTCTCCGATGTGGCGAATGTCCACGGGGTATTCGCGCCCCTCGGCCTCGAGGAGCGTTCCGCCGATGTGCTCGGCCACCCGCCGTCCCTCGATCGTCGCCGACAGCACCGCGAGGCTCCGGTGTCCGCGGGCGAGGAGCGCGGCGAGCAGGAGATCGAGCTCGAGGCTCCGCTCGTGAAACTCGTCGAGCACCACCGCGTCACCGGCGCCGATGCGATCGCCGAGCCACCGGATCGCGATCCCGGGCGTCACGTATGTCACGCGCGTCCCGGCCGACGCCGCGTCCTCGTGGCGGACGGCATAGCCGATTTCTCGGCCTAACTCGGCGCCGCGCACGCCGGCCACGTAGCGCGCGAGGCTGCGGCACGCGACCCGCCGCGGCTCCACCACCACCGCGCGCCCGGCGAGTTCGGCCGCCCACAGCGGCACGAGGGTGCTCTTGCCGCTCCCCGGCGGCGAGGTGAGCACCACCGGCCCCTCGGAAAACGCATCGAAAAACGCGTCGCCGAGCGCCGCCACCGGCAGCGCTTGCAAGCTCCCCGACGTCATCCCGAGCGCGCGATGGAAGGTCCGCCTGGCGCCGGAATCACGCGGCTACGGTGACACCCGCGCAGCCGAAGACGACGACGGGGCGCGGGCCTGCGTCACGAGCGCCAGGCCGGTCACCACGGCCCCCAAGGTCATGGCGCTCAAAAGCGCGGCCACGTAGAGCTTGGGCTCGCCGGCCGCGACTTCGCTCCAGGCCACGGCGGCGCGCCAGACGAACGCCGCCCCGAAAACGAACGGCAAGACCGTGCCGGCGCGGCGAGCGGCGCGGGCGAGGCGGCCGGCGCGCGCCGACAACAAGCCGCACGCGATCATCGCGCCGCCCGATACGGAGCCCGAGAGGATCGCCGTCTTGGCCTCGGAGGCAAAGCCCGTGGCCGCCCACCCGACGAAGCCGCTCACGACGAGAAACAGGCCGAAGCCGAACATCCATTTGGCGTATGCGGGCACGTCGCGAGCCTAGCCCGGAAGTCGCGCCTCGTCACGCCCGCGGCCGCCGCTCACTGGGCCGCCCCCGTCGCCGCCGCGACCACCCGGGCGCCCGCGTCGCGAAACGCCGCCCGCGACGCGTCCACCGTGTAAAACATGTGCCCGCGGGGAGAAAAGGCTCGGTGTCGATGCGATCTCGGGTGGGGGGCGGCGGGCCGTGTCACGCCGCCTGCGGCTGTCGGCGAACGCCTTGTGCGATCACCGACCTGCGCTCCGCTGCGGCGTACAAAAGACCGAGCGGGACACCGAAGAGCACGGCGTGCAGCAGGAACTGCATGAACTGCGGCAGGTCCAAAAACCACGGGTAGGCGACGCGGGCGATGATCTGAAAGTTCAAAATCCAAATCGCCGCACCGAAAACCAGCCCGAGCACCGTTTGGGTGCCGGCGTTCGTGTGCGCCTCGAGCGGCAGTCGCGTGTTGATCAAACCGTAGATGAGGCCGAACAGCCCTGCGAGCACCAGGTGCACGATCCCGCCGCCGATGAGGGCAGCCCACGGACCGAACTCGAGCGCGCCCGCCCCGAACACGACGCTCGCGAACATGCGAAATGGCTCCAGCGCCGGCATCCCCATGGCGAGCGCCAGGACCACCTCGCCAACGGCGAAGATGATGCCCGCGATGAGGCCGAAGCCGATGCCTGTCTTAACGCTGCGACGCGTGACCTCGCTCATGATCAAACCTCCTGAACCCGACGCCCTGTCGGCGGGTCGCCGGTCATTCGCCGCGCCGGCGCGTTACCGCCCGCGGGGAACGACTCGAACGGTGCAGCCCGCATGCCACGCAACGCGCCAACCCGTTGTAGAGGCTCGCCGGCTCCCCGGCTCGCCGGCTCCAGGCCACGACGAGCTTGCGCGCTGTTCTCCGGGACGAGCGCGCCCAGTCAACGCGCCGGCGGCAGTGACTTCGGGTCGTGCTCGAGGCGGTCCAAGAACCCCTCGACGTTTTGCTCGAGCTGCTCCGCGGCGGCGCGATACGACGAGCGCGCCTTGCGAGTCACCCCGTAGCTTATCCCCGCGGCGGCAGCGGCGCCGAGCGGCAACCACGCCAGCGGGCCGAACACGGCCGCCAGGGCCGAGACGCCGAGCACCAAGCCGCCGAGGGTCACGCTCCCAGCGAGGGCGTTCGCCTTCGATGCGTTTCGCAGCTCACCGAGCTCCATCCGCAAGACCACCCGCACCTTACCGTCGTCGTCGGTGGGGATGACCGACGAAGAGACGTTCGAGCACCCTTCGAGCGTTTGCTCGCTCGCGTCGAACAGCGACCGCAGCGCGTCCCACGTCGTCCGACTTCGCTTCCAGAGCAGCTCGTCGCCGAAGTGCCGCTGAATGGTGAAGTGCTGCCCGCTCAAAAACTCCCTCAGCCGGCCATCGACCTCCTCGGTCGTGCCGGGCACGACGCGCACGGACACGAGCTCCGGCGGCGACCACAGCCGCTCACCAAGGCTCTGCGGCTGGCGCTGCCGTTCGAGCGCGCCCGAGCGGAGCTCGACGAGCGCGCGATCGACGGCGTTCTGAGAGATGCCGATCTCTTCGGCGAGCTGCACGACGTCGCGATCGCGGATTCGCCCCTGCGCCTCCGTGGCAGTCTTGGCCTGGATCTCGGCCGCGCGCCGCAGGACGATCTCGACATCTCCAGTGGGGACCTCGTCGCGTTTTTCGTCGGAGCTCACGGCCCTGCGTATCTAACACAGCCGAGCGCGCGGGGCACCGATCGCCCGCAACCCGCCGATGCGCCGGAATTCGAGTCTGGCTCCCCTCCCCGGCCGCGGTTACGCGCGACCGTCACCGCTCCGGGGCGCGCGTGGCGTTCGTGATGGGACGGCCCCGCGGTGACCGTGACCGCCGCGAGCGGCGCCCCTTCCACGGATCCGGAGCAAAGCCGCGCGGGGCGACATCGGATGAAAGGGAGGTGTTATGCCCGCGCGTTGGCTGCTATGGCTCGCGATCGCGCTGTGCGCCGCGTGTCCCGCTGCAGAGGAGCCCGCCGCCCCGCCGCCCGCGATGGAGCCGCCGGACGATGAGTTGCCGCCGCCCACCGCGCCGGGCTGGGAGCGCCCGCTCGACAGAGACGAGCCCCCTCCCACCGGGCACGCCGGACTCTACGCGATGGCTCGGGATCGCGTTGGCCCCCTATACCGCGAGCTGCCCGCTGAGCTCAGCTTTCTCCAATGGGTGTTTAGCGACTTCGATGTTCGCCACACCATCCAGGTCCTCGAGCGCGAGCGGCGCCAGCGCGTGTTCGAGATCTACGACGCGGGCACGCGCCTCATCGTCGTCGAGCCCGCGCTGGCCGGAAGCTCTGCGGGCCGGGACATCCGCCGGGTCCGCGTACACAGTTCCCTATTTCGGGCGCCCGGCGACGTGGGCGTGGGCGATTCGTTTGCCCGCGTATCCCGTCGATTCGGGCCCCTTCAGTGCCGCGCGAGCGAAATCCCGGGTAGCGGACAAGGCGCCGCCGAGTGTCGCGGCCCCGGGGAGTCGGGACGGGTGTTTCGCTGGATCTTCCAGGCGCCCCACGCCGCGCTGAGCGGCGACTGGGCCTCGCCCGCGCGAAGCGCCGAGCTCCTCGCGGGCCAGCCGGTGCGCGAGGTGTGGTGGCTGCCCGCCTCGCCCTAAAGCGCCACCGGTCGAATCGGTCGCCCGACCGCGAATTCTACGAACAACGCCGGGTTACGCCGCGGATTCGCTTTTCGCTCGGTCGTCGAACCGTTCGCCGTTAGTGAATGCCCTGGGCAGGCACGATGCTCTCGGGATGAATGCCGAGGCTCGCGACGGCTCCCGCCCAAATCTCGTCGGCGGGCGTATCAAACAGCAGCTCGGGGCGCGCGTCGGCGTGGAGCCACGCGCCGCGCGCGACCTCGTCGGCGAGCTGGCCGGGCCCCCAGCCGCTGTAGCCGAGGAGAAACTTGGTCCTCTCGGGCGGGTCCTCGGCGATCAACGCGAGCGCCTCGGGTGAGGACGACAGGGCGACACCGGGCGCGACCGACACGGTCTCCCCCTCTTCGAGCCCGCGCCGTCGCGTCGCAGGGCTTTGCTCGGCGCTCGCGCTCGTTTCGTGCAAGACCCAGCCACTCGTCGGCATGACGGGCCCGCCGGCCCACGCCGCCACGTCCGGGTGACCTCGCCAGGGAAGTTCGAGATCCTCGAGCAGCGAGGCGACCTTGAGCTCGGTTGGTCGATTGATGATGAGCCCGAACGACCCTTCATCGTCGTGGTCGATCATGAGCACCACGGCGCGAGCGAAGTTCGGGTCGTCGAGGTGGGGCATCGACACCAAAAGCCCAGGCGCTAACTCGTAACCACCCACGATAACCGAACTATCCCAGATCACGGACCGGTGCGCAACTTCGCCCACAGCGCCGCCGCCTCGCCGGATGCACCGCCCGATGGCGTGACGGCCCACAAACCGCTCACCGGCGAGCGCGACGTTTGCGGCGCGCCCGGCGCAGGTCGGCCGCAAAACCGGCCCGATTTACGACACGCGCGGCGCGCCGTCCGGGGCGCCCTCCTCTTCGGCTTCGCTACCGCCGCTTTCGTCCTCGCCGGTCTGGTTCCCGCGGCGCTTTTCGTCGCCATCGCCGGCTCCTTCCTCGAAGCCAACGGCACGACTCGCGCGTTTGAACAGGGCCGCGCCCAAGCTAAAACCGAAGCCGCTTATCACGGCGCGAACGAAGACGCCCATAGATACCTCCCCGGATTCCGGAAGATTGCCGAAGGTTGCGGAAGCGCCCGATGGCGACCGCTCACCCATTGTAGCTCGCGGGCGCGCGCTGCCAATGTTTGGGTGCGCGAATGCCCCTCGATCACGACCCGGAGAACGACGGAGGTCGCTTCGCCGAGAATGCAGCGAGCCCCTCGGCGGCGTCGTCCGAGCGAAACAGCTGCTGCTGGAGCTCGCGCTCGAGGGCGAGCCCGGATTCGAGCGGGATCTCGCTGCCGGTCTTGACCGCGCGCTTGATGTATCCGGCGGCCTTGGCGGCGCGCCCGGGCGGGCAAAACCCGCGGGCGTACGATAGCGCCGACTCGGTGAAGTCGTCGCCGGACAGCACCTCGGTGACGAGCCCGAGGGACGCCGCCGCCTCCACGCCGATGCGCTCACCGGTCGTCATGAGCTCGATCGCCTTCGCGCTCCCCACGAGCCGCGAAAGCCGCTGCGTGCCGCCCGTGCCCGGCAAAACCCCGAGCCCGATCTCGGGCAAGCCGAGTTTTCCGCCTCCGGCGGCCGCGACCCGGAGATCGGCCGCCATCGCCACTTCGAGGCCCCCGCCCACGCAGTGGCCGTTTATCGCCGCGATCACGAGCTTCGGCGTGTGCTCGAGCCGAAGGAGCGTCTCGTTGGCGTGCAGGCAAAAGTAGTACTTGTAGCTGGCGCTCGAGCGCTCGAGCATCTCGATGTCGGCGCCCGCGCAAAAGAACTTGTCACCCGCGCCGCGCACGAGGATCACGTGGACGCCGTCGTCCATGCGGGCGCGAAGGATGGCCTCGTCGAGCTCGCGGAACATGTCGTAGGAGTAGGCGTTCGCGGGCGGATTGTGGAGCTCGAGCACCGCGATGCCGTCGCGGGTCTCGTAATTGACGAGTGGGCTCATGACGCTGCAGTTCCTTTCACGGTCGCTTGCGCGCGGCGCGCCGAGGCATGCCCGCGGCCGCCGCCGCTCGTTCGCTGGTCGGGCTGGGCGGGCGCGCCGCCCGCCGCCGAAAGGTCAAAGTTTGGGCCCTGGGCCGACCACCCGGGCGAGATCGCCGTAAAGCTCGGGCCGGCGGTCGCGGAAAAACCCGAAACTCGCGCGGGCGCGCTGTAACTCGTGCAAATCGAGCGTCGCCAGGGCGCACCCCTGCTCGCGGCGCCCGAGCTCGGCCCGCTTGTCGCCGCGGTGATCGGCCACGAACGACGATCCGTAAAATTCGATGTCCCCTTCGCGACCCGTGCGGTTCGCCGCGACGACGCCGACCACGTTCGTCACCGCGTGGCCGATCATCGCCCGCTGCCACGGATCGCGCGTGTCGAGGTCGGGGTCGTGGGGCTCTGAGCCGATCGCCGTCGGGAACAGGAGCACGTCGGCACCCTGCAGCGCGAGGGCGCGGGCGGCCTCGGGGAACCACTGATCCCAACAAATCGCGACGCCGAGTCGGCCATATCGCGTCGAAAACGCGCGAAACCCCGTGTCGCCGGGCCGGAAGTAGAATTTTTCCTGATAGCCGGGCCCATCGGGGATATGGCTCTTTCGATAAACGCCGAGCACCTCGCCCGTGGCGTCGATGACCGCGACGCTGTTGTAGTACGCGGGTCCGTCTTGTTCGAAGAACGAGACGGGGAGCACGACGCCGAGCTCGCGGGCGAGCTCGCGGAAGTGGGGAATGCTCGAGCTGGCTACCGCCTCTCGCGCCCGGTCGAAATTTTCCTCGCGCTGATCTCGCGGAAAGTAGTGCCCCTCGAACAGCTCGGGCATGAGCACGACGTGAGCGCCGCGGCCGGCGGCGTCGCGCACGAGGTCGTCCATCCGGCGGATGTTTTCGCGGGCGTCGTCCGTGAGGCTCGACTGGACAGCGGCGACCGTGACCCGATTCGTCATCGCGTGGGCTCCGAAGCGCGGGGGGTGGCCGTGTCTACCTCGGGTCGCACTCGCGGGCAACCCCGCGCCGGGTCGGGCGGCACCGGGTCGGGCCTGGGCGCGATCGGGGCCGCCGGTCGTTTGTCACGGGGGGCGGAGCGGCGCTACACCTGACCCGCTTTGCTCGAAGCGCTCGCCTACCAGATCGCCGGTGCGATCAGCCTCGCCCTCGGCATTGCCTCGGCGATCCACGCCATCTTGTACAAGCGGGACCCGCGCAGTCAGTTCGGCTGGCTCGTCGCGTGCCTGCTGATCCCCGTGGCGGGCGTCATCGCCTACTGGACGATCGGCGTAAACCGAATCCGGACCCGCGCCAAAAAGTGGCAAGACCGGGGGCTATTCGACATCCGCGCAGACGACAAGAGCTTCGATTTGGCGTCTTCGCAGCTGTCTGCCCGTCATCCGGCGCAGGCGGAGACGATGGAGGCTCTTCTGTCGATTTCGCGCCGCGTGACCCAGCGGCCGCTACTGCGCGAAAACCGCGTGGAACCGCTCTACAACGGCGAGCAGGCCTACCCCGCCATGCTCGAGGCGATCGCGCAGGCGCGCGAGACCGTGTTTTTGTGCACCTACCTGTTCGACACGGATCGCGCCGGACGCGAGTTCATCGATGCGCTCGCCGAGGCCGCGAGCCGCGGCGTCGACGTGCGCGTCCTGGTCGACGCGATAGGCGAACAGTACTCCTATCCGCGCGCGACGCGCCTTCTCCGCAAGCGCGGCGTCAGAGCGGCCAGATTTTTGCCGATGGCCCCCACCATCCGCGGGCTGCGGTTCAACCTGCGCAACCACCGCAAGGTACTCGTGGCGGATCGCACCGTCGGCTTTACCGGGGGCATGAACATCGGCCAGCGCCACATGGTCAGCGACCCGGCCAACAAGCACGCCACGGCCGACGTGCACTTCCGCGTGCGCGGCCCCGCCGTGTACGCGCTCGAGGAGGTGTTCCTCGAGGACTGGCAATTCACCACCGGCGAAGACGTCGACTGGCCCGGTGTGCGGGAGCTCGACCCGGCGGGCGACGCGTTTTGCCGCGGGATCAAGGACGGGCCCAACGAGGACTTCGAGCGGCTCACGTGGATCCTCGTGGGCGCGCTGTCGAGCGCGCGCTCGAGCGTGAAGGTCATGACGCCCTACTTCATTCCGACCAGGGAGATCGTGGCCGGCTTCACGACCGCCGCCCTGCGGGGCGTCGACGTCGAGCTGGTCTTGCCCGCGCGGAGCAACCTGCCGTTCGTCGACTGGGCGTCCCGGTCGATGCTCTGGGAGGTTTTGCAGTACGGCGTGAAGGTCTACCTCCAGCCGGCGCCGTTCTGTCACAGCAAGCTGCTGCTCGTTGACGACTTCTACGTACAGATCGGCTCGGCGAACGTCGATCCGCGTAGCCTGAGGCTGAACTTCGAGTTCAACCTGGAGGTCTACGACTTCGAGCTGGGCGCCGAGCTCCGCGACTACTTTTGCGAGGTGCGCGGGCGCTCTCAGCCGCTGTCGCTGGCCGAGCTCGACGCCCGCCCGCTCCCGGCCAAGCTCCGCGACAGCGTCGCCAAGATCTTCTCGCCGTACCTGTGAGCGCCGCGGGCGCTCACGACAAAGCGTCCGCAGGAGGCGCGGAGCCGTTCGGGCGATCCTCGGCGTTCGTTTCGGCGTCGCGCTCGCCGGCTTGGCCCTCGCCGGCGTCGCCCTCGGCCGCTGCACGGCTCGCGCCGGCCGCCGCTCCCACCGCGCCGTCGGCCTCATCCGCCGGTCGCGAGCGCCCCAGCGCCTCGCGGGCGATCGCCCGAACCACCCCGCCGTAACCGCCCTCGCGCGCGCTCGCCGCCACCGCGAGGGGCGCGTAAGGCCCGAAGTCGAGCATGGGCCGCACATTGGTGACGACGAGCTCGCGGCCCCGCAGGTGGAAGTCGACCTGCGCCACGTCGCGGCACCCGGTCGCGCGAAACGCCCGCTGAGCGAGGCTACGTACGTGGTCGGCGCTGTCCGTGTCGAGTTGTGCGAGCACGAGCTCGGGCTCGCCGTCTTCGTCGTCGCGGGTTTCGCAAAGAGGCAGCACATCGAGCACCCGGTTGCCGACGACCACCGCGTGGAGGCGCCGGCCCCCGAGATACTCCTCGACCAAAAGCGGAAGATCGTAATCGCGCGCGAGCTCGTAGAGGTATTCCTCGAGACGCTGTCTCGACTCGATCGGGCTCGCCGCGCCTTCTTCGTCGTAACAATCGTCGAAGGCTTGCGTCACGATGAGGGGCGCGCGGAGCGAGGATGTGGCGGGGATGGCGTTGACGTCGCGCACGATGACGAAGCCGGGGACGGGTACGCCGGCGCTGTCGAGAATCAGGTGAGTTCGCACGCGGTCCTGACAGGTCGCGAGCGCCAGGGGGTCGGAGCCCGTGTACACGATGCCGAGCAGGTCGAGCAGGGAAGCCACCGATGCGTGCTGGGTCGCGTCGCCGTAGACGTGATCGACGAGGTTGAAAATGATGGCCGGGCGCTCGAGGACGATCGAATCGATGATGCGATCGATGTCGTCCTCGATGTCGGCGCTCGCCGCGGTGAAGTCCTGGTTGGTGAGCGCGTAAGCCACGGCTTCTGCCTGCGCCTGGGCGTCTGTCTCCTCGGGCGCGCTCGCGTCGAGGCCTGCGCCGTCACCGTCTTCGTCATCCTCGAGCCCGGCGTCGGGCTCGTCCACCTCGTCGTCGTCCAGCGCTTCGTCCGCGTCGTCATCATCCAGTTCGTCGTCGTCCAGCGCTTCGTCCGCGTCGTCATCATCCAGCGCTTCGCCCCGGGCGACCCCCGCGGCGCGCTCATCCCCGTCACCTGCGGGCATATCCCCCGGCTGGGCGCCTCCAGCCCCCTTTGCGGAGGGTCCGGCGTCCTCGCCCTGGGCGGCTGCCGAAGACCCGGCCGCACCGGCGCGCAGCTCGCGCGGCAGCGGGCTGTCAGCTGGCGCGCGCTCGTCGCCCGCGCCGCTTTCGTTCGCCTCGATCGCCTCCGCCTCTGCGGATTGCCCTTCTTCGCTCTGGTTCCAGAGCACGAGGACCTTGACGGGCTGGCTGCGAGCTTGCGAGGTGGACTCAGGCATGGCGGCTACTTCCGTGGCGTGGCGCGGTGGGCGGTTGCTCGTCTCCCCACGCCGCTTCTATCGTGCCGCGGCGCAACCTGCAAACCGGAAAGGGATCCCGTGATGTCAGCCGACCTCGAAGGAAAGCACGTGGTCGTAACCGGAGGCCATGGCGGCCTCGGCCGCGCCATCGTCCACCGCCTCGCGCGCGAAGGCGCCACCTGCCACGTGCCGGTGCGCCGAGCCGACGGGGCGCCCGCCGATCCACCGAACATCCGGACCACCGCTGGCGTCGATCTCGCCGACGAGGACGCGGTGCGCGCCTACTACGCGGATCTACCGCCCGTGTTCGCGTCGATCCACGCGGCCGGCGGCTTCGCGATGAAGGCGGCCGTCGACACCTCGCTGGACGAGTTCGAGGCCATGCATCGGAAAAACGCGGTGACGTGCTTTCTGTGTTGTCGCGAGGCGATCCGAACGATGCAAACCAGCGGCGGCGGCCGCGTCGTCAACGTGGCCGCGCGGCCGGCGGTCGCGCCCGTGGGCGGGCTGGTCGCCTACACGGCGTCCAAAGCCGCGGTGGCGTCGATGACTCAGACCCTCGCCCACGAAGCGCGCGGCGATGGCATCCTCGTCAACGCGGTGCTCCCCTCGATCATCGATACGCCCAACAACCGCTCGGCGATGCCGCAGGCCGACCACGCAGCGTGGCCGAAGCCGGAACAAATCGCCGAGGCGGTCGCGTTTCTCGCGTCGCCGCGAAACGAGCTCACCTGGGGCGCGCTCGTCCCCGTCTACGGGGACAGCTAGAACACATCGGCGCGCGAGCGGCGCGAGGGCAGCCCTCGCGCGCGAACGGCCGCGGCGCGCCCATGCGGCGCCGCACCGCGAAGCCCGCGCGCGTTCGCCGGGTTCTCTCGACCTCAGGCCTTGAGCCGGAAGTGGAGGATTCCCCAGCTCAGGTACTTTTTCTTCCCGGCGTCGACCCAGTGACCGAGGCCCTCGATCATGCGGTCGACGTACGCCTTGCTCGAGACCTTGATGATCTCGTCGTAGCGCGTCTGAAGGTCGTTGCGAACGCGCCCGTAGTGGCGCGGGAGCTGCCAGCTGAGGTCCTCGACCTCGACTTCGTCGAAACCGAGCTCCGGGTGGACCTTCTTGTAGAACTCGAACGAACCCATGGTGTCCAGGTGGATGCGATCGAGGACGGGCTTGAGCACGCCACGGGGGCAGTCGTCGGCTTGCATCGGATCGGTGAAGATCCACTCGCCGCCCGGCTTCACGACGCGGGCGACCTCCTCGAGGACGCGCCGGCGGTTGCCGCTGTGCAGTAGCGAATCCTGGCACCACACCACGTCGAAGCTGTTCGCCTCGAACGGGAGCGCCTCGAAGTTGCCGTGGAGCACGGAGACCTTGTCCGCGAGCCCCTGCTCGTCGGTGAGCTGCCGGTTGCGCTGGTTCTGCGTCTCGCTGATGTTCACGCAGGTCACGTGGCAGCCGAACGTCTTCGCGAGGTAGCGCGCCGAGCCGCCGTAGCCCGCCCCGATGTCGAGCACGCGCTTGTCGGGGTTCAGCCCATCCAGCTTGCTCGCCATCCGCTCGACGGTCGCGCGGCTCGCCTCGATGATGGATCCGCCGGCTTCCGGGTAGAGCCCGACGTGAATGTCCTCGCCCCCCCAGATGTTGAGATAAAACTGATCGGCCTCGCGGCTATCGTAGTAGCTCTCCGCGACCTTCACGACATCTTGCTCTCCCATACGCAGCTCCTCGATTAGGGGTTGTACGTCTTCTCGGCGACGTGAATGAAAAAGTCCGGCTCCTCCTCGCGGTGGGTCTGCTGGAAATCACCGTAGGTCTCTACCGCGGTGAACCCGACCTCCATGAGCAAGTTGCGGGTGTACTCCTTACGAAGCGGGAACATGTTCAAGTAGAACGTTTGCCCGTCGCTGAAATCGTACCGGAACCGGCAAAGCCCCTCGTCCACGTGATCGGGCTGGGCGCTCACGCTCTCGCCGCAATAGTAGTAGGTGTGCTTCTTCGCGTCGAAGCCCACGTCCAAGATGGCGTCGTAGTTCCGCTGGTCGAGGATCAAGATCCCGTCGTGACGGAGCGCTGCATAGAACTCGGCCAAGGTCCGGCGGCGATCGCGCTCGGAGAACAGGTGCGTGAACGAGTTCCCCAGGCAGATGATCGCGTCGTACTTCTCATGTACGTCGCGGTTCAGCCACCGCCAGTCGGCGAGCGTCGTGCGGAGAATGAAGTTGTGGTCGCGCGCGTTCTGGAACGCCTGGCTGAGCATTTGCGCGCTGCCGTCCACGCTCGCGACTTCGAAGCCGGACTTGAGGAGCTGGACCGAGTGGAACCCGGTTCCCGTCGCTACGTCCAACACCTTTTGCTTGCCGCGGCGCTGGAGGAGCTCGACGAAGAAGCGACCCTCACCCTTGGCGCGTCCTTCCCAATCGATGAGCTCGTCCCATTTTTCGACGAAGCTCTGGACGTATTCCTTCTCGTACTGATGCGACTCGCGCTGCTCCAGCGGACGCCCGCCGTAGTCCTGCTCGACGAGGTCGAGATTCTTGCAACGTTGGGGACTGGTCATCGATCTCCTTACCGTTCTCGCGTTGCGGATCTGATTGTGTGCCGTGCGAACACGCCACCGTGTCTTCGAGGACCGCCCGCGTCGCCGATGAATCGTGACGGCAAGGCGGTCCAGGAGCCGCAGATCGGCACCGCGGCCCGAACAGGTGTTTCTACTACCATGCGATCGCGCGCGATGTCTACGCTTGTTCTGAGGGCGACGATTGTCGTTGGAGATCAGGCGGATAGTGCGAGCGTGCGCGGCGCGTGCGCCGGCGGCGCGGCACGAGAGCAAAATTCGGGCCCTGGCCAGCCAAATAGCCACATCTAGCCTGTATTTTGGCTCGCCGGGCGGTGGGCGTGGATCCGGTACCAGACCACGAACGGAGGCTAATTGGGGATTTAGGCGTAAGCCAGCACAGCGGCTGACACGCGCCCGCCCACTTAGTTTTCGGCCCAGTTCGCAGCGCGGCGCGAGGCTCCGCGGTTTTCGCAATGGTTTGCGCGATCTAGGGCGCTCTGCCGCGAACGCAGCGGCGACACGCGCCGGCGGGGCGTCGTGGCGCACGAAGCGCTATATCCTGTGGACGAGGTGCCCTTGCCGCCTATCGCTGGCGCCTCGCAGCCCGGCGCCTGCGCCCAAATGAAACCGGCTCAAGCGCGGCTTGCGGCGGCCGCGCTCAAGCCCGTCCGTACAAAGACGGTGGTCGGACGGCGGTCCCCACCGTCCGCGCCGCCTGCTGGGCACAACAAAGGCGTGCAATGCCTTTTTCGCGTTCGCGTCGCGCGCCCGCGGACGCGGCTCGCGTGCCAGGTGGCAAGTCCTGTTGCCAGGGCCGGGGAGCGAATGTGCCGCCGCGGGAATTGAGACGTAAGATTCTGCTTGCGGTTTTGCAGGAGGCGAGCATTAAGTAAGGGATGGGACACGGGTTGCAGGGCTTACAGGAGGCACGGGCGGCGGCGGCAGCGCTCGTGGTCGACGCAAGCAGCTCCGACAGCCATCTCCTATCGCACGCCCTCCAAGCCCGCGGGTATCGCGTCATCGTCGCGAAAACGCCGCTCGAAATGATCCATCACCTACAGGGCTTCGGGAACGTGATCCAGTTGGTCGTGCTCGCCAGCGGCCCGAACCATCCGCAAGTCGATGAACTAACCTCGTTTCTTGCCGAGGTTCATCCGGACTTGGAACGAGTCCGTGTTCCGGCGCGACAGCAGGCGCTTGGCGTCCTCGCGCGCCCTGACAGCGCTGCGCAGCTTCAGGGGCGTAGCCGCGACGGAGTGACGGAATAGCCGCCACGCCAAGTCGCGCGCCTGTGCCGCCCCAGCGGAACGCCTCCGGCGAGGCGCCCCCGCCGGGGCGGACCTAGCTCATTCCTTACCAAGCTTACCGCGAATGCGTTCACCGAGCGGGATTTTCCGGGGCTTGGCCTCCGCCCGCTTCGGGACGTTGATGATGAGCTCGCCGTCCTGGAGCTTGGCCTCGATGCTGTCGGTGGACGCCTGGTTGGGAAGCGTGAACGTACGCGAGAAGTCGCCGTGGACGCGCTCGTAGACGTAGTAGTTTTCGCCTTCGGTCCGCTCCTCGTCGCGGCGGGATCCGCTCACGGTGAGCTGATTCCCCATCACGGTGACGTCGAGGTCCTCGTCCTTCACGCCGGGCAAGTCCGCCTTGAGGACGAACGCGTCGTCCCGCTCGACGATGTCGAAGTTCGGCGAAAACTCCATTTGAACGCGGCCCGCTGCCTCCGCGGGGCGCTCCACACGAAGGAGCGGATCGAAGCCCCAAAGGCTGCGGAAGCTCTCAAAGGGGTCCCACATCAGTTGACGGGCTGGAGTGGTTCGTCGGCCCTGCTTCACGCCGAGATTCGTCATGGCGCACCTCCTTCCTTTCGCTCGCCGCACCCAGGCGGCGGCCAGTTCGCTGCCGGCGCTTTCCTCGGTGCGTGGAAAGGCGCGGCGGATAGGTGTCTTCGTCCTTCGCAGCGCCTCGTCGGCGCCTCGCGTTTGCACCTTTTGAGTTAGTCATTCCTCCAGGTCGCGCAAGGTCTTGACGGGCTCGATTTTCGTACTTATGAGTCCGCACCGCGCGCGCGATCACGAGCGATCACGTCGCCGGGCGGCCCAATCAGCGCGGCCGCGGCGATCGCCTGACCAGCTCGCGCCGCTCGCTCTCGCGCTGCGCAGCCCGAGCGTAAAAAGGGCGCCGCTCGCGGCCTATCCTCGGCCGTAGCCGCCGCCCCCGGGTGTCTCGATGCGCACGCGATCGCCCGCGGCGACCTCGAACGAAGCCTTCCCACCCACGTCCCGTCCGTTGTGCGTGTTCGCTCCCGCCGCACCCGGCTCCCCGCCCGCGAGGCCGAACGGCCGCCGCCGCCTGCGCTCGCTGAGGATCGACACGCGAAGCGGCGCCAGCGCCTCGAGCTCGCGGACGACCCCGTCGCCGCCGCGCCGCCTCCCCGCGCCGCCCGATCCCTCGCGAAGCGAAAACGTGCGCAGGCGGATCGGAAACCGGCGCTCGAGGACCTCAGGGTCGGTGATTCGCGTGTTCGTCATGTGCGTGTGCACCCCGGAGGCGCCGCCCGTCTCGCGCGTCGCCCCGGCGCCGCCTGCGATCGTTTCGTAGTAGCCGAACTCGTCCGTGCCGAAGGTGAGGTTGTTCATCGTCCCCTGGCTGGCGGCGGCGAGCCCCAGCGCGCCGAAAAGGACGTCGACCACGCGCTGAGACGTCTCCACGTTGCCGCCGGCGACGGCTCGCTCCGGCCCGGGCGACAAGAGCGAGCGATCGGGAATGCGGAGCGAGACGTTTCGCAAACAGCCGCTGTTTAGCGGAATCGGCGCACCGACGAGCGTGCGCACCACGTACATCACGGCGGCCACGGTCACCGCGCGCGGTGCGTTCAGGTTGCCCTGCACCTCCTCGCCGGTGTCCGAGAAGTCGATGTCCATGCGATCGCCCGCGACGTGCACCGTCACGCATACGGGCGTGCCATCGTCGAGGGCGTCTTCGAACGCGTGGGCGCCGTCCGGGATTCGCTCGATCTCGGCGGCGACGCGCGCGGCGGCGTTGTCCTGCACGTAGCGCATATAGGCGAGCACGGTGTCCAGTCCGACCTCGGCGACGAGACGGCGAAGGAGCGCGGCGCCCGCGTGGTTGGCCGCAATCTGGGCCTGCAGATCGGCGATGTTGTCGTCGGGGCGCCGCGCCGGATACGGGCCGTGAGCCAGCGCGGCCCGCACCGCGGGCTCGTCGAAGCGGCCACCCGCCACGAGCGAAAGCCCCCGCAACACCACGCCCTCCTCCTTGAGCGAAGCCGAAAACGGCGGCATCGAGCCGGGCGTGATGCCGCCGACGTCGGCGTGGTGGCCGCGGCTGGCCGTGAAGAACAAAAGCGTGCCGTCGTCGCCGTGCACGGGTGTGACCACGGTGATGTCCGGCAGGTGTGATCCCCCGCCGGCCGGATCGTTTTGCGCGAACACCGAGCCCGGCGCCGGGTGCGGGTTATCGGCGAGGACACCCTTGACGGTCTCGCTCATCGCCCCGAGGTGAACGGGGATGTGCGGGGCGTTGGCGACGAGTCCGCCCTCGGGGTCGAAGATCGCGCACGAAAAGTCCAGCCGCTCGCGAATGTTCGTCGAAATCGCGGTGCGCCGCAGCGCGCTCCCCATTTGGGTCGCGATCGACATGAACAAGTTGCCGAAGATCTCGAGACGCACCGGATCGAGCTCGGTGCCGCTCCCCGCGCGGGCGCCGGTCTCCGGCGAAAGGTCTCGAATCACGGCCCGCCCGCCCGCGCGCACCGCGAGCTCGAAGCCCGGATCCAGCGCGATGGTGCCGGTGTCGTCGAGGACGAGCGCAGGCCCCTGGAGTCGCGCCCCGAGCGGAAGGCGCTCGCGGTGATACACCGGAACCGCATCGAAACCAGAACCGGTCCACATGCGGGCGGTTCGCTCTGGCGGCGGCAGATTGGCCGAATTATCGGCCTCTGGGCTCGCGGCCTCGACCTCGGCCGGGTGATCCCGTCCGAGCACTTCCACTCGCAGCGTCGCGATCTCGATCGGATGATCCGGGCGCGCGTAGCCGAAAACCGCCTCGTGCTCGCGCTCGAACGCCGCCCGCGCGCGGGCGGGATCGGGGTCGCGTCGCTCGTCCATGTCGACGCGCACCGGGATCGCCGTGTCGGTCCCCTGGTAGCGGAGGTCGAGGCGGAAGACGCACTCGATGGCCTGCTCGGGCACGCCGCTGTCCGCGATCGCCCGCCGCCCCTGGTCGGCGAGCTCCGCGGCGACGGGGCAGAGCAGGGGCTTTCCGCTGCCCAGTTCGCTCAACTCGGCCGCCCCCGCGTCGGCCTCTCCGTGCCACGTGAGGTCGGCCAGGCCCATTCCGAGCGCCGACAACACGCCGGCGAAGCGATCGAAGATCAGCGTACGAATCCCGAGCAGGCGGGCGATCGGACAGGCGTGCTGGCCGCCGGCGCCGCCGAACACCACGAGGGCGTAGTCCCGCGCGTCGCGGCCTTTGGCGATCGAAACCTCGCGGATCGCCTCGGCCATGTTCGCGTTGGCGATCGAAAACAGCCCCGCCGCGATCTCGCCTGCGTCAGTTTCCTGGCCCTTCTCGCGCACCTCGCGGGTGAGCGCGCCCAGGCCGGCTTGCGCGGCGCCCGCGTCGAGCGGAAAGGGGAACCGATCGCCCGCGATCCGCCCGAGGACCAGATTGACGTCGGTGATCGTGGGCTCTTTTGCCCGCGGCGATCCGTAACAAAGCGGCCCCGGATCGGAGCCCGCGCTCTCGGGCCCCACGGTCAGCCGAAACCCGCGGTAACGGCACAAAGACCCGCCCCCGGCGGCGACGGTGTGGATCGCCATCATCGGCGCGCGCAGCCTCACCCCGGCGACCTCGGTCTCGTAAACCCGCTCGTAGTCCCCATCGAAGCACGACACGTCGGTCGACGTGCCGCCCATGTCGAACCCGATGGCCCGCTCGTAGCCGCAGGCGCCGGCGATGTGCGCGTGGGCGACGACACCGGCGGCCGGGCCCGACAGGATGGCGTTTTGGCCGCGAAACCGGCTCGCCTCGGTGAGCCCTCCCGAGGATTGCATGAGCCTGAGCGAGCTACCGGGCAGCTCGGCGGCGATCGAGGAGACGTACGACCTGAGGAGCGGCGTTAGGTAGGCGTCCACGACCGTGGTGTCGCCGCGGCCGACGACGCCGATCTCGGCGGCGACCTCGCCGGACCGCGATACGTGGCCGATGCCGACCTCGCGCGCCACGGCTTCCACCTGGCGCTCGAGCGCGTCGGCGCGGTACGCGTGCAAAACCACCACCGCCACGCTCTCGATCCCCTCTCCCTCGAGCGCAGCGAGCTCGGTGCGGAGCGCGGCCGGGTCGGGACTGTTAAGCACCTCACCGCGCGCATCGGCGCGGGCGTCGATTTCGAGGACCCGCTCGTAAAGGAGCTCGGGCTTTCGGATCTCCAGATCGAAGATGCGCGGGCGGGCCTGGGTGCCGATTTCGAGGAGGTCGCGGAAGCCGCGGGTGATCACGAGCGCGGTGGGCGTGCCGCGGCGCTCGAGGAGCGCGTTGGTGGCGACGGTCGTGCCCATGCGCACGTCGCAGGGCGGAATGGGCTCGCCCGCCGCCAGGCCCAGGAGCGCGCGAATGCCCTCGATGGGGGCCCGATCGGAGGACAGCACCTTGGCGGTAAACAGCGCGCCGGTGCCTGGCTCCCGGCCGATGCAGTCGGTGAAGGTGCCGCCGCGGTCGATCCAAATCTGCCAGCGCTCACCCTCGCCGGGTGCGGCGCCGCGTCCGTCTCGAGATGCCCGAGTCATAGGCGGCGAGTTTCCCACGGCCCCGCTCGCCACGCATGACCCCCGCCTCGCTAGCCGAACTCGGCGCGCACGAACGCCCGCCCGCCGCCCGCGGCCTCGCCGTCCCCCTCGGCGGAAAACACGCCGGCCGCGCCGAGCGCGTCGCCGCGCCGGTATAGGCGCAGGCTCTGCTCGACCCGCTCCCCGGCGAAGCACGGCCGGCGGTAGCCGATCTCGACGCGGCGCATGAGGACGCCGCGCGGGTCGTCACCGCGGGCGGCGACGCGGCGGAGCACCGCCTCTTCGAAAAGCCGCGGGTACGCGAGCGAATTGACGTGCTGGTTCGAATCGGTGTGGGTGAGGCCAAACACGGTGACTACCGGGTCGCGCGCGGGCGCCGCGTCGAGCGCAGCGGCGTCGGCGGGGATCGCCATGAGCGAATCCGGAGCGAAATAGTGATGCTCGCGCGGCGGCACGCTCGGGAGATCGGGCGCATCGAACCGGCTCACCCGCCGGTGACCAGGCGGCGCGAACGGGCGCGTGAACACGTGCTCGCCGTAGACCGAGCCGGCGGGCACCCTGTCGCCGGCTCCGCGGGGCTGCGGGCCATGGGTGCGCCCGCGCTCGCCGAACAGCTCGATCCAGATGTGCAGAATCAGGCGGCGCTCCTCGCCGGTGCCCGCATGCGCGAGCTCGAAGGCACCGCGTCCGGAAAGTGGGCGGGTCACCGAGAAGGGCTCGTCGGTGCCCGCGACCACGAGCTTCGTGAGAATCGGAAGCACCCCGTCTTGCCTGGCGAGGCGAGTAATGGGGTGCGATTGGAGGAGGCCGGACCAAATGACCGTACCGACGGCGTGCGGAAAGCTCGTGATTCGGATACGCCCGTCCTGGGCGACGTCCTCGTAACGGAGCGAGATGTCTCCCTCGGCGCGCTGAGCGGCGGGGAGCTCCGGTGGGCACTCGGGTGGGAAGCTCATGGCGTCATTGTAGGGCCGCAAAAGGGCCCCGGGAGAGCCGCGG
>SLNH01000251.1 GCA_007133195.1 Nannocystineae bacterium | reverse complement strand
CGAGCTCTCATCGCAAGACAACCTGGTCTGCGCGGCGCCTCGAGCTCGGGGCGCCGCGCCACCAATCCAAGCTCGATCTGCGGCCTGACGCCGCCCCTCGAGCGCGCCGGAGCGCGCACCTCGCGCGGCCGCCGTTGACGGCCGGTGGACGGGTGTTTAGGTTGCACGGTGCAAGACGAGCGGATCACACGCTTTGCGCGTGACCGCCTGTTTGACGATTCCCGCGAGCGCGGTGATTCGTGAGGGTTGACCGGCACCTAGCCGGTGATTACTTTGCGAGCGCCGCGCGGCAGGGCCGGGCCGAAGGGCTCGTTCATATTGAATTCAGACGCAAAATCAGCGCGAGGGGTTAGCACCATGGGCAAGATCATCGGCATCGACTTGGGGACGACGAACAGCGCCGTCGCCGTCATGGAGGGCAACGAGCCCAAGATCATTACCAACGAGGAGGGCGGACGGCTTACGCCTTCGGTCGTTGCCTTCGATGACAAGGGCGAAGTTCTCGTCGGTCAAATCGCTCGCAGGCAGGCGATTACGAACCCGGAAAACACCGTGTTCTCGGCCAAGCGCATGATCGGTCGCCGCTACGACGAGGCCAAAGAAGAGGCCGATCGCATGCCCTTCAAGGTCGTAAAGGCCTCGAACGGCGACATGAACATCGAGATTCGCGGCAAGCGCTACGCGCCGCCCGAGATTTCGGCCCGCGTGCTCCAGAAGCTCAAGCGCGCCGCGGAGGAGTACCTCGGCGAGGAGGTGACCGACGCGGTCATCACGGTGCCGGCGTACTTCAACGACGCGCAGCGCCAGGCCACCAAAGACGCCGGCCGCATCGCGGGGCTCGAGGTCAAGCGCATCGTCAACGAGCCCACGGCCGCCGCGCTCGCCTACGGCCTCGACAAGCACAAAGACGAGCTCGTCGCGGTGTACGACTTCGGCGGCGGGACCTTCGACATCTCGATCCTCGAGGTCGGCGATAAAGTCGTGGAGGTCGTGGCGACGAACGGTGACACGCACCTCGGCGGTGACGACGTAGACGACAAGATCATCGAGTGGCTGATCGCGGAGTTCAAGAAGGACTCCGGGATCGACGTGTCGAAGGACAAGATGGTGCTCCAGCGCCTCAAGGAGGCGGCGGAGAAGGCCAAGATCGAGCTTTCGTCCACGCCGGAGACGGAGATCAATCTCCCCTTCCTCACCGCCGATCAGTCTGGTCCGAAACACCTCCAGATGAAGCTCAGCCGCTCGAAGTTCGAGCAGATGGTCGGCGAGATCGTCGATCGCACGATCGAGCCGTGCAAAAAGTGCCTGGAGGACGCGGGCAAGTCGGCGAGCGACATCAACGAGGTCATTCTCGTCGGTGGATCCACCCGCATGCCGCTGGTCCAGCAGAAGGTCAAGGAGTTCTTCGGCAAGGACCCGCACAAGGGCGTAAACCCCGACGAGGTCGTGTCGCTCGGCGCCGCGGTTCAGGCCGGCGTGCTGTCCGGTGACGTCAAGGATATCCTCCTGCTCGACGTCACCCCGCTCAGCCTGTCCATCGAAACGCTCGGCGGCGTGAGCACGAACCTGATTCCCCGGAACACGACGATTCCCACGCGCAAGAGCGAGGTGTTCTCCACGGCGTCGGACAATCAGACCTCCGTGGAGGTCCACGTCCTTCAGGGCGAGCGGCCGATGGCCAAGGACAACCGCACGCTCGGCAAGTTCCACCTCACCGGAATCCCGGCCGCGCCGCGCGGGGTGCCGCAAGTCGAGGTCACCTTCGACATCGACGCAAACGGTATTCTCAACGTGAGCGCCAAGGACAAGGCGACGGGCAAGGAACAGAGCATCACCATCACCGCCTCGTCCGGCCTCAAGGACGACGATATCGAGAAGATGGTCGCCGACGCCGAGGCGCACGAGGAAGAGGACAAAAAGCGTCGAGACGCCATCGAGGCGCGAAATCAGCTCGACTCCCTCGTCTACAGCACGAAGAAGCTCGTCGAGGAAAACAGCGACAAGCTCCCCGAGGAGGAGAAGCTTCGCGCCGAGGAGGAGCTTAAGAGCGCCGAGGGCGTGCTCGAGGAGCACAAGGAGCCGACCGATCCGGATCCGCTGCGCGCGGCGCTCGAGTCGCTCCAGCAGGTGGCGCATCGGCTCGCCGAAGCGCTCTACAAGGGGCAGGCGCCCGGCGCTGACGGCGAGGCCGCCGAGGCCGGCGATGAAGCCGCGGGCCACGAGGGCGGCGACGACGACGTGATCGACGCGGAGTTCGAGGAGACGAAGGACTAGAGCCCATCTCAAAAATCTCCCATCGCCCGACGCGCGATCCATCACCGCCAGCGGCGTTGCGCCTCCGTCACGGGCTTCAGCCCGCTCCTTCGTCGCGTCTTGCTGGCGGCGCGCCTCACACGCCGGGCTCGGTCCGATTTTGAGATAGGCTCTAGCTCGGCACGACGGCGCTCGGGTTCGACTCCGAGCCGGGGCTAGGAGGGGCGCGGCGCCGGCGGGCGGCCGCGCCCCTCGCGTTTTCGGCGCGCGGACCGCGCGCCGGCCCACAGGCCGCGATCTGGGGTATCATCGACCAAATGGCCGCGTCCGGGTCTCGCCTCGCCCTCGCCGCGCTCGCGCTCCCTCTCGCGCTCGCAGGCTGCACGCAGTTCGCGTTCGTGGATGACGGCACGAGCGTGTCCTGGGGCCTAACGAACGACGGTGTTCTCATCAACGGGGCCCGGCTGCCCACCCGCGGCGAAGACTACTGGATGCCGCCCCGCTGGGCGGCGCGCGGGCTCCACTACGGCACGGATGAGCTCGCGAGCCTCGTCATCTACGCGTCGCGTGAGGTCGCCGCGGAGAAGCCGGGCCCGCCGCTCGGCGTCGGCAACCTGTCACCGCGAGGCGGCGGTCCGAGCCGCTGGCACGGCTCCCACCAAAGTGGGAGGGACGTCGACCTTTTGTTCTACGCGCGCGCCGAGGGGGGTGAGCGCGTTGCGCTCACGGAGATGGTGAACTTCGACGAGGACGGGGAGGCTAGATATCCGCCGGCGGGCGAGGGCGCGGTGGTGCACTTCGACGTCGAGCGCAACTGGCTGCTCGTGCGCTCGCTTGTGTCCAACCCCATCGTGCCGCTTCAGTGGATATTCGTCGCCGAGCACCTCAAGGACATGATGCTGGCGCACGCGATCGCGGAAGGAGAGCCGCTCGGGCTGATTTTGAAGGCGAGCTACATCCTGCATCAACCGACGAACGCGCCGCCTCACGCCGACCACTTTCACGTTCGGACGTTTTGCCCCGTGAGCGACCGCTCCCTCGGCTGTCGCCACCGCGGCTGGCTCCGCTGGGCGAAGAAGGGCGAGAAGTATCCCGAGCGGCCAGGGCGCGTCGCCCGCGCCGAAGCGGTGCTCGAGGACCTCGTGGCGCTGCCGGTGCGCTCGTATCTCGCCTTCGACCTGCTCACCCGCCAGGACGCGCTCGCGGCGGCCCGATGAGCGATGCGCCACGTGCGTCGTTCGGCCCGGGCGGCGATCACCGCTCGCCGCCGCGCTCGATCTGAAGCGAGCCCAGCACGCTATCGAATGCGCGGATGTGGTGGGAGCGATCCTCGGCGGTGTCGGCCGACAGCGTGAGCGAATACCCGGTGCCGTCGGCGGTCACGAATGCCTGCCGGAGGTGGGCGCGTGGGGTGGTGACATCGAGCCAGTACGCGCCTGTCGCCGGGTGCAGCTGTGGCGATGTGGTCTCGAATCCTAGACCATCCAAAATTTCGGCCGTAGACAGGGCGAAGGCAGCCGCGTCGAGGTCTTCGCCCAGGGTCTGCGCGGAGACCATCATCGTGGCCCGCGGAGATCGCGTCACCATGACGATCAGGACGCGACCATAGGGTGTCCTTTCGGTGACCCGCCAGTTGCTGGGCGTCGTGAGCGCGATGCCCCAACGATCCGATGAAAACTGTCTGCCGCCGGCGTCGGCCGGCGCGCCTTTCGCGAACACGATGAGCGCGATGAGCGCGGCGAGTCGTGTCGCGCGTGAAGGCAAACGGATGCGCATCGATCGAATTCGTAGCACACGCGTCACGGGGCGATGTGCCGTCCGCGTTGGTGGGTAGCGGATCGTCGCTGTTCGTCCGGATTCGCCCGGATTCGCGGTGTTTCGCCCGCGAACCGTCGAAACGCATCGGCGCGCTCACGGGCTGAAAACCTGAACAAAGTGCCAGGTAAAAACCTTGGCTCTATTGCGAGTGGTATTGTTGACCGACTCCACTCACTAGAATACAGTGGCAATACTTCTCGCGATACACAGCGCTTGAAAGCAGACACGAAGGGGATAGGCGAGGAGGTCCGCAACGGAACTCCGAAGCTTCACGGCCTTCACGGCGCGCTGGGTCTCTCGAGGCAAATCACCGGCGCGTATCCGTACGAACCAAACGTTTCGGGGGGGAACGTTGAACCAGCGGCTTCGAAGCGCATCGAACCCGGAGAAGACCGTCGCGGCCGTCGCTACGGAGGCGGAAACGGTCGCGACGTCCGCTGGCACAGGCGCGCCGGACCATGTCCGTGCGGCGCCGGCATCCAGCGCCGGGGCGGTGATGTACGCCGCCAAGCCGCGGGGCGGCGGAGGAGGCGGCTCGCGCGGCGGAGGTTCGGGCGGCGGGCATGAGCGCAGGTTCTTGAGTGAGGACGAACTCCGGGAGATCGAGGACAGCCACGCCGAGGGCATCAGCGCGGCTCAGGTGGTGGAGGTGTTTGCGTCGCGCCGGATTCGGTTTTCCGAGGCGACGTTTCGCAAGTACGTCCAGCAGGGGCTCTTGCCGCGCAGCAGGCGCATCGGCCGCAAAGGAAAAAACCGCGGCTCCATGGGCGTGTATCCGGCGCGCACCGTGCGTCGCATCAACGCCATCAAGCGGCTGATGGTCGATGGCTACACCATCGAGCAAATCCAGGATCAGTTCCTTCGCCACACCGATCTCTTGGAGACCGTGGAGGAGAACGTTGGCGAGCTCTTGGGGCGGTTCGAGGAGGAGCTCAAGGAGCCGCGGTTCGACAAACGGACGCGGCACAGCCTCGAGCGCGAGCTCAGTGAGGCCAGGAAAACAGCCGATGATCTGCTCGCGCGGATCGAGGGGCTGTCGCGCCGCATCGCGGCGCCCAAGCACGAGGAATTTCGCAGCACAGGCGCAGCGGGGAGCGCCGAGGATCTGCTCTAGATCGGGGCCGCCGCACCCGGGCGCCCCCTGGCGACATCGCAAGGAGGAACGACGGTATGGATCGCAACGGCCGTCACGATGACACCGCGGAGCTCTTGGCCCATGGCACAGAAAGGAGCGCGGCCGAGAGCGGCTGCGGCTCTCCGCACGCGACGGAGGAGCCGGGCGCGGGGCGTGCCTGGGAGCCCGAGGACAGGGCGCTGGCGGTCGGGCCAAGCGGCGCGTCGGGCGGCGCGATGGAGGAGGCGCGACAGGCGGCGCCGATCGCGGGCGGGGTGGACGAGGAGATCAATGAGCTAGACGAAGAGCTAGACGAAGAGCTAGACGAAGAGCTAGACGACGACGACGCAGGCGAGGACGCGGGCGGACCAGACGTCTCGGCGGCGCCGGTGGACGAGCCGATGGGTGATGAGGACGCGCCGCCTGCGGTGAGCCGGAAGGTGCGGCGCCGCGCGCGCAGGACGCGACCACGCTCGAAGACCATCGCGATGAAGCGTCTCACGCGGGAGGAGCTCCGCGTCGGCGCGCTGATGAACCCGCCGGTGGAGGCCCCGCGCCCCGAGACCCGCGCGGAGTGCAGCGAGGATGTGCGCCCGTGTCCGTGGGTGGCCTGCAAACACCATCTTTACCTGGACGTGAACCCGGACACGGGGTCGATCAAGATCAACTTCCCCGACCTCGAGCCCTGGGAGATCGGACAGACGTGCGCGCTGGACATCGCGGAGCGGGGAGGGATCACGCTGGAAGAGGTCGGCGAGATCATGAACCTCACCCGCGAGCGGATTCGGCAGGTCGAGGTGCGGGGGCTGAGCAAAATCAAGGCGGCTTCACCGTCGCCGGACGACATCGGCGGCAACGTCGAGCCCGGCGAGAGCTGAACACAGCTTCAGAGCTCGCCGCTGTGCGGCCCCTGCCCGGCGATGCGCGTTGACCCCGGGCGGGTCGCTTGATACAGAAAGGCTCGCCTCGAGGCCATCCAATGATCGAGCGAGCTCTGGTCAGCGTCTCAGACAAGCGCGGCGTCGTAGACTTCGCGCGCACCCTCGCCGAGCGCGGCGTCGAAATCCTATCGACGGGCGGCACCGCCCGCGCGCTCGCCGACGGCGGGGTTCCCGTCACCCCGGTCGCAGACGTGACCGGCGCGGCCGAGATCTTGGATGGGCGGGTCAAGACGCTGCATCCGGCGATCCACGGCGGCATCCTCGCCCGCGCGAACGACGCGCACCGGGCCGAGCTCGGCAGCCGGGGTATCGGGTTCATCGACCTCGTCGTCGTAAACCTCTATCCGTTCGAGCGGGTGGTCAGCGCCCCCGGGACCAGCCGCGAGGACGCCGTCGAAAACATCGACATCGGCGGCCCGGCCATGGTGCGGTCGGCGGCCAAGAATCACGAGCGCGTGGCGGTCGTCGTGGATCCCGACGATTACGACGGGCTCGCTCGCGAAATCGCGCGCGGTGGCGGGATCGCCGAATCGACGAGGCGTCACCTGGCGCGCAAGGCGTTCGCTCACACCGCTGGTTACGACCGGGCGATCGCGGACTACTTCGCGGGCGAGCACGGCGCGCGCGGGGCCGCGGAGTCCGGTGGCTTTCCGGCGCGCCTTGGCGCGGCCTGGGAGCGGGCGTTTTCGCTGCGCTACGGCGAAAACCCGCATCAACAAGCAGCGCTTTACCGCGACACCAGCGCTGGCAGCGGCCCGCGGATCGACCAAATGGAAAAGCTTCAAGGCAAGGAGCTTTCCTACAACAACATCCTCGACTTGGATGCTGCGCTCGGCTGTTGCCTCGAGTTTTCCGAGCCGGCCGCAGTGATCGTCAAACATACCAACCCGTGCGGCGCCGCGGTGGATCCCACCGGCGTGAGTCACGCCTACGAGGCGGCGCGCGCGACCGATCCCACGTCCGCGTTCGGCGGGATCGTCGCCGTCAACCGCGAGGTAGACCCCGAGCTCGCGGCCCGGCTGTCCGAGACCTTTCTCGAGTGCGTGATAGCGCCCGGCTACGCGGAGGGCGCGCGCGAGATCTTGGCGGCGAAGAAGAACCTGCGGCTACTGGCCGCGGGAGACCTCGGCTCCGGTGCCGGCGAGCGCGCGATGGCGCTCCGCTCGGTGGCCGGGGGGCTCCTCGCGCAGAGCGCCGACGATGTGATCACGCCGGCGGACGAGGCGAACATCGTCACCGCCCGCGCGCCGTCGGCGGAGGAGCTGCGCAGCCTCGACTTCGCGTGGCGGGTGGTCAAGCACGTCAAATCCAACGCCATCGTGTTCGCGCGCGATACCCGGGCGCTCGCAGTCGGCGCCGGCCAGATGTCGCGCATCGACTCGGTGAGCCTGTGCCGCATGAAGGCCCAGGCGCCCCTCGGGGGCAGCGTCGCCGCCTCCGACGCTTTCTTTCCGTTTCGCGACGGGTTGGACGCGCTGGCCGACGCCGGCGCAACGGCGGTCATTCAGCCGGGCGGCTCCAAGCGCGACGACGAAGTCATCGCGGCCGCCGACGAGCGCGGCGTAGCCATGATCTTGACCGGCGAGCGCCATTTCAGACACTGACGGGAACATCCGATGCACGTCCTTGTCGTGGGTGGAGGAGGGCGCGAGCACGCCCTGGCCTGGCGCATCTCGCGGGCCGGTCATCGCGTCACCGCGGCGCCCGGGAACCCGGGCATCGGGCGCCTAGGCGAGCTCGTTCCGATCGCGCCTACCGACGTCTCGGCGCTGTGCGAAGAGGCCGTGCGCAGGCAGGTCGATCTCGTGGTGGTGGGGCCAGAGGCGCCGCTCGTCGCCGGGCTCGCCGACGAGCTCCGCGGGCAGGGCGTCCCCGTTTTCGGTCCAGGCGCAAGCGGGGCCAGGCTCGAGGGGTCGAAGAGCTTCGCCAAGTCGTTTTTCCACCGGCACGGCATCCGCACGGCGCCGTTTTTTCTGTGTGAGAGCGCGGCCGAGGCCGAGCGCGCGACTCGAGAGCTAGGCGGACGGGTGGTGGTCAAGGCCGACGGACTGGCCTCGGGCAAGGGCGTCGTCCTGTGCGACCGCGCGGAGGACGCGGCGTCGGCGGCGCGCGACATGCTCGAGGCCGGGCGGTTCGGCGCCGCGGGTCGGTCGGTGGTCGTGGAGCAAAAGCTTAACGGTCGCGAGCTGTCGATCATGGCGATCACGGACGGCCAGCGCTACGAGCTGCTCGCCCAGGCCGAGGATCACAAGGCGGTGTTCGACGGCGACCAGGGGCCCAACACGGGCGGCATGGGGGCCGTTTCGCCGGCGCAGCACGCGACCGAGGAGCTCGTGCAGAAGGTGCGGCGCGAGATCTTCGACCCCACGATGCGCGGTCTCGCAAAAGATGGGATCGATTACCGCGGCGTGCTGTACGCCGGCCTCATGATCGACGAAAGCGGCGAGCCGTGGATGCTCGAGTACAACTGTCGCTTCGGAGATCCGGAGGCGCAGGTGGTGCTCGCCCGCCTGGCCACCGATCCGGTCCCGGCGCTCTTGGGCGCCGCCCAGGGCGCGCTGCCGGCAGAGCCGGCCGCGTGGGACGAGCGCGCTTGCACCTGCGTGGTGCTCGCCGCGGCGGGCTACCCCGGTAGCCCCGAGCTCGGCGACCCCCTACGGGGCATCGACGCGGCCGAAGGATTGACCGAGCCCGAGGGGGCGGGCGAGGTGATCGTGTTTCATGCCGGCACGCGCGAGCACGAGGGTGAGCTCGTCACGAGCGGCGGGCGAGTCCTCGGGGTCACCGCGCTCGCGGGCGACGTCGCCGCTTCGCGGGCGCTCGCATACCGGGCCGTCTCTTCGATCACGTTTCGGGGCGCCCACTTCCGAGGGGACATCGGCGCGCGCCGCGCGGGAGGAACCAGCACATGAGCCGAAAAACGGAACCCAAGATCGCACTTCTCATGGGCTCGAAATCCGACTACGAGCTCGTTCGCCCGGCCGCCGACGCGCTGGCCGAGCTCGGCATCGCCTGCGAGGTGCGGGTGATGTCGGCGCACCGGACGCCGGCCAGGACGGCGGAGTTCGCGGCGTCGGCGCGAGAGCGCGGCTTCGCGGCCGTGATTTGCGCCGCCGGCGGGGCCGCGCACCTCGCGGGGGCCGTGGCCGCGCAAACCACGCTCCCCGTGATCGGCCTCCCGCTCGCTCGCACCCCGCTCGCCGGGGAGGACGCGCTGCTCGCCACCGTTCAGATGCCGCGC
Organism: Nannocystineae bacterium; assembly: GCA_007133195.1. Classification (GTDB taxonomy): domain Bacteria; phylum Myxococcota_A; class Polyangia; order Haliangiales; family Haliangiaceae; genus SLNH01. The sequence continues at coordinate 11,675 of SLNH01000251.1, read as the reverse complement.
GGCATGCCGGTCGCCACCGTGGCGGTGGACGGCGCCGCGAACGCCGGTCTCCTCGCCGCCCAGATTCTGGGCGTGACCGACGACCGGATCGCCGAGAAGCTGGCGGCGCAGCGCGAGGCCTCGGTCAAAAAGATCGAGGCCGACGACGAGGCCGTGCGAGGCGAGTCGACGTGAACCGAAGCGCGCGCGCGGCGTCGCGATGATCGGTCCCGGCGGCGCGGCCGGAGGGGCCGGTTTTCGAGCGGAGATCGCGCGGGCGGCCGAGATCGTCGCCCGGGGCGGCGTCGTGTGCTTCCCCACCGAGACGACCTACGGGCTCGCCGCTTTCCCCACCGACCGCGCCGCGCTCAGGCGCTTGTCACGGCTCAAGGGGCGCGCCGAGACGGCGCCGTTTGCGCTCATCGCCCCGGACGTGGCCGCGGCGCGGGCATTCGCGAGGGTGTGGCCCGAGCGGGCCGAAATGCTGGCCGCCTACTGGCCGGCGCCGCTCACCCTGGTGATTCCGGCCCGCGAGGATTTGCCCGGCGAGATCGTCGGACCGGGCGGCGGCGTCGGCGTGCGGGTGAGTCCTCATCCGGTTTCGGCCGAGCTGGTCCGGGTCCTGGGCGCGGCGGTGACGGCCACGAGCGCGAACCCGTCCGGTCAGCCCGCCGCGGTGAGCGCGGACGAGGCGCGGCGTTATTTTCAAGAGGGCGTCGACGCCTACCTCGACGCGGGGCCGGCCACCCAGGTCGAACCGTCTACCGTGGTCGCCATCAGCGACTCGGGCGAGGCGCAGGTCCTCCGTAAGGGCGCGTTCGGCCTGCCTCCTGAGCTCGGATCCGGACCGTAACCGCGTTCGGGTTCGGCGCGAGCTTTGCCGGCTGCGGGGCGCGCGCAGACGCCGCCAAGCTCCGCGCCCTCGCCGGGGCCGGCGCGAGCTCGCCGGTCGCTATCGGTTCGGCTCGTCGTCGCCGGGGACGCGATCGGCGCTCGCGGCCGGCGCGACCCGGTTTTTCCCGAGCCGCTTGGCGCGGTACAGGGCGCTGTCGGCGACCTCGAACAGCGATCGCGGATCCGACGCGTCGTCGGGGTAGGCCGCCACGCCGATCGAGATGGTCGGCCGTATCTCGATTCCCTCTCGGGTCAGGATCGAGTCCTCGACGGTGGCGCGCACCGACTCCGCCAGGCGCGCGGCCGCGTCCTTGCCCATCTCCGGAAAGCATCCGACGATCTCGTCGCCGCCGAACCGCGAGAGCACGCCCCGATTTTCGATGTGCGCGCGGATGATGTGCGCGGTCTCCGCGATCACGAACGCGCCCATCTCGTGCCCGTAGGTGTCGTTGATGGGTTTGAGGTTGTCCACGTCCATGACCATCACCGCCAGCGGGCGGGACGCGTCGGCGGCCTCCTGGCTCGCGACGTCGAACAGCGCCTCGTAGCGCTGCCTCGAGGTCAACCCCGTGACCGGATCCGTGGCCGCCATGTCCTCGAGCCGCGCGTGGTAATCGAGCTCGATGGCGTCCACGTAGGCGAACTTGATGACCGACACGCCGAGGAAGATCTTGTCGCCCGCTTCGAGGGCCACCGGCTTGCGCACCCGGCTTCGGTTCAGGCTCGTGCCGTTGGTCGATCCGAGGTCGACGAGGACGCAGCCGCCGAGCCGGGGGTCGGGCTCCACGCGGCAGTGCTCCCTCGAGATTGAGCCGTCGTGCAGGGGCAGCTCCACGTTCGGATCTCGCCCGATGGTGACCGCCTCTTCGCACGGGACGTGGCGGCCGAGATCAGCCGCGGTGCCCTTCACGACGAGGAGCGACGGACGGCGCCGCGCGCCCCACTCGGCGTGCGCGGGGGCGGCGATGCGGCTCGTCTGCGCCGCGGACTTTTTTTTCTCCGAAGAGTCAGATACGTACGACATGGGCGAAGCCGCACATCCACGAGCCACGTGCCGCCCGGCGAGCGAGCGTAACAACGTCCGCTCCCGCTGGTCAATCGAGCAGCCCCTTCCCACGAACGCGACGCGCCGTCAGGACCGCGCCTCGTGCATGCGAACGAACCGGCGGATGCTTCGCGCGGCGCGAGGCCCCCGAGCAGGCGAACACGGTCACTCATCTTCGAACAACCGCGAAGATGAGGTACACTTCATGCCTTGTGACGTGGCGACATGGGAAAGCGGAGTGGCTGGCGATGGCCGCGCTGTCGACCGCGGCCCTTGCCTGTAGCGGCGGTGGCGCGGAGCCGGATGCCGGGGTGGCCGACGCGGCGCCGGAGCCGCCTGGCGAGGTCACCCTGAGCTGGCAGCTCGTCGATGGCGACGAGACGCTCGCGTGCGATGACGTGGGTGCGGTGACGGTCTCGGTCACCCTGCTTCCGCTGGATGCATTCGCCGGTGAAGTACGCACGGGCTCATGTGACGTGGGGCAAGACGCGTTTACCTTCGAGGTGGCGCCGGGGCCTTACACGGCACGGGTGGAGCTCATCGCGACGACGGGGGCGATTGGCGACGTGATCGAGCTCAGCCGCTTCGAGGTGGAGAGCGGGGCGACGATCACGCTCGATCCCGTCACCTTCGAGGTCTCCCAGGTCGGCGGAGCGAGCTTTCGCGCGCAGGCTCAGCCGTTCAACGACAATTGCGAGGACGACGGCACGCCGCCGATCGAGGAGATGCGCTTCGAGATCGAAACGCTGGATGGGACTTGTGTTCCCACGACGTTCCAGATCGGCGAGGGCGAATCGGGCTCGGAGGATGAATACGACAGCGCCTGCGACGGCGCGACCACGGGCTGTGTCGAGCACGATCAGCTGGTCCAGTTCGAAGACCTGGAGCCGGGAGACTACCGGCTCGAGGTCCTCGCTCGCGACGAGACCGATCGCTGCTTTGGCCTGGGGAGGCGGTTTAAGACCGTGGGGGGCGGCCGGATCGAGCCGCTCGGCGAGATACTGCTGAGGGAGCAGGACGACTGCGAAGGCCTCGAACCCGGCGAGGGCGAGGGCGACGACGAGGACGACGAGAGCTGAGTCGGATCGGCTCGGCGGTGAGCCGACACGCGATGGGGGACGCGGCCTCCGCGTTCGTCAGCGCCGCGTCGTAAGGCCCCGGTAGTGGCGCACGAAGCCGGCCCCGAGGAGGCGGTCCCACCAAGGCGAGCGCGTGACCGGCGCTCCATCGATTTCTTCGATGACCGGCGGGCCGCGGCCTCGGGTGGGGAGGTCGGCGAGCGCGGTGAGGGCGTCGCCGGTGAGTGGGGCGTCGCGAAACGTCCATAGGCGCTTGGCCCCCGGGGCGACGAACAGCGCGGGCCGTCCGGCGTCGAGGATGACCCAGGCTCCGGGGACGCGTCGCAGACCGGCGTCCTGCTCTGCGACGGGGGCGGGCCAGGGCAAAAGCGCGCCGTACGGCTGGGCCGGATCCGCCGCGGCGAGCGCGCAAACGCCGGCTTCCGCCGAGTTTTTGGCCTCGGCGCGAAGCGCGTCGAGCGCATCCGGCTGAGCGAACTGGGCGCCAGAGAATGACTCGACGAAGTGCCCGCGCCTAAGCGCCCCGCGCGCCTCCATGGCCCGCAAAACGGCGTAGACGGAGCCGAAACCTCCCGGCACCGACTCGGCCGCCGCCACCTGGGGCGACGCGATGCCATACCGGCTCAGCATCGCTTCGGCGAGCGCGCGGGCGCGTTCGGTGCCCGTGGCGGCGGGCCGGCGGAGCTCGCTCGTCGCGAAAAATCGGCCGCCGGCGAGCGGGGCGGCGCGCCGGAGCCCCCGGCCCCGTCCGCTCGGCTTCGCGGCGCGAAGCGGGCGAAACAGGGGGGCGAACGAGTCGCTCGCCACGAGGCCCGAAAAGATGAGATCCCAAAGCGCGCGATCGATCTCGCTTGGCTCGATTCCTGGCTCGCTCGCGCGGGCCGCCGCGTCGATGTCGGCGAGGAACGAGGCGCCGCGGGTCTCGAGGTGGTCTCGAATCGCGCGCTGGGCGGGGGTGGGCGCGTCGGGCTCGTGTTCTGGCTCGGGCGAAAGAAGTAGGCCGGCGCGCTCGCGCGAGTACAGCGCCACGCGTTCGCCCGGCGCGCCGAGCCACACGAGGGCGCCGCCCTGCGCCGCCCGCTCGAGGGCGTTCGTCACGCTGCCCGGGACGCGCGCGGGGAGGGCGGTGCCGAATAAAACGTCGCGGGGCAAATACAGCCCCTCGAGCGCGTCGACCGCGCGGGCGAGCGCCTCGTCCTCGTCGCCCGGGGCACCCGGCACCTTGTCGGGATCTCCGGACGCGGACCGCTCGCCCGGCGCGACGCCCTGCCAGGCGGCCAAGAATCGGGCGAAGGCCGGCGCGTCGGCGGGCGCGAGGTCGCCGCGGAGGAGCTCGCGGCTCCGGCGCTTGATGCGCCGTAGCACCTCGGCGTGGCAAACGTCGCTTTCCGAAGACTCTTCGCGAATGGCGCCTCGTACGAGCGTTCCGGCCCGGGTGAGCTCGTCCAGAGCCGCGGCCACGTCGCCCTCGCTCGCCCCGAACCGGTCGCCGACCTGGGTTGGCACGAACGGCCCGCGCGCGCGGGCAAACCGCGCGATGGCCTCGGTGAGCGGGGCGCCCGAAGGGTGCTCGGCGAGGGCCCGGTAGCGCGGTGCGAGGTCTGCGCTCACGAGCCGCTCGCGGCCGGCGAGGGCGATCCGCAGCGCGCGCCCCTCTCGCACGAGCTCTTGCGCGAGCTCTTGCGCGCGCTCGCCGCTCCCTGCGCGGGCCGAAATTTCGTCCTCCGTGAGCTCGCCGGCCAGGCGTAGGCCGTCTTCGAGGTCGTCGGCGTCCCTGGTCCCGAAACCCTCGGCGCGGCCCTCGAGCTCCGCCGAGATGGCGGCGATCGCCCGGGGGTCGACGACGTCGCGAATCTCGGCCTCGCCGAGCAGCTCGCGGAGGAGCTCCGGATCGACGGCGAGCGCCTGCGCCCGCCGCTCCGCGAGCGGCGCGTCCTGCTCGTAGAGGTAGGCCGCTTCGTAGGCGAAGGCCAGTGAGCGCGCGAGCGGCGACGGCGAGCCGGTCTCGACCTCGGTGACGCGGATCTCGCCGCGAGCGGCCCCGCCGAGCACCTCGGCGAGCGCCTCGAGGTCGAACACGTCCTCCATGCACTGCCTGTAGGTCTCGAGGACGATGGGGAAGTCGCGGTGGTCGCGGACGGCAGCCAAGATTTGGGCCGCTCGCTGGCGCTGCTGCCAAAGCGGCGTTCGCTTGCCCGCGCCCCGCCTGGGGATGAGGAGCGCCCGGGCGGCGTTTTCCCGAAAACGGCCGGCGAACAGGGGAGAGTCGATGAGCGAGCGCCGCACGAGATCGAGCGCCCGGTTCGGCTCGAACACGAGCTCGCTCGCGCGCGGCGGCGGCCCCTCGCCCGGCGCGCGGAAGCTGATGCCGTCGTCGGTGTGGAGCACGCGGAGTCTCCCGCCGCGGCCCGCAGCGCCGATCGCGAGCGCCCACGGCGCGTGCACCCGCGCTCCAAAAGGGGTGAGCAGGCAGACCCGCCAGTCGCCGAGCTCGTCGCGAAACCGCTCGAAGACGAGCTCGCGATCGCTGGGCAGCGCGGCGCGCTGCATCTGCTCACCGGCGAGCGCGGCGAGCTCGCGCGCGGCGGGCGCGTCCATCGCACAGCGCTCGCGCAAAAACGCTTCGGCCTCCGTCGGCGGCGTGGCGGCGATTTCGCGGGCGAGCTGGCCGATCGCGCGGCCGAGCGGGGTGGGCCGACCGCCGCCTTCGCCGCGCCAAAATGGGAGCTTGGCCGCCTCTCCGGGCGCGGGTGACGCGATTACGCGATCGCGGCCTATGTCGTCGATGCGCCAGGTGCTCGCGCCGAGGGCGAACACGTCGCCCGGCTTGGATTCGAACACCATCTCCTCGTCGAGCTCCCCGAGCTGCCTGCCGCCTTCGGCAGAAAACACCGGATACAAACCGCGGTCTGGGATCGTGCCGGGACTGAGACGGGTGAACAGGGCGGCCCCGCGCCGCGCCGAAAGCTCGTCCCTCGCGCGGTCCCACCGCAGCCGCGGCGCGAGCTCCGCAAGCTCAGGCGCCGGGTAGGCGCCCGCGAGCATGTCGAGCACGCGGGACAGCGGAGCGTCGCCGAGCTCGCGATAGGGGTAGGCGCGTCGCACGATGCGCGCGATGGCCGCGGGGGTGCGGGGCGCATCGACGCACAAGGCGACGACCTGCTGGGCGAGGGCGTCGAGCGGGTGCCTGGGGATGGAGAGCGGTTCGATGTCGCCGGCGATCATGCCGCGCGCCACCGCGGCGCACTCGAGCAGCTCGCCGCGGTGTTTGGGGATCATCGTCGCCGCCGAGGGTGCGCCCACGTGATGACCGGCGCGACCGGCGCGCTGCAGGCCGCGCGCTACCGAGCCGGGCGACTCGAGGAGCACCACGCGGTCCACCGCGCCCATGTCGATGCCGAGCTCGAGCGAGCTCGTGGCGACGATGCCGCGCAGGGCGCCGGCCTTGAGCGCCGCTTCGGTTTCGGCGCGCGCGCGGCGGGAGATGCTGCCGTGGTGGGGCCGGACCAGGTGTTCGCCGGCCCGATCGTCGATGCGCTGAGCGAGCCGCTCGCACAGGGAGCGGCTGTTGACGAAGACGATCGTCTGCCGGTTTTCGCGGATGAGCTGAACGAGGTGAGGTTCGATGCTGTCCCAGGCGCTCGCGCCAGCGGCGCCCTCCGCCTCGCTGTCCGGGTCGGTATCGGTCGCCGCGGCGCTCACCCCGCCCGGTTCGGAGCGCGCGCTGGGCGGGAACACCACCTCGAGGTCGAGGGCGGGCGGCGCCGAGCGATCGACCACGTGGGCGGCCCGCTCACTGCCAGCCAAAAATTGGGCTACCTCGCGGGCCGGGGCCACCGTGGCGGAAAGGCCGATCCGCTGCGGGGGGCGGCCGGTTAGCTCCTCGAGCCGCTCGAGGCTGAGCGCGAGGTGAGCGCCGCGCTTGTCTCCGGCGAGCGCGTGGATCTCGTCTACGATCACGGTGCGCACCTCGCGGAGCATCTCGCGCGCCCGCGAGCCGAGCACGAGGAACAGCGACTCGGGGGTCGTCGCGAGCACGTGCGGAGGCCGGGTCGCCTGGCGCCGCCTGTGCGCCGCCGAGGTGTCTCCGGTGCGCACGTCGACGTCGATCCGGGGACGGTCACCCGCGTGCTCGGCGAAGGCGGCGGTGAGGCCCTCGAGCGGCGCGCGCAGGTTGCGATCCACGTCGTGAACGAGGGCTTTGAGCGGCGAGACGTACAGAACGTTCACCCCCGCCGCCGGCGGCGCACCCCGTTCGCCGGCCAGTAGGCGATCGAGGGCGACGAGAAACGCAGCCAGCGTCTTGCCGCTGCCCGTGGGCGCGATGAGCAGGCTATGGTGATCGCGGGCGATCATCGGCCAGCCGGCGCGCTGGATCGGCGTCGGCGCGCCGACGTGCCGTTCGAACCAGCGCCGCGTAATCGCGCTCAGTACCTCGGGTTCGCCCATCGATGCGAAAGTTTACCGCTCCCCGCCGGGAATGCATCGGCGGCGCCGATGAGCCGCTTGGCGCCGCGCCGCCCGGGCGTGTCACGGCCCGTCGCCGCGCGCCTTTTCCGCGCGGAAGCGGAGCACGCCGAGCGCGAACAGGCCGGCCACGAACAGCGCGAGCGGCAGGATCGGCAAGCCGGCCGGCCCCCGCTCCGAATGCAGCCCACCTACGACCATCAGCGCGAGCCCGGCCGCGGTGGCCAGCACGCCGACGCCGGCCTTGATGCGCGCGCCGGTGCCGGACAGCGTCGTGGGCGTGGGAGCGGGGCTTCGCTCGAAGCGGCGAAACGCGGCGACGAGGACGACGAGCGCGACGAGCAGCGTGGCGAACCAAAGGGGGCGGGTGAGCCAGAACTGCGCGTCCAAGGTATCCGTAGGGGGCCAGATTCCCGTCGGAAAGGCGGCCGCGGCCACGGCGACCATCGCCGTCATGTGCCACAGGTACACGGTCATGATGACCGCGCCGAGCATCACGACCCAGTACCAGACGCGCGGGCGCTCGAGCCAACGCGACATCGGCTTCTCCGCCGCCAAAAGCAGCCCGAGCTGACCGACGCCGAGGGCGAGGAGCGCGATCGAGGGCGGGGTGGTGTTGGTGTGCTCCTCTTGGGCGGCGCCGGTGCCGCCGGCGCCTACCATCGCCACATCGTAACCCGCCCCGAAAACGAGCGCCGCGAGGACGGCGTAGCCGGCGATCCCCAGGGCGAGCCGACCGGCGAGTCGCTCCGGCAGGCGCCCCTCCTGCCAGAAATAGCCGATCTGATGCACCGCGACCCAAAGAAACAAGTAGGTGCTCCACCCGATGACGTGAAGGCCGCCGAAACGGCTCAGCACGTCTGCGACGGCCGCGGCGCCCGCCATTACCGCGAGCGCCCAGGCGCCGTAGCGCTCGTGGAGGCGAAACGTGAATGGGGCGAGGCTGACCACGCCTAGATAGGCAGCCAAAAACCAGGCTGGCACGAGCACGACCTGGGATGTGAGGCTCACGACGTCCGTCGGCGTCCCGAGGGTGAACAGCGCCGCGGCGAGGAGCGTCCACACGGCGACGAGCGGCAAGAGCGGCCAATAAAGCCGCATCGCTCGGGCGCGCAGCCAGTCGGTGCCGCGCGTCCCCTTATTTCGCGCCGATCTGATACTGAGGGCGTTCGCGTAACCGCCCACGATGAAGAAGATCGGCATGACCTGAAAGATCCAGGTGAGCCACTGCGTCGCGGGCGCGTCGTCGAACATGACGTCGTAGGCGAGCCGCCCGTCGTCCACGCGGACGATGAGCAGGAGCCAGTGTCCCAGAACGACGACGACGATCGCCGCGACGCGTAAAAAGTCGGCGTACCGGTAGCGATCGGCGGGCGTGCGCGCCTCGATGGCCTCGGGGGTAGGTCCAGACATAAGCGGGCTCGGCCTCGCGCGGTCCGGGATGCTACCGGGACGGCGGAAAATGGCCAGCGCTGGGTCGATTGGAACGCGCGAGTGCGCGGAGTTCAAGAATGCGTCCCCGGCCCGGAGACGACAAAAGCCGAGTGATGGGGGGGCGATCCTCGTCTTTTCAACGAATTGGCAGTCAGAGGACGATGCAGGGCGGGGCGGCGGTTAGGCCGATCCGGTGACGACCTCGACGATGGCGTCGCCGTAGGCGTCGAGTCGATTTCGCCCGATGCCCGGGATGTCGGCGAGCTCGGCTTTGCTCGTGGGGAGCGCGCGCGCGATCGCCTCCATGGTCTTGTTCGAAAACACCACGTACGGAGGGACGGCTTGCTCCGCGGCGAGGCGCCCACGCAGCTCGCGAAGCGCCTTGGCCACCTCCCTCGATCGGGGATCGGTGAGCGGGCCGGACGCCTGTTCGGCCTTGGCTCGCGCCTTTCGCTTGTTGCCTGCGGTTTGCGCCGGCATGACGAGCCGAACGGATGACGCGTCCTCGCGGCCCGACGCGACGGCCTCGCCCCGCTCGGTCGCGCGGATCGTTGGGTAGTCGCCGGGGAGCGTCTCGATGAGGCCGGCCCCCTCGAGGGCGCGGAGGGTCGCCACGAGCTTCTGCGGCTTTCGGTCCGGGAGGATCCCGTATTCGGGTAGGTCCTGAAATCTGGCCTCCGTTTCGGCGCCGGCGGCGATCGCGGCGGCCCGCGCGCGGCCGAGCCGGCCGCCGAGCGCCGAGACCACGGCGAGGAGCGCGCGGACCTCGTATTCGAGCTCGGGAGACGGCGGCTCCGCGCCGCCTTGGCCCAGGCAGTTATCACACGCGTCGCAACTGGCGTCGGGACGGCCGCGGTCCGGATCGCCGAAGTACTCGAGGATGAAGTGACGCCGGCATCCCGCGTGGTAGGCGTAGTCCATCATCACGCGCAGCTTGCCGCGTTCGATCTCGGCGCGACGGGCGAGCGCCTCGGGATCGAGCGGCGGAAATCCAGCCTGTGGATCCGGGCGACAAGCAATCAGAGCGTCGCCTTCGTCGCGCAGAAAGCCGTGACGCAGGAGGGCCCGCTGCGCGGACCGGAGCGTCGCCGCCGGCGGCTCGCCGGGGATGTGGCGGCGCATGGCTTCGGGATCGGCGCTCGCGCCCGGCCGGTCGCGGAGGTGTTTCCACACGGCGCGCAAGACCTCGCCGCTGGGGTGGGAGCTGTCGATCAAAAACTCCTGAAGGCGGGCGTCGGCGGGGTTGAACAAGAGCACGCAGTCGGCGCGCGTCCCGTCGCGCCCGGCGCGCCCGGCCTCTTGGTAGTAGGCCTCGGCGCTGCGCGGAAGGTCCGCGTGGATCACGACGGCGATGTCGGCTTTGTCTACGCCCATCCCGAAGGCGTTGGTGGCCACGATCGCGTCGAGCCCGCCGTGCATGAAGTCGTCCTGGGTTTGTTTTCGGGCCTCGTCGCCCTGCCCGGCGTGATAGGCGCGCGCCCGCATGCCCGCGCCCGCGAGCGCCTCGGCGTAGCGCTCGGCGTTTTTTCGCGTGGCCGCGTACACGAGCGCCGTGCCCCCGCGCCGGCGCCGCACATGCTCGCGAATGCGGGTCTCTTTGTCGCGCACGCCGCCGGCCGGCTCCACCCGAAAGCACAGGTTCGGCCTATCGAAGCCGCGTACTCGGAGCGAGGGGGAGGCGAGCCCGAGCTGCGCGGCAATATCGTCTCGCACCGCCGGCGTGGCCGTGGCGGTGAGCGCGACCAGGCGCGGAGGTGACAGCGTTTTGATCGCGTCGCCGAGCCGCCGGAAGTCCGGCCGAAACTCGTGCCCCCACTCGGAAATGCAATGCGCCTCGTCCACGGCCAGTAGGCTCAGGCGATCGCCGATCGCGCCGAGCGCGTCGAGAAATCGCGGGCTGCGAAATCGCTCTGGCGCCACGTACACGAGCGTGTACAGCCCCGCGCGGATCCCCTCGAGGATCTCGCTTTGCGCCTCGGGCGACGCCGCGCTCGTGAGCGCCGCCACCGCGACCCCGCAGCGCTGGAGCGCATCGACCTGATCCTTCATGAGCGCGATGAGCGGCGAGACCACGAGCGTAAGCCCCCCACCTTCCCCGAGTACGACCGCCGGTAGCTGATAGCACAGCGACTTCCCGGCTCCGGTCGGCATCACGGCCACCACCGGCCGTTTGGCCATCACGTCACCGATGACCTCGTCCTGCCCGGCGCGCAGTCCCTCGAAGCCGAACACATCGCGCAGCGCCCGGTCGAGATCGCCTGCGCGCGCAAAGCTCTCCCCGTCACCGGGATCGGCGTGCGCTCGCTGGTCGTGCTCGGTCGGCTCCACGGGGCCCGGACTCTACCAGCGACCCCCGACGCATACGCCCCGGAACATCGCGCGCGCAGCGATGCGTGAAAGGAGTTGACCACCGCCTTTATTAGCCAGCGTCGCTCCGAAGACGGGCGGTCGGCCGGGGCCTTCGATCGCCTGGCGGCGAAGCTATGATCCGAATGTCGCAAAATCGGGACTCGGCCGCGCGCGCGCTCGCGGTGATCCCGGGAAAATCAGGAGGTTAGCGCCAATGCTGCAGGCACGCCCGTTGCGAATGCGACGCCCGAACGCACTCGCAACCAGGGGGCGAAGAAGATGCTCACGCGCGACGATCGACGCGAAAAACCATGGACCTTCGTTTCCGGTGTCGTCGCCATGACCTCCGCGGCGCTCGCCTGCGGGGGTGACAGCGGCGGCTCGGACATCGACGGCGGCCCCGGCGAGGTAGACGGGGATGTGCCGAT
>SLNH01000114.1 GCA_007133195.1 Nannocystineae bacterium | reverse complement strand
TGCCCCGCCGCGGTCGGGCTGTCGCCGGGGCTTCGGTTCGCCAGCAGCTCGGCCCGCGCCTCGGGCTGGTCACGGACGGCCCGATACCACTCTCCCGTCTCGAACGGCGAGGGCAGCCCATCGCTCTCCGCGTCGCCGTCGTCCTCGACGGTCATGTCCGCAGCGGCGAGGAGATCCTCGTTCCCCCTGCTCGAATCGACGACGTCGTCGCCGCCACCAAGCTCCCCCCCACCGAACCCCACCGGTGCGTCGGTCGTCGTGGGGTCCTCCTGAAACGGGTTGTTCGCGAGGAGGGCCTTCGCGCCCCGCGCGTCGGTATGCGCGGGGTAGTGGCGGGTAGAGGCGTCCCGCTCGAACTCCGACACCGGCAGCTCGGGCTCGGGCTCGAGCGGCTCGCCCGCCGCGTCGCCCGGCTCGGCGGCGGCCACGGCGGCCTCGTAGTAAAGCGCGCGGACGTCCTCGTCATCGGGGGCCAGCGCGCGGGCGTGCTCGAGGAGTTCCATGGCCTGCGCCGCCTCCCCCTTGCGCAGCAGCGCCTCGGCCTTGAGCCCGAGCGCGGCCCTACTGTCCGGCTCGATCTCCAGCGCCACCCGCATCTCGGCGAGCACCTCGTCGTGCCGGCCGAGGGCGATGAGCGCCGAGCCGAGCACGAGCCGGCCTTCGAGGTGCTTGGGCTGCGCGAGGAGCCCCAGGCGACACGCCTTGACGGCCTCCTGGAACTGGCCGTCCTCGACCGCCTGCCTGGCGCGGATGACGAAATCGCTGGGAGCCACGTAACGCGATCCTAGTACCTGGCTAACGCCCCCGCCGCAACGCCACCCGGTGGCGGATCGGCGGCGATTCGGCCGGCGACGGCTCGATCAGTGACGGCTCCCTGCCGACGCCGTCCCGCCGTCCTCGTCGTCGTCGTCGGCATCGTCGGCATCGTCATCCTCCTCGAGCTCGTCGTCCAAAGCCGGCTCGGGGACTCCCGGCATCGCCTCGCCGTGGGAGCGCTCCTCGGACACGACGAGCCACGCGTCTCCGTGTCTTTGCCAATGCTGCTCGGTGGTGGTCTGGTAAACCCGGCCCTCCCGATCGAGATACCAAGAGTACTGAACGTAGGCGATCGCGTGGTCGTCGCTCTGTCCGCGATCGACGCGGCGGACGTCGTACTGGGTGATTCGCAGCTCGTCTTCCATCTCGAGCCGCTGGTTGAAAAACTCGTCGCGCTCGGGCGGCGGCACGTACTGGGCCGCCTCGGCGATCCGCTGCCACCTGAGCGCTTCGTTGTAGCGCTGAAGCCCGCGATCGAGGGGCTCTGACTTCTTCGCCGCGCCGCAACCGGCGAAAGCGGCCACGAGCGCGAGCGCGGCAAGGGCCAGGGCGACTGTCATCGCATGTCTTGACGTCATGTCTCCCTCCGCCTGCGGCGGATGACGGCGAGCACGGCTCGCAGGTCGCGCCCGGTGAGCTCCCGGGTGGCGACGAGGATCGCGAGGAACGAAAGCCCCACGGCCGCCGCCTCCCCCACAATCTGCACCGGCGTGCTGGCGTCGAACAAGCCCCCGAGCCCGATTGCCGCCGCCGCCGCGACCGCGACCCGAAAGACGGTGAGCGGCGGCAAGAACGCCCCGAGCCGGGTGCGGAGAAAGTAGCCCGCGAGCCCGGCCCCCACGGTCATCGCGCCGCCGGTGGCCAGGCCACAGGCCAAAAGCAGCTCGCGACCGGGCGCGAAACGCGGGATCACGATGGCGTTGGCCGCGATGGCCAGCACGAGCGTCACCGCGCTGACCGCGACCGCCAAGCGCGCGAGCCCCGCGCCGTTCAAGATGGTGCCGGCGATGGAGAGCACCGCGAACGCCACGGTGCCGAGCGACAGCGCGACGAGGGCCGGCTCGCCGAGGTAGGCGAACTCGGCGGGATAGACCACCCCGAGGAGGTCGCGCGGGTTTGCCGCGAACACCACGGCGATCGCGGTCGCGAACACGAGCGCGTAGCGCAAGGTCGTGTGAATGTAGGCGCGGGTCGCCTCGCGATCTCCCGTGAACGTGGACCGGGACACGAGGGGAAACACGACGAAGGTCGCCGCGATGATCGCCTGGTAGGACAGCCGGGCCAAATTTTGAACCGCGCCGTACAGCCCGACCTGGCCGTCCGCCGCCTGCGCGGCGTCGACGCCGCCTTGCACCGCGCCGGTGAGCGAGGCGGGCAGGCGCGCGTCGAGCGTGGCGCGAATGTGGTCGGCGTGCTCGACGAACCAATCCGTGGACAGCCGCTTGAGGAGCATCTGATCCACGAACATGAGCAGGTTGAACAAGATCAGATATCCGGCCACCGGGAAGAAAAACCGAAGCAGCGGCTTCGTATCCGCGCTCTTTTCGCCGCGCGGTAGGCCCACCGCCAGGGCGGCGACGACGAGGATGACGCCCACCGCGATCACCCAGCCGGCCAGCGCGCCGGCCACGCCGAGCCCGACGATGGCCAGGCCCAGAATCCCGCCGGCCCGAAGCGTGGCGAAGCACACGTCGAGCGCCGCCTGCTTGTGAAACTGGCGCGTGCCGTTGGCGGTTCCGACGAGGACGGCATAAAACGCGTAGCCCGCGAGGATCAGCCCGGCGAGCATCAGCGGGCCGACCTTCGACGGATCTCGGAATCCGAAATGCGCGACGGCCGGCGCGAGGGCGATGAACGCGGCGGCGAGGGGGAGCCCCACGCGCAGATGCATCCGAAACCCGGCCCGCTGTACGCGCCGCGCCTCATCCGGCGACTGGGCCGTAAACCGCGAGACCGCCTGGATCGTGCCGGTGATGATCGCGTTGTTCAGCGGCGAGATGGTCGAGGCCACCAGGCGGTAGCCACCAAACAGGGTGCTGCCCAAGATGACCGGCAGGCGCAGCTCGATGATCGCCGCGGCCACGATGAAGTAGTACTTCGCGAGCGCGATCGAAATGACGCCTCGGCCGGCTTGGCGCGACGAGGCTGCCTGGTCGTCGCGGGCCTCAGCCATCTCCTGGCGCACGGGGCATGGGTTCGAAGGTCGGGGCCCTGCGCGCTCCGCGGGCGGGCCCTCGCGGCGAGTCACGTTCCTATCAGCGCCCGTCGAAGGTGGCAAGCCGGCCACCCGGGCCCGCGCGGGTTTTCAAAAGCCTTCGCCGCCCGGCTTGCGGCGAGCGGCGGTCACCCGCTCGTTTTCCGCCAGATCCGCCCGCGTATGAGCCGCTTCGAACTGCGCCGTGCGCGCGAACAGCTCGCGCACGGCCGGGCCCTGATCCCAGCCGTGCTCCACGGCCGCGAGCCCGCCGGGGGCGAGACAGTCCGGAAGTGCCGACACGAGCCTGCGGAGGGCGTCCAGCCCGTCCTCGCCGCCGTCTAGGGCGAGCGCCGGTTCGCACCGGACCTCCGGCGAAAGCCGAGCGAGCTCCGACGACGGCACGTAAGGCGGGTTTGCCACGATGATGTCGAACGGCGCTTCGCCGGCCACCGGCGCCAGCAGATCGCCCTCGGCCAGCCGAATGCGCGCGCGAAGGCCCGTTCGCTCCGCGTTTTCCCCCGCGAGCCTAAGCGCGGCCGGCGACACGTCGGTGGCCATCACCTCGGCGCCGGGAAGCTCGCGCGCGAGCGCCAGCGCGAGCGCGCCGGAGCCCGTGGCCACGTCGAGGACGCGGCGCTTTGCCGTGCGATCGGTCACTTCGTCGAGGACGAGCTCCACGACGGTCTCGGTATCGCGCCGCGGGATGAGCACGTCTGGGGCGACCCGAAGCGATAGGGACCAAAACTCCTGCTCGCCGACCAGGTAGGCCGCTGGCTCACCGGCCAGGCGGCGGCGGATCAGGGCGCGGCACGCCGC
This sequence comes from Nannocystineae bacterium, assembly GCA_007133195.1. GTDB lineage: Bacteria > Myxococcota_A > Polyangia > Haliangiales > Haliangiaceae > SLNH01. The sequence continues at coordinate 17,220 of SLNH01000114.1, read as the reverse complement.
GAGCTCGTCGTCGCCGAGCGGCTTATCGAAGTTCGTATACAGCCCGACGCGATCGCAGCCCAAAACGTGCGCAACGAGGACCTGGGCCTCGAGGCGGGGGCTTTCGAAACCCGCGCGCGAAAACCGCTGCGCGGTCCAGTCCAGGACTTTCAGGGGCGTCCACGTGGCGTCCACGGACGCTTCTTAGCACGCCGCGCCCGAGGAGCCATCGGCCGCGGCTTGACGCTCTGCGACCCGGGCGGTCATAGTGGCGGTGAGCTAAAGGACGGGATTCAGCGCCTTCGGCGCGGTCGGCGCCGGGGACACGTAAACGGCCCGAGGAGGAAAATACCCCAATGCTCGACTGGATCGCGAACGTCTTCCAAATCGGCGGGCCGTTTTTCATTCTGAACGTGATCTTCTTGGCCGTGGTGCTCGCGCTCATCGTGGAGCGGGGCATCTATTTCGTCGGCCGCGGCCACATCAGTCCCCACCGCTTCCTCGCCCACCTAAAGCAGCTCATCCTCGCCAACGACATCGAGCGCGCGAAGCGATCGTGCGACAGCGAAAACGCCCCGATCACGAGGGTCGCCAAGGCGGGCATCACCCGCATCCACAAGGGGGAGGCCGCGGTGGCGCGCGCGCTCGAGGAGGCGATGGTCGACGTCACGCCCGAGGTCAAAGCGCGCATCCCCGCCCTTTGGACGATGGCGAACATCATGACCCTCACGGGCCTCATCGGGACCATCACGGGCCTCATCGTCGCTTTCGGCGGCGTGGCGGAGGCCGATCCGGCCGAGCGGCAAGAGCAGCTGTCCCTCGGCATCTCCGAGGCGCTTTACAACACGGCGATCGGCCTCATGGGCGCGCTTTTGTGCATGGTCGCGCACCTCGTCTACAGCACCCTAAGCAAGAAGATCCTCGCCGACCTGGACGCGTTTACGCTGAAGTTCGAAAACCTCCTCGGCGACACCATCGGCCAGCCGGCCGAGCGGGACCGCGACGTTTCGTAGCGCCCACAGCCCAACTCGGCGCGCACCCCCCGGCCCGGCGCCGGCGGCGGGCGCGCCGCCAGCCCGAAAGACCGCATGAACGCCGCCCAAGTTCGCGCCAAAGCCCGCAAAGCCATGGCGAAGCGGGCCGCGGAGATCGAGGAGGAAGAGGGTGGGGAGATCGACCTCGTCCCCTACCTCGACATGGTGATGAACGTCATGGTGTTCCTGTTGGCCAGCGTCACCGCGGGCTATATTCTCGGCCAGATCAACACGAACCTGCCGAGCAGCGTGTCGGCGGAGGCGGTGAGCGACACCGAGCCGGATGAAGATCCCGACGAGGCGTCGTTGGATCTCGTCATCTCGGTCACCGGGTCGCAGCTCATCGTGTGGTCTACGTCCGGCATGGTGGGCACCATCGAGGAACCTCACGCGGTCATCCCGCGCACGAATGAAGACGAAGACGGGGTCGCCCCGACCTACGATTACGGGAGCCTCAACGAGGTGCTCTACGAGGTCGCGGCGCACCGCTGGGCCGGCGAGGAGCGCGATCGCGACACTTACGAGGTGATCCTCCAGGCCGACGGCGACATCCCCTACGAGACCATCGTCCGCGTGATGGACAATGTCCGCAGGCGCTTGCCCGACGAGGGCTTTCCGGCCGAAGCCGACGGGGCGGAGGGGCCGGATCCCCTCGTCATTCCGGAAGACGGCGCGGAGTACGATCCGGATCGTCACCCGCTGTTCCCGGATATCGTATTCTCCATGGGCTTTGAGTGAGAGCCGCCGATGTCTTTGACGCCGCAGGAAGCCAGGCACATCATCCGCAAAGCGGTCAAACGCGTGCCGGAGGGCGAGGAGGTCCGCGGCCTCAACATCATGCCCCTCGTCGCGATCGCGAGCATCCTTTTGCTCGCGGTCATCGTGCAGACATCGATCACGAACTACCACGCCATCGGCGATGTCGACCTGCCCCAGTCCCGCTCCTTCGACCCCGAGCCCGAGGGGGCCGTCACGCTCACCATCGCCCGGAGCGCCATCCTCGTGGAGGGTGAGCCGATCGTGCCGGTGGACGACGGATCCGTCGACTCCTCGTTCAAGCGCGACGGCACGCTGGGGCTCACGATTCCGCGGGTGAGTGACATCCTCGCGGCCGTGCGCAGGGACGCCGACCGCCGCGCCGAGCTCCGCGGACAGGAGCCGGCCAAAGACCCCGAGCTCGTGATCATCGCCGACTCGATGATTCCCTACCGTCTGCTCTTCGAGGTGATCCTGAGCGCGCGCCACGAAGACGCGGGCTACGAGCTGTTTCGCCTCCTCGTCATCGATCCCGAGACCGGCGAAACCCAGGCCCAGCAAGCCGCCGAGTGACTGGCCGAGCGGGGGTTCGCCCTACCCTGCGCACAGGTGGGGCGTCCGCGGGCGCCCGGCGCGAGCGCCCGCGCGGCGCCGGTCAGCCCCCGCGCAGGTAGCGCCACATGGGCGCGCAAAGCGGCGCGACGGCCCAGGCCAACAGGACGGTCGCCGCAGAGCCCGACAGCGCAAGGTGCACCCCGTAGCCGCAGCCGAGCGGCGCGACCGCCTCGGGCAGGACGAAAATCGAGCCCGCCGTGAGCGCCGCCGCGGCGGCGAGCGCCAGCACGCTCCAGGTGCGCATCCGCACGAGGCCGAAAAAGCCCGCCGTGGCCAGGAGCCCGCCGAGACCGGCCACGAGCGCCAGGGCCGCGTCCTCGCGAGGAGCGAGCGCGTACATCACGACGTAGGGCAAGCTAATGCCCACGCGAATGATGGCCTTGCCGAGCCGGTGCGTGCCGGCCTCATCCAGGTGAAAGCGCTCCCGCCACTCCTTGCGCCCGTCGAACGCCCGGGCCACCGCGGCGCCCCACAAGACGATCGACACCGCCGCGTGGGTGGCGCCGTAAAACAGGAGCACGGGCTCCGGCCCGATTTGGAAGATCGACACCGCGGCGGAGATGAGCCCCGAGAGCCCGAGGCCGATCGCGTACCAGCGTGCCCAGAAATAGCCGGCCACGAGCGCGAAAAACCCGGTTCCGTACACGAGCCCCAGCGCGGCGAAGCACGGGCGCCAGCCCGGCGGCGGCGCCATCGCCACGATGAAAAACAGAAACGCGTAAAACGCCAGGATCGCCGAGGCGAGCGCCTTCCTTTCGCCGACGAGGTTACCCATGCTCGCGAGTATACGCCCGGGACTTTGGCGGCGCCACCGGCGGTTGGCGGCGCCAGCGCAGGCAAGCGCGCCCCGCGGCGTTTTCGCGACGCGGATCCGCGCTCGCACATGGCGTTACGAGCCGCAACCCGCACCGCCGCGCCGCCTCGGCGGGACGAGCGACGCTCCGGAGCTACGCGCGCGCGCCGGCTAAAAGTCTGCGACCAGCCGCCGGAACTGGGGATCGTCTCGGAGATCGAAGAACGCCGGGTCCATCCGGCCTTCGTGATCCCCCCGCCCCAGCAGTCTGGCCACGACCTCTTCGACCTCGTCTTGCGCCGATCGCAGCTCTCCGAGCGGCTGCAGGCGCGCGAGCAGATACAGCGCGCACCCCCGCCGGCCGATCTGCGCGTAGGCCGCGGCGAGCTCGTAGGTGGCGCGCACGTTGTACGGATCGGCGGCCAGCGCCTTGGTGAAGTGATCGATGGCCGCGGCGAGCGCCGCTTCGCGCGCCTCGAGCGGCTCGGCCCGATCCCTGGCCTGATCCATCCAGTCGAAACCGGAATCAGCCAGATTTCCGGACTCCTCGATGCTGCGGTCGTCCCGGGCGAGCGGCTCTGCCCCGGCCCGCTCGGGCTCGCAGTCCTCGGGCTCGGTCACCACCTCCGGCCTCGGCTCGGCCTCGGGACGGAGCGGCGACGGGGCCGGCTCCGTCGCCCCGCCGCAGCCGGCGGTCGCGGCCGACCCAGCGAGCGCGGCCAAAACCAAGACACACGCCCGGCTCGCTCGAATCTCGGGTCGCATCATTGGGCGAGCGCCTCGTCTGCCTCGTCGCGGAAATCGTCGAACACGATGTCCCGCTTCGCCCGCTGGATCATCCGTCCCGCCTCGGACGCCACCTCCGGCATCTCGGTGAGCTCGGCGATCCGCTCGAGGAGCCGGATTGCGCAGTGTCGGCGGTCCGCCAACGCGTATGCCACGGCGAGCCGGTAGGTCGGCTCGGGCCCGTAGGGATCCTTTTCCAGCGCCGCCACGAGCTGATCGATCGCTTCGACCACGAACCGCTCGCGCTCCTCGCCGCGCTCGCGCTCGGCGCGGAGCAATACGCCCTCGGTGCGCGCGGCCTGTTCCCGGGCGCCGTCGCGATCGCGCTCGCCGGTCACCGGTTCGGCATAAAAGTCGGTGCGGCAACGATCCGGCTCCGTGGCCTCGTCGTCATCGCTCTGTTGCGGGCTCGGCCGCTCGAGAGGCTCCGCCTCGCCGGAATGAGGTCCGGCACAGGCCGCCGCAAACGCCACAGCACCAAGGATCGTAAAACCGGCGCGCATGCTCGCGGATCAGCCTACGCGAGCGGCGCATCGCCGTCAATTTGCCGGGCCGCCCAGCGGCCCTCGTGCGGGGGCTTGCTCATTCCCCCTCATGTGCCGTATGAACGGACTTGGTCGAGCCTAGGAGCAACCCTTGCCCAAAGCCAGTCGATACGCCTGCCCCGCGCTCGCGTGCGGGCTCCTCGTCTTCACCGCGCTCACCGCGCGTGTTGCCCACGCCGAGCCCGCGTGCGGCGCGCCGTACCTCGGACTCGAGGAGGGCGTCAAATGGACCTACGAGCGCGAGGTCCCCGAAGACGGTGAAGACATGGTGGGCGAGATGGATCTGGCGCTCGAGCTTCCCACGGAGCTCATCGTCGAGGTGACCTCGATCTCGCGCGACGGCGATACGACCGAAATCGCACTTCGCGAGGTGTTCGGAGACATCGAGCAGAACACCGAGATCACGTGTGAGGACGACGACATCAACGTGAGCCCACAGAGCTTTCTGTCAGTGGGCGAGCCGGGCGGCGGCGTCGGTGTCACCCTCGTGGAGGGCGAGCGACGCGGCTCTTCGTTCCCGGCCGACCTCCGCGGGAGTCAGTGGCGCGAGTGGGTCGAGTTCGAGTTCGAGCAAGAAGCCGCGCCGGGCAGCGGAGCGGAGCATCCGAGCGGGAAAATCCAGATCGCGCGCGAGGTCCGCGCGCTGGGCCGAGTCCCGCTCGAACTGGGCGACGAGAGCTACCGGCCCTATCGGGTGGATTTCGAGCTCGAAGGGCGCGCCATGATCGAGCCCAACCCGGATCGCGCGGTCGAAATTCCAGCCGACAGCAGAGGCGCGCTGTGGTTTGAGCCCGGCCTGGGCCTCGTGAGGGCCATCAACCGGTTCGGCCACGACTGGACTCTCGTCGCGCACTCCGGCGACGACGACGACGGCGACGACGACTGACGGGTCTCAGGGGCCTGCCGCATCCGGCGCTTTTCGCTCCTGTTCGAGGCGCTCGCGCCGCAGCTCGCTCGTCACGGCGTCGCGCAAGGCGTCGGCGTAGGGTGGATTTTTGGCGATCTCGTCGGCGCGGAGCGACTCGGGACGAACGGCGACCCCCACCCGCGACTCGACGACCACGGGATCGTGGAGCCCCCGAAGCGCTCGCTCGGGATCTTCGCGGTCTACCACCACCACCGACGACAAGATCGGCGCCCCGTCGGCCACGGACCGGAACACCGAGGTGGCGAACACGTAGCGGCCGTCGGCGGAAAACGCCGGGCCGCTTTGGTCGGCGTAGGGCTCGTCTGCCAGCCGGCGCCGCTCGCTGCCGCTCGGGTCGATGAGATGGAGATCGGCGTCCGCCCGTCCGGGGGCCGGCGCGGAAAACGCGATCGCGTCCCCGCGCGGCGACCACGCGGGCGTCATGTCCTGGGGCCCCTCGGTGAGCTGTTTGCGGGCGGCCGTCGCCACCTCTGCGAGCCATAGGGTCATCGTTCGCGCGTCGTCGTCGAGCGCCATGTACACGACCTGGTCCCCGTCCGGCGACACCGACGGGGCGAGCGCGTGGGTCAGCGTCTCGGTAAGCGGCGCGGCCTCGCCAGCGGCCGTGATCCCGCCCTCGCCCTCGCGGACCTCGAGCGCGTACAGATCGAACGACCCGCCGCGGTTTGACGAAAACACCAGGGCGTCGCCCTCCGGTGTCCACACGGGATCGCGATCCACGGCGCCGTCGCCGGTGAGCCGGTGCGGCTTTGCCCCGGGCTCCGAGGCGACCACCCACAGGCTCGTCTCGGCGAGCGTCGAGCGACCGCGCGTCGACGCAAACGCGATCCACGCGCCGTCGGGCGAATACGCCGGCGAGCGATCGAGCGCCGTGTCGCCGCCCCGCGCGCGGGTCAAGTCGGCGTTCGTGGCCCCGTCATGGCCGACGAACACCAGCTGGCCGCCGCGCGGCCCCCGCTCCGTCGTCACGATCGGCGAGCCGCCGACGATCTCATCGGCCCGCTCGGCCGCGGCCCCGGGGCCACCACAAGCGGCCGCCGCGACCCACGCGGCGGCGACCATCATCATCCGCCGCCGCGCGAAAACGCTGCACAGCATGCGCGGGTTGCCGGGTTACTCGGCGCCGAGCTCGTCTTGGGCCTCTGATGGGGCGGGGCTCTCGTCATCGGGGATGGCGTCGTCGCCCCACCCCCAGGTGAACGCGGAAAACAGGAGCATGAGGACGCCCACGGCGGCCGCCCCGGCGATTCCCTGCTTTTTCGCCTGGGCGGCGGCGACCTGCGATCGCTCCTCGTAGATGGCGAACTGCCTCTCCTCTTCGGGGGGCATGGAGCTGAAATCCTTGTACTCGCTCATGGCAAACTCCCGCATCGAGGGCTACGCGCCCGGGTGGCTCGCCCGGCGATTATGCCACGAGTCGCGGCGCGCGCGAGACCGACATGCGCGCCCGCGACGCCTTTCTAACCGTGCCGCCGGTGCCGCGCCTCAAAAATCGCGGCGCGAGGCTCGAGCCCGACGAAGGAGGACTGCTACGCGCCTTTGTGACCGGCGCGAACGTCGAGGGACAGGCCGCCGAGCTCGACCAAACCGGCCCACTCGTAAAACACGCCGTCCCGAAATCCCGCGAGCTCGACCACCGGGTGCCCGTCGTCGTTCGCCGAGATCTCCAAGATGATGTCTAGGGATTCGACTTCGACCGGCGCGAGGGGGTGCATATCGCCGCCGTCCACGGACACACCCCAATCGACCACGAGGTCGAGGCTCGCACTCGCCTCGGCGCTCGCGCCGGACTCGTCCCACTCGAGCGGAGCCGCGGTCGGGTGCGCGAGCCGCGCTTGAATCCCGGTAAACGAGACGTCGGCGGAGATCACCTCCGTGGGAAGATCGATGTCGCCTATGTCGATGGTGAGGTCATCGACTTCGACCACCTCCTGGTCGTCCACGGCCCGCGCGTCGAGATAGCCGCCGAGCACCTCGAGATCCAGCGAGTGAAGCGACTGGTGGGCGAGACGATCCTCGCGCTTAGGGGCTGCCTCGACCTGGATGAGGCTGCCGTGGTGGGCATCCTCCGACCCGGAGACGGTGAGGGCGGTGCCCTCCCCCAACGCGCTGGCCAGCTCCGAATCCGGATTGGCGCCGGCAGAAGCGCCCTCGCCATCGGCAACGCCCTCCGCCATCATGCAGGCGGTACCCAACACACCGCAGGCCATGGTGATGCCGAGCTGTGCCGCGCGTGACCTGTCCCACATGTATCCCCTCATATTGCGCCCTCCGGTATTGTCGTTCCGTGTACGACTCGGCCTTATATATACCGCTCAGTAAGTGGCGTCAATCCTAAAACGACGCAGCGCGCTAAAGAATGAAGGCAGCGATCGGACCTTTGGTTCGGCGGGAGCGAGCGGCTATCACTGACTGGAAATCGGCCCCGGTCCCGGCTAATCTCGGCCCGGCATGGGCAGCGCTGAGCGAAACCCGCACGGCGCCGCGGCCGGCGCTCCGGCCACGCGGCGGGCCTGCTACGCCTGCGAATGCCCGCTCGGTCGCGCGCCCGCTGCCGCGCGCTTGATTTCCGAAGCCGGCGCGCTGCGCGCCGTCGAGCTTTGCTCACATTGTGCCCGAGGTCACCGCGGCGAGCTCCACAGGGCCCGGGAGGCCGAAGAGCGCCTCCCGAGCGCGTCCGTCGCGTGTGGTGAGTGCGGGGGGCCGGCGCCGGCGACCAGCCCCGCCGTGGCATCCGGCGGCGAGATCGCAGTGCTTTGCCCGGGGTGCGCGCGCGGGGAGAGGACTCGCGATGATCGCAAGACCGCCCCGCAGCCGCCGGATCCGGCGCCGCCGTCGGCCCCGGGTCGGCGCACCCGCCGCAGGGCGTGGCTCGTCGCGCCGCTCGCAGCCAGTGTGGCAGTGCTCCCGCCGCTCGGATTCGCGCTGAAGGGCGACGACGAAACCGATGCCGAGGTGCCGGCGCTCCTCGGCTCGCCGCTTAGCGGCGTGCGCCTCGCGCCCAGCGGGGAGGACGCCGACATCCGCGTCCCCCAGCACGAACGTCCGCCGGTGCACGCCCTGTCCTACGCCGGCGACGACGACGGCGAGGTGCCGCTCGTTTGGTACCACCCGCTCGCCGGCGAGCGGAGGCTCCCGGAGAACCCGAGCCGAGTTTTCGGCGCACCCAGGCCAGGAAATCGGCCTTCGGAATGCGAGGAAGGCCACTGCGGCGTCGATCTCGGCCACCGGCGCGGTCCCGTGATCCACGCCATCCGCCCCGCCCTCGTGGACCGCATCGTGCGTAGCTCCTACGGGCTGAGCGGCAAGTACCTCCGGCTGTATCACCCCGAGGGGTTCGTGAGCTACTACATGCATCTCGACTCGATCCGGGCCGATCTCGTCCCGGGCGTCGAGGTCGCCGCGGGCGAGCCCTTGGGCATCATGGGCGCCACGGGGATCCGGAACTCCCCGCCCCACCTTCACTTCGCCGTGGCCGAAATCTTGGACGATGGGCGCCAGCAGTACGTGGATCCCGAGCCCATGCTGGAGCAAGCGGTCGTACTCGACGAACCGGCCGAGTATCCGGACGAGTGGCGCGATCCAGCGCCGCGCCTCGCCCGCGCCGAAGCCCACCTAGGGCCCGCGACCCCGCGCGGCGGGTCCCAGGGCGCCCAGGACGAGCCGGACGGCGCCGAGCTCGGTGAGCCGGACGACGACGGGGAGCTCGGCGAAGGCTCGCCTGCGTCCGACCGCGGAGGCGACGATCCGAGCGAACCGGAGAGCGAAGGCGGCGGCGAATCGAGCGCTCCGGCCGAGGAGACCAAGGCTCCCGCGACGGGGACCGCGGGGCGCGAGCAGGAAGGCGCGGCGAGCGGCGACGGCGAGCCCGACGGGACGGCCGACGGGACGGCCGACGGGACGCCCGACGGGGAACCCGCAGACTCGGGGAAAGACGAGCGGCAGCGAGAGGCGAGCGGCGGCGAGACGATGAGCGCGGCGGAGGCGCCGTTCGCCGGCGCCGAGGCAAGCGGGCGGCGCACGCGCTGAGTCCCCGGCCTCCCTGGTATCGTAGGGCGACGCGGCGTGAACGCTTTCGAGAGACGAGACATCCGCGCCCTCGTGGGCGCCCTCCTCGCGCTGGCCGTCGTTTGCGCCGCGGGCGGGTCGGCGCGCGCCGACCGGCTCGTCCTCGACCGCGTGATCGCGGAGCCGAGCTACTTCCCAGATCGCGCGCGCGTGCGCGCCTTCGTCTCCCCCCTCACGCTCGAAGGCCGGATGATCCAGGACGGCGAGCCCTACGAGCTCGTCGCCGGCGGCGACCGGCTCTCTACCCCCTATCTCGAGAGCCAGTTCGCTGGCTCCGACGTGGATCTCGCGGTCGCCATCGTGATCGAGACCGATTTCGACTACGACGCGGATCTCCCCGCGATCCAGCGGGAGATGGCCTCGCTGGTCGGCGAGCTGCCGCGCCGCGCGCGCGTGGCGGTCGTCGCCTACGGCGGCCGGGTCGAGGGCGGCCATAGGCTCTTATCGCCGAACGAGGCCCGCGGGCAGATCGGCTCGCTGTTCGCCGATTCGGCGCCCGAGGAGCCCCGGCTGATCGAGGCCGGGGAGCGCGCCCTGGGCACGCTCGAGCGCGCCTTCACCGACAGCGAAAATCCCCGCCGGATCATGGTGCTCGTGTCAGACGGCCGCGACATCGATCCCCGCCCCGAGCGCTACCGCGATCTCGGCCTGCGGGCGGCAGACGAAGACATCCGCATCCACAGCATCGCCTACAGTCCAGTGGACAACCGGCGCCCGCTGCTCGGCCTCGGTGAGCTGTCGAGGCGCTCCGGGGGCACCTTCCGCTGGGTGCGAGACGTCCACGGCCTTAGCTCCCACGTCGATCACCTACGCGAGGAGATCCTCGAGCAGCCGGTGCTCACGTTCTTTCCGCCGCGGGACGACGTGGAAAACGCGCGCCTCGCGATCGCGCGCGGGGACGAGGTCTCCGACACCCTGCGGATCCGCGAGCTCACGTGCGGCGGCGAAGCCTGCGACGGCGATCGGTTCTGCGCGGCCGGGATGTGCGTCGCCCGGGACCGGGATGGGGGCGCGGGCCTGCTTGGGTGGATCCTGCGCGTGGCCGGGGTGCTCGCGGTCGCGTTCGTCGTGCTGTTCGTCATCGGCTTCGTGCTCACCCGGCGCCAGGAGGCCGTGCAGGCCCCGGCGCAAGCCGACGGCGCCCAGGGCGCAGCGAGCGGAGCTCAGGTCATCGCGCCGCAACCCCCGAGCGGCAGCGTCACCGCCCAGCCGCCCCCGAGCGGCGGCGTCACCGCCCAGCCGCCTCCGGGGGCCGCGCCCCCGGCGGCGCCCCAGGCCGGCGGACGCGGAGCGCCACAGGCCCGGACCGGCGCGACTCCCGCGACCCTGTTCGTGGCGTCCGGCCCCCACCAGGGCAAGCGACTGGCGCTTCGCCACGGCTTTACCATCGGCAAGGGCAAGCGCTGCGACCTTCGGCTTCCCGCCGACCCGCACGTGGGCGAGCACCACGCCCAGTTCCTGTTGGACGCCGCCGGGGCCTACGCCGTTGTGGACCAGGGCTCGCCGGGCGGTACATTCGTCAATGGGGTTCGCGCCACCCAGATGCGACTATCGCACGGCGCGTCGATCCGCATCGGCAATACCGAGGTCAAGTTTCTATCGTCTTGAGGGCCTCGCCTTGAAAACCGCAACTGGGACGATGTCATGAGTAAGATTTGGGTCGCAGACGTCGGCTTCGAGGTAGACGCGAAGGTGGTGCGCTGGGACGACTCGGGCGGGTTCAACGCGATGCTCACCCGCTGCACGGAGTTTCCGCGGCCGACCCAGCCGTGCCGCGGAAACGGCGTGTACCCCTACTCCGACGAGGTCCCCCAAAGGCGGCGCCGCTACCGCGAGCGGCCCGCGATGCGCGGGGAGCTGTCGCTCGAGGCGGCGCAGGGCGTGATCCGGCAGTTCATCCTGCACCACGACGGCTGTCCGAACGCGGAGGTCTGCTTCAACGTCCTGCACAACGAGCGCGGGCTGTCGTGTCACTTCCTCATCGATAACGACGGCACGATCTACCAGACGATGGACATGGCCTACATGGCCTTCCACGCCGCCGGCTTCAACGGACGCTCCGTCGGCGTCGAGATCTCGAACCGAGGCGATGCCAAGCGGTATCCCGGGTTTTATCGCAACCGCGACGTCATCACCTGCCGGATCCACGATCATACATTCCTCGCCTACGAGTACACCGAAGAGCAGCACCGGGCGCTCGAAGCGCTCGGGCGCGGCATCGCCCGCGCCCTGCCCAACGTCCCCATCGAGTATCCGCAAGACTCGCCCGGCAGGCAGGCCTGGACGATCTCCGACAACGTGAGCTCGTTCGCCGGATTCCTCGGCCATTATCACACCACCGGCCGCAAGTGGGACCCCGGCCCGCTGGACTTCAAGCGCCTCTGCGATCGCATCCGCGGGCAGCGGTCGTTCCCCGTCGCCTTCGCCAAGGACGCGCGGCCCATCGTGCCCGAAGACAGCGACGAGCTCAGGGAGGCCGCCAGCGCCCTTTACAAAAACAGCGAAGAAGAGCTCGAGGGCGGCTACTTCCCCGTCGGCAAGCTCGGCAAGTCCAAGCTATGGCACGGCGGGCTCCACCTCGCCGGGAAGGAGGACCAAGAGGTCTTCGCCCCGTTCGCCGGCCGCGTGGTGGCGGCGCGCATGGGGACGCAGTCCGCGGCGGGCAGCGCGAACTTCGCCCTCGTGCGGCACGATCTCAGCGTGGGCCCCGAGGGCATTCGATTCTTTACGCTCTACTTCCACCTGGCCGATGAGCTTTCCCGCCCGGGCGGCGACGGCGCGCCCGAGTGGCTAGAAAACGAGACTTGGCAACGCGAAGCCGCGCCCGGTCGGATCGTGCTGTTCGACGAACCGGTGGAGGCCGGTCGCGTCGTGGGGCGCGTGGGACAGGCCGGCCCCGCGTCGTACCGGAGTCCGCAAATCCACTTCGAGGTGTTCGCCACCCGCGAGGTCGCGGGCGCCATCGAGCCTGGTCTTTGGACCGTCATCGACGGCACGCCGAGCGGTCGCCTGTCCGAAGACCAAGGCGTGCTCGCCGAGCTCGACCGCACCGGTGACGGCCAGCTCAGCCGGCGCGAGCTCATCGAGTTCTTCGCGGGGGACGCCAACCGCCGCCTGATCCGCTACCTGGTCACCCTGCACGTCTCGGAGTGGACCGACTCCCCCGACTGGATCGAGACTCTGAAGCGAATTCCGGAGCTCGGCGGCCGAAGCGATCGCGAGATCGAGGACCTGTTTCGCCAGCAGATCGAGCCAACCCTGTGGTGGACCGAAGAGGTCGCGCATCACGCGCGCCTGCCGCGCGACGGCGTCGTGTACCATTATCACCCGATCACCTTCGTCAAATTCATCAACGAGAAGCTCTTGGAGGCGCAGGTCCTCGAGGACGTGGGGGTGGGGGCGTTTTCCGCAGAGGAAGCAAAGGAGACTCCCGACGGGGTCTACGACGACCAAGAGGACACGAGCGGCGCGTCGTTCGTCGAGGAGTCAGAGCTCGAGGACGAGGACTACGGGCAAGACCTCACCCTCGAGGATCTAGTCAAGGGGTTCCAAGAATGAGGCCGAGGCGCCAAGACCGCGGTCCCACGGGCGCGAGCGGAGGGACGCCAGCGCGGGAGCCGAACCCGGGCGCGCCGAAACGGCGCTCCTTGCTGCTTTTCGGGGCGTGCCTGCCGCTTTCCCTTTTGACCCGCCGCGCCAAGGGCTGGCCGGCGCGCGATGCCGAGCCGACCCGCGCCACGCGGGCCGGGGCGTCGAACGGGCCGCCCGAGCGCTCGCCGCCACCTTTGTGGATCGGGCACTTTTGAGGGAGCGATGGTTCACCTAGGAGGATCTTTACGATGATGACCCGCGCCACCCCCACGATCGCCTTGGCCGCCGCGCTGGCTGGGATCGCCGTCCCGGTGGAGGCCGTCGCCGACGACGGCGAGCTCGAAGGGAGCGAGCTCGACTTCGAGGCCGACGGCCCCGCCGAAGGCGAGGACGAAGACAAAGGCGGGGACGAAAACCCCCTGATGCTGGACACCGCCGAGCGCCGGGATGCGGGTGACGGCGCCGAGGCGGCGGCAGCCGCGTACCCGCGCGAGCCGGTCCTGCGCCCGAACGTTTTGCCGGCGGGTCTTTTGGAGACCTCGTTCGACGCTCACGCCGGCGTGAGGCAGCTCGTCGGCACCGGCAATCGCGCGGGCACCGAAGCCTTCCGCGCGTCGGGAACCCTGTCGGTCGCCGCCGGCATCACCGAGGAGCTCGAACTGGGCATCCACTACGGCGCCGGCTCGCTGGGTGAGGAGGGCGCCGTGCCGGGGCGCGCCGCGGCCATCGAGGCGCGTTACAAGCTGTGGGACGGGATCGCGGCCCAGGTCGCCGTCCCGCTTCACTTCGATCCATTCGCCGCAGGCCTCACGCTCGGCGCGCCGGTCAAGTTCACGCTAGACGATCGGTTCGCCATCGTGGCTGGTCACGACCTCGTCTCGTTCCGCCTGCACCGCTTCCAACCCCACGTCGCCGACGCGTCCGAAAACGACGAGCTCGCGGCGCTCTCGGAGACGAACACCGTGCTCCCCCGCGGGGAGTTCGCGCTACGCGGCGCCCTGTACTACCAGCAGTCGCCGGAGCTGGCCGTGGGCGGCGAGATCGCCTCGCGCGCTGTCGACTTCGATACGCGCGACGCCATGCTCCCCGTGTTCGGCGTCCTCCACTACGCCGCCACGAACAGCGTCGATATCGGCGCACGAGCCGGCCTGTTCGACCTCGGCACGCCGACGTCGAACTTCGGCGGCTCGGCCTTCGTCGCCATTCGCATGTGACCGGCCGCTCTACTCCGCCGGGCGGCGCGACGAATCGGCGTAGTCGGCGATGAGGGATTCCAGGCGCGAGAGCGCCTCGTCGATCACCTCCATGCTCGGGCCGAACGAAAACCGGACATGGCGCGTGAAGCGCGAGCCGCGCCGGCCGCGGCGCTTGCCGGGGTCCACGTCGAAAAACTCGCCCGGCACGGCGATCACCTTGCGCTCGAGGGCGGCTTCGAAAAAGCTCATGCCGTCATCGAGCCCGGGCGGTAGATGCCGGGCGGAGGCCCACACGTAAAACGTTCCCTCCGGCGACAGATCGATGTCGAAGCCGAGGTCGCGGAGTCCCGAGAGCAGGCGCCGGCGCTTGTCACGAAACACCTCGCGAATCGCGCGCGTCTCCGCCATCGTCGTATCGACGCTCAATAGGTCGATCGCGGCGCGCTGAAGCGGCCGGCAAGCGCCGCCGTCGAGAAACGAGCCGGCGCTCGTCATCGCGGCGATCGCCTGCTTGGGCGCGACCGTCCACGTCACGCGCCACCCCGGGTAGCGCCAGTTTTTGGTCAGCCCGTCCAAGATCACCACGGGATCGCGATCGACGTCCTCGACGTGCTCGGCCGCGCTCGCCAGCCCGCCGCGCGCAGCGTGATCCGGCCGCCACACGTAGTGGGAGTAAAACTCGTCGAGGATCAGCGTGCACTGCAGCTCCTTCGCCGTGGCGACCCACCGGGCCAGATCCTCGCCCCCCACGAGCTTGCCCGTCGGATTGCACGGGTTCGACAACAAAAGCGCCGCGAGCCCGCGCCCGGTGATCTCCCGCTCCAGATCGCGCTCGGTGAACGCATACCCGCGCTCGCCCTCCAGGAGGATGGGGATGGGCGCGAATCCGCGAAACACGCCGAGGAGCTCTTCGTAGGCGGTGTAGTCCGGCAAAAAGTGACCGAGGTTGACGCTGCCCAGCGAGGCGGCCACGCGGGTGAGCGCCGCCCGACCGCCGCCGGAGATGGCCACGTTTTCGGCCGAATACCGCGAGGGCATGCCGCGGCGATACAGGTTGTTGTAAAGGTCGGCGACGGCCTCCCTGAGCTCCCATAGCCCCGAGATCGGCGCATACTCTTGATCGGCCGGTTCGATCGCGACCTGGTCGCGCCGGGGCGGCGCGCCGGGCAGCGGCCCGGACTCGGGCATACCCTGGCCCAAGTTGCACCACGCCGGATCGACGGGATCGAAGCCGCGCCGCATGGCCTCGGAGGTCACGTAAATGACGCCCGTCCTGGGGACGGAGCGAAATGCCGACAGTTCGGGGGGCGGCTGCAGATCCGCGCCGGGATCCGAGGGACGCCGCTCGCGCGGCAGGCCGGCGCTGCCGACCGAATACGACCGGGACATCGGCGGCGAGCGTACAGCGGATCGCGCGGTGACGTCGAGCGCGGATCCCGCCCGCGAATCATGCGTCCGCCGGCGATGGACGCGGCTCGGCGATGGACGCGGCTCGGCGATGGGCGCGCCTTTCCCCGGTAAGGGATCCGGGCTAGTCTCGGCATCTCCATGACGGTGCTGGCCCAGATCCGCGGCCAAGATCGGCCCGTGGCGATCCTCCAGCGGGCGCTCGCGAAACAGCGCGTCGGCCACGCCTACTTGTTCACCGGGCCTGCGTCATGCGGCAAGTTCACGACCGCGCTGGCGCTCGCGGCGGCGCTTTGCTGCGAGCGTCGGCCCGGGGAGGGATGCGAGGCCTGCTCGAGCTGCGAGCGCATCGAGGCCGGTCACCACCCCGATGTGCAGATCCTCGAGCGCGAGGGCGCGGCGCAGATCGTCCCGATCGAGACGATCCGGCGGCGCGTGTTGCCCCAGCTCGGTCACCCGCCTCACGAAGGGCGCGCCCGCTTGTTCCTCATCGAGGAGGCGGGCGCGTTGCAAACCGCGGCAGCGAACGCGCTGCTCAAAGCGCTCGAGGAGCCGCCGCCGCGAACACACTTCGTTTTGTGCACCACCGCCGCCGATCAGCTTCTCCCCACGATTCGGAGCCGCTGCCAGCGCCTTTCGTTCTCGGCGCTCCCCGCGGACGTCCGCGCCGAGCTCGTCGGCGACGATGACGGCGCCGCGCGGGCGGAACAGGCGATCGCCGAGCTCACCGGCGCGAGTCGGCGCGCCCCCGGGATCGACCTCCACGCAGCGGCCGCCGCCGCCACCAGTGCCCGCGCCGAGGTGTCTCCGCTATTGTTCGCCTTCGCTCAGCGCCTTCACGACGAGGCCAGCCGGGCCGCCCGAGCCGCCACGGACGCCGCCGCCCTCGGGCGCGCCGCCGCGCTGGCCAGGCACGCGGAGCTCGTCCTCGACACCGAGGCGGCGATCACCAACAATAACGCGCACGCACAACTCGCCCTCGAGAGTCTACTTTACAGGCTCCGCGATCAGCCGATCCCAACCGCGTAACCGGCGCCCGCCGGGCGATGGGCAACCCCAACCGAGCCGAGCCAGCGATGAGCGAAGACGACAGCGGAAGCGGACCCCCATCCCGAGGCGGACGGCGCCGCCGGCGACCCCGCGCCGGCGCACGCGGCGACGGCAAAGGATCGCGGCGCGGGGCCGCGAAAGACTCCTCGGGGGAGCACAGGGGCGCCCAGCGGCCCGCATCGGGCGGAGACGCGCCGCGCGATGCGGCGGGCGAGGCGCCGTCGCCGGAAAAGCGGCGGGGCCGGCGCCGGGGGCCGCCCAGGCGGAGCGCCGAGCCCGGAACTCGGCACAAAAAGCGGCGCGGCCAGGGCCCCCCCACGGAGGACGGCGCAGGCGATCGGGGACCAGGGGACCAAGGCGAAGCCTCTGTCCGTGCCGGGGACGCCCCGCGGCGGCGACGGCGGCGCGGGCGGCGGCGCGACGAGCGGCCGGCAGATCAGGGCCCAGGCGGCGAAACCGAGCCGGCGGCCCC
>SLNH01000083.1 GCA_007133195.1 Nannocystineae bacterium | reverse complement strand
CGGATAGATGAAGGCGGGGGCGTCACCGCCCGTCTCGACGTCGCCGTCTTGCCAGCCGCCCGGATCGCCGGGCTGGCCGATATCCGCCTCGAGGATCATCGTGATGGTCGTCTCTCCCCCCACCTCGCACCCATCTTCGGCGGTGATGGTGACGACGCCGCCGCTCGGATAGGGCTGAAAAACGCCCTCGGCGATGGATCCCGGTGGCGTGTCGTCACCCCGAAAGACGTCCCAGTCAAGGCGCCATCCATCGATCTCTTCCGTGCGGTCGCCGAAATCGCCGGTGGCCGTCACCTCGACAGGATCCGGGCTTCCGTCTACCACCACCTCGTCTTGTTCCGGCGAAAGCGAGAGGGACTCGAGGCCGTCGATGCACGTGACTTCTCCGTTGCCGTTGCCGTTGCCGTTGCCATTGCCGTTGCCGTTGCCATTGCCGTTGCCGTTGCCGTTGCCGTTGCCGTTGCCGTTGCCGTTGCCGTTGCCGTTGGCGGGGGCGCCCCCATCGGGCGCACCGACGCCCTCGCCGCCGCCGCAGGCTGGAGCGATGAGCGCGGCCAAGGCCAAAGCCGCGGCAGCCGAAGCGGGCAGGGAAGAGTTTACGGAGTGGGATCTCGAGGAAAAGACAGACTTCAAGGTTGCCTCCATGTCGTGACAACGTGCTCCTGGCGCCCGCGCGAGCCAGTCGGCGTCCCCGACGCCCCTAGGCGCCGTGAGGGGAGAGCCAAATTCTTGTCATGTGAGACCGCCGGCCTCGATCGAGTCGCCGTCCCGGACGCGGTTACTGCTTGCCTACAAAGTGTAATTCAGCATGCATGAATCGGCGGAGGAGCGGAAGCACTTTCTCCCTGGGCCCCTTCCTACTTCGGCCTACACGGGCGCCGGTGGGGGCGCGAGCAGGGGGAAGTGGGGTCACGCGCTTGGGTCTTAGGTGGTGAGGGGAAGTGGGGTCACGCGCTTGGGTCTTAGGTGGTCGAGATCTAACTGTTTCTGGCGCGAAATGAAAAAATTGCCGCGGGTTGGCACGTTTCGCTTTGCTCCTGGCGGAGCTTTCGAAGCGCCGGCGGCGCTTTGGTAGGCGGTTTCGCCGCTCGGTGAGTCAATCCAGCGCTCCGCGTGGCGACCTAAGACGGACCAGCCTTCCTGAACCTGCACGCTACGGAAGGGGCGCAGCACCGCGCGCGCGGGCGCTCGTGACCCGTTCGATGCGACGCGTGGCGAGCGCGCAAACCGCGGCGTAAGGCGCCGCCAGCACGGGGACCTCGAACACGAGACGGCATTGCGCCTCGGTGAGCTCCTCGACGCGGTGGCCGGTGGCAGGGATGCCCGCGACGCGCCAGCGCCAGTAGTGCCCCCGGTCGAACTCGCTGACCTCGAACGGGAGCCAGGCTCCGAGCACAGTGCGAATGTGGCCGCGATCACCGCCTCGCAGGTATCGGTTCGGCGCTCGCACGGCCGTGACCGAGGGCCCCCACGCCGGCCAGGCCTCGGTATCGATGAGAACGTTCCAGACCTCGTCGGCCGGATATTCGAGCGTGCGGGTGATGCGAAGCATGATCGCTCCAAATCGCTCCAAGTCGTTCTTCGAGGCGGGCGCTGCCGTATGCCGCAAAGCGGCCTATAGCATTGAGCGATTTGCTACGTTCGGGAGCGGTATGAATCAGATCGGACGGCAGGGCATGGCTGGTACGCGCGAGGGCGACAGGGCAACGCCTCTCCTCATCGCGGGTTGCGTCGGCGCGGGCGTCGTTTGTGCGACCAATCTTGCGCGCGGATATCCCGAGGTGGCGGTCGAATACCTTCAGATCCTCCTTACCGTCGCTGCGGCGGGATCGCTCCTCGTGGCCGCGGGCCTAGTCGGCCTCGCATGGAGACTGTCGAGCGTCGTGTTCGCCGTGGCCGCTAGCCTTCGGGCCGCATTCGGCCTCATCCAGCTCGGCTCGGCTTGGGTCGCTCTGCCCGGGTGGGCCGCCACGTCGATGTTCGGTGCGGTGGCCCTGTCATCGGCGCTGGCGGCAGTGGCGCTTTGGATCTCGGCGGCCAAGATTTCAGTTCGTCTCGCGCGCGCGACCGCCGCGCTTACCGTCGCGTCGGTGGTGCTTCAGTCCGCGAACTTCGCCGACCTACAGCTCGAGCTCTGGTCAGACGACGTTTATTGGACGCTGGACGCCGCCGCGAGTGCCGCCGGGCTCGGCTTCCTCGGCCTGCTCGCGCTCGTGTTCGTGATCGTCGCCGCCGCGCGCAACAGCGAGCCGACCCGCATCCCCAAGGAATGGACCTTCGGCGGCATCGGCGCGCTCGCTTGCGTCTTGAGCCTCGGCTTTTTCTTCCACCTGGGGGCCACCCAGGGCTATGCCATGACCGAGAGCGATGCCTACGCTGGTCTCGTTTTCCTCGCCGCGGGCCTCGGATTACTGGGCTTCGGCTTCGTCGGCCACTGGCGGGATCGTGGAGGCGTGATGGCTTGGATCGCCGCCGCCGTTTGCTGGCTGCAGGCATGCTCGATCTTGGCCCTTGGCATTTTCCTCATCGACTCGCCAGCAGCGGTGCCCGTGGTGATGAGCTCGATGGTCGCCGTGTTCGCCTTCGGCGCAGTCGCCTATCTCTCACTGGGCCAGCGCCCGCTCGCCCCCCTTGCGATGACCACTGGCGCAACCTGGATCCTCGCTGCGCTCCTCGGTCTCGTAAGCCTCATGCTCTACGTAACGGAAGCGGCCGCGGGGCGTGTCGAACTCTTCCAATCCCTCACTCTCATCACGGCGCTCGTCGCATTCTTGCTGGCCGCCGGCTATCAGCTCGGCCGCCCCGGCGGGCTCCGATGACGAAGGGCGCCGGACGCCGCGGCGATCCGCCGATGATAACCGAGCGCGACCTAGCCCACCCGCTACGCTCTCTTTATCGAGACGCCGGAAGACGCATGAAACGAAAAGCTGACACACGAGCCCCAGTACACGCGCTCGTCGCGGGATGGCTCCTCGCTTCGGGCTGCGCCGCCGACAATGATGCGCGCATCGACGCAGCAGGCGAGGCAGGCGAAGACACGGCGATGGCAGACGACGCCGTGCCGCCCGATGACGTCTGGTCGAGCGCGGCGGAGGTGGGGGGCGGAGCCGTGCAGGAGTTCGGGGCCGCAGCGCTAGGTGGTGAGCTCTATGTCGTGGGCGGCATGCTCGAGACGGCGGCGGTTTTGGCCAGTGTGTGGGTTTATGATCCGAACGGCGACGCCTGGAGCGAGGCCGCCGAGCTACCGGAGGCCAGGCACCACCCCAACGTGGCGGCCTACGATGGCGCCGTATATGTCTTGGGCTCGCTCGAGGGCACGGGCTTCGCTGCGCGCGGCGACATGTGGCGCTACGACCCGTCTGATGACGCGTGGGAGGAGCTCGGGCAGATGCCCTCTCCGCGCGGGGCGTCGGCCGTGGCGGTCACGGGGGACTGGATATACGTCGCGGGCGGTTACGACGGAAGCCGCGCGGTGACGACGTTCTCGGCCTATAACCCGGCAGAGGACGTCTGGGATACAGATTTGCCAGAGCTGCCCGAGCCGCGCGATCACCTCGTAGGTGCGGAGGTGGATGGCATCGTTTACGCGGTCGGAGGCCGGGATACGAGCATTGCGAACCTAAACGGCCGCGTCGATGCTTTCGATCCCGAAGGCGACGAGTGGCAGTCCCGCGCCGAGATGATCACGCCACGCGCCGGCGGCGCTGGCGGCGTCGTCGATGGCGAAATCCTCGTGGTCGGCGGAGAAGGGAACCCCGAGCCGGGAACCGGCGGCGTGTTCGCAGAAGCCGAGGCGTATGATCCGGCGTCAGACACGTGGCGGTCGCTGCCCGATATGCCGACGCCCCGCCACGGCATGTTGGGCGCCGGCATAGGCGACGCCCTCTACGTTCCGGGGGGCGCCAAAGCCCAAGGCCTCAACGAGACGACCGCGGTGCACGAGGTCCTAACGCCCTAGTCTAGGCCAGTGCGGGCTAGTCAGTGCACACGTTGTCGGCGCTGCAGCGGTCGAGGGCGTCTAGGCCCGTAAGGCCGCCGCCCTCGCACGCGAAGTCGAGTGCCCGCGACATGCACCGGTCATAGTCCTCGGCGTTGATGCGCCCCTCATCGCACTCATCGCTGGGCCATAGGTTGTTGAAGTGGCTTCGCATCTCTACCTCGCAGTCGGAGCGCGTATCGGGGATGATCCCCTCTCCGAGGTTTTCGCAGCGCTCAGCTTCCGCGCAAAAATCTTCGGCCGCGTTGTCCCGGTAGGTGTCGCGATCCGGCTCCCCTCCGCAGGCGAAACCGCCGGCGATCGCCCCGGCCGTAAGCACCACGACGAGCCCGTTCAAAGCACGCATAAACACATCCTCCAAGTCTAGCTTTCGTAAGACATCTGAGACGCCTCGTGCTCCTCGCTCCTAACTGTCGAGCACGTCTTGTCCCCTTAACCCACAACAGCTCGATACCGGGACAAGGTCAAGCCTTTTCCCGGAACCGTTCGGCCGGCGCCCGCGATAAACAAACGCGCGCGGCGCGGTTCGCGGCCTGGTGATAAGATGTCTCCTGCATGGCCGACCACATGATCACCGCTGAAGAGCTCGAGGAACACCGCAGCTCGCTAACGGGCCATTGCTACCGGATGCTCGGCTCGGCGGTCGATGCCGACGACGCCGTGCAGGAGGCGATGGTGCGAGCGTGGCGTGGCCTGGGCAGCTTCGATGGCCGTTCGTCTTTGCGCACCTGGCTGTATCGCATCGCCACGAATGTCTGCCTCGACGCGATCGCGGCTCGTTCGCGCCGAGAGAGGCCTGTCGATGCGGGCCCGAACGGCACGGTGTTCGACGATCTGGGGCAAAGGCCCCGCAGTCACTGGCTCGAGCCGATCCCCGATGCGGGCGCGTTGCCGGCGGACGACGACCCCGCCCGGCTCGTGGCGGAGCGCCAGAGCCTGCGCCTGGCGTTCGTGGCCGCGCTTCAGCATCTGCCTGCCAAACAGCGCGCTGCCCTGATCCTGGCCGAGGTGGTCGGCTGGTCGGCCGCCGAAATCGCCAACTGCCTAGGCACCTCGATCGCCGCCGTGAACAGCGCGCTTCAGCGCGCCCGAGCGACATTGGCCGAGCGCGAGGTCAAGCCCGCGCCCGGCGAGCTTACCAACGCGCAATCGCAAACCGTGGTGCGCTTCGTCGACGCGTTCGAGCGCTACGACATGGAGGCGCTCGCCGCGATCCTGCGCGAGGACACCGAGATGTCGATGCCGCCGTTTACCCTGTGGCTCCGCGGGCCTGAGGCGATCGCGGCGTGGATGCTCGGCCGGGGCGCCGCGTGCCGCGGCTCGCGGCTCGTGCCGACCGCGGCCAACGGTCATCCGGCGTTCGGGCACTACAAACCGGCCGAGGACAAGCGCGCGCTCACTCCGTGGGCCCTCGTCGTCCTCGAGCTCGGCGGTGAGCGCATCCAATCCATGACCTTCTTCCTCGACACCGAAGTGCTGTTTCCCCGGTTCGGGTTGCCGCCCGAGCTCGCCTGCTAAAAAGGCGCCGCGCGCCGATGAGTCAGGAGCAGATGACGAGGCGACCGAACGGCTTTCCGAGATAATGCGGCAATGAGCGACCGACCCGAATATTTGCAGAGCGCCGACGAGGTCGACATGGAGGCCCAGGAGCAGGGCATACGAACTGCCGGCTGGATCTCCACTGTCATTTTGGCCTGCGGCGTGGCCGCCGGGTACTATTTGTTACCCCGCATCTTCGAGTTTCCCACGGAGCTCGTCGATCGGATGGCATTCGCCGCAAAGGCGAGCATCTTCGTCCTGGTGTGGGTGCTCATCGGCGTGATGATGGTCTCCACCGGGCGGCGAAGATCGCCGAAAGATATCGGCGGCTCGGCGGCCGCTCCGCCAAGCGATGAGATCGCCGTTTATGTCGCGTTCTTACAAAATTCGCTGGAGCAGGCCGTCCTGGCAGTCGGCGCCTATTGGGCACTCTCGGCGCTGGTAAAGGGCCCCTGGCTGTCGGTGATCGTCGTGGGCGTCGTTTTCTTCACCGTCGGTCGAATCCTGTTCTTGGCGGGCTATAAGAAGAGCGCCCGCGGCCGTGCCCTGGGGATGACACTAACCATGCTGCCGACCCTCGCAGGGTACGCGCTGGCCATCATCTTGATGGGCCGGGGACTCTTCTAGCGTCGCCCAGCAGCCGAGCCTTCGTGGCCACACCCGGCCGCGCGAAGCGACAGCTCGCGGGCCGCCCGCTACGGCGACCGGTGGCGAGCCATGAACCACTGATGAATCGCGGGGGTCACGTGCCTTGGTTCCAGATGGTGAGAAATGCGACGGATCTCAGCGGGAGTGACATCCGACGCCGCTAATCGCGGGGGTATCGCGGG
>SLNH01000060.1 GCA_007133195.1 Nannocystineae bacterium | reverse complement strand
TTCGCCGAGTCGATCTGCGCCTCGACATCGAGCTCGAGCTGCTCGGCCGCCTCCGCGATATCGTCTTTGGCCCGGCCCTCGTCTTCGTGGAGCTGCCGAGCAGCCCGCCTGCTGTCGGTATCGATCTCCTTTTCGGCGTCCGCGGCCCCGCTGTCGATGGTGTCACGCCCCTTTGCCACCGCGGACTCGAGGGTCGCAAACCCCTCATCACCGAGCGCGTTTACGCGTCGCTCGAGGGGTTCGATGAAAATCGCCAAGATCTCGGCGTGACCGAGGCTCTCGATCTCTCGACTCGCCATGGCGGGCCCTTCGGCCCGCGTCTCTTCGACAGCCTCGTCCGTGAGCGCCATCGCGTGGCGCTGCATCTTGTCCTTCTTGGCCGCCTCGACGTCATCGTCGAGGGGCGGGAGCCATTCGTATCGGATGAGCGGGCGACTCTCATCGAGGTTCGTGGCCGCTTGGTCCGCGGCCGCTTCGAAGTCCTCCGCGTAGTCCTCCTCGAGCTCCTCGAACGGCTCCGTCCACTCCGAGCGGACTTTCTGAAGCTCCGCCCGCGCGGTGGCCACGGCCGCGACGAGGGCGGCGAGATCGCGCGCGTGCGTGGTGGTCAGCTCGACGTGGGCCCGATCTTTGGATTCCTCGACCTCGGCAAACGCCGCCTGCCGCGCGGCCCCGACTTTGTCGCGGCCCTCCTCGTAACCCGCTTCGATCGAGGTTTCGGCGGACTTTTTCCCGCCGCTTATGTTCCCGGCGTGAACGCTCAGAAGCCCCGTGAGATCGGCGGCGAGCGTCTCGGCGAGGTCGATGATCTCCTCCTGGATGCCCTCGGCGCGCTCGCGCACCTCCTTGAGGTGGGCCTGAGAGCGAACGACGTGCTCCAAGAACGAAAGGCCCGTGTTCTGTCGGATCGCCTCGTCTTGGCGGTCGCCTGGGGGCTCGAGGTCGAGGGAGACGTCGGCGTCGATCCCGGGCTGTGGAGCCTCCGCGGCGACGTCGGCGTCCGGCCGCTCGGCCTCGCGGGACGGCGCCCCGCCCGGCCCCCCACCCTCTCGGCTCGGGCCTCCACCGCCCGCCGGCGCGCCCCCTTCGTCTCCCTCGCCGTCTTCCCCCTCCTCGCCCTCCTCCTCCTTATCGGACGCGCCCTTTTCCTCCTTTTCGCCCTCCTCCTCGTCCTCCTCGCCGCCGGCCCCGCCTTCTGACCCAGCAGCCGGCGACGCATCGTCAGCTTCGTCCTCTCCGTCACCACCATCGCCGTCCGGCGCGGAGCTCGTGCCGCCGCCTTCGCCCTCGCCGGAGGACTCCTCGTCTTTGCGCTCTCGCGCCTCCTCGTCCCTTTCCTCTTCCTGCTCCGCTTCGCTCTCGGCTTCGTCAAAAACGAGCGGACGCAGCCCGTCGATATCCTCGAGCTCGTCGCTCAGGTCGTCGGGCGGCGGATCGCCGCCCAGCTCGTCGTCGTAAAAGCCGGCCGGCCCGCCGCCCAGCCCGTCGTCTTCGCGGGCGTTTGCCGGCTCGCCGAAAACCGCGCCCTCCTCGCCGTCCCGTTCGAGATCGGCCCACGCCAGCGCGCCAGGCCCTTCATCGCGCGCACCGCTCGACCGGCCCGGAGAGCTCTTTCCCACGGGGCTGCCCCCACGATCCGCCAGGCCGCGCTTTGCGCTCTCCGTGCGCGTGCGTTTGCCGGGAGCGAGTTTGTCCTTGGCGCCGCCTGGGTGCTGGGCTCCCGGCTTTCGAGGCGGGCGGCGCTTTCCACCATTGGCTATCAACGAACGACTCCCCCCAGCTACGGCCGGCGGAACAGAGATCTTCCCCGCCGCCGTGGATGCACGCTCACAGTATCACCGCCGGGACGAAACCGTGAGCGCGGAAGCGCCGCAACTCCGGGTCCCGCGGCGCGTGGCGATCACGGCGACACGATGGCCACCGGGCTGCCCCGCCCGGCGGAAAACAGGTCGGCGGCGCTGCCGCGGCGCACGGCGATCTCGATCGTGCCAGCCGAGCCGACATAGGCGAGCGGCTCGCCCTCGGCCACGTCGCTGTAGGTGGTCACGATCGGCAGCGACTGGCCGCCCACGCGCACCGAAGCTCCGCTTGGGACTGCCTCGCCCGGAATCGCCGTGATCAAGTTCCCGAACTGATCGACGTGGATGATGCCGCCCATCGCGCCGCCCTCGAGGCCGCCCATGAGCTCGACTTTCGGCCCGGCCTCGTCCGGCCTGGCGCCGGCCGCGAGCGCCGCCGCCGCGGGCGCGAACACATCCCGCCCGTGAAACGTCGCCGAGACCTCCTCGCGCCGAAACGCGGGCGACTCGATCGCGAAAGCCGCCCGCGGCGCGGGCGCCACCAGCGACAGGAGCCCATTATCTGGCCCCACGAACACGTGGCGGTCACCCGCGACCACCACCTCCCGCCTCGCCCCCCCCACGCCCGGATCGACCACGGCGACGTGCACGGTCCCGTCCGGGAACAGGGGCGCCGCCTGGGCGAGCGCGAACGCCGCCGCGGCCGTGTCGTGCCGCGGGATGTCGTGGGTGATGTCGCACAGCGGGACTCCCGGCGCGCGCGCGATGAGCACGCCTTTCATGGCGCCCACGTAGCCGTCTCGGGTGCCGAAATCGGTGGTGAGTGTGATGCAGGGGGCGCGCTCGGATCGGGTCATGGGGCCTCCTCGTCGATGGGCTCGGGTTTTTCCTGCATAACAACCCGTAACGGCCCGGAAAAGCCCGCATACATTCGGTCGGACCATTGACAGCGAACAGTCCCTAGACCAATGATCGCGAGCGATGAATAAGGTCTTTGACAGCGCGACCGCCGCGCTGCACGACGTGCACGACGGCGCAGTCATCATGTCCGGCGGCTTCGGTCTGTGCGGAAACCCCGAGCACTGCATTACCGAGCTCGCGCGCCGCGGCGTTCGAAATCTCACCATCATTTCGAACAACTGCGGCACCACCGACAAAGGGCTCGGCGTCCTGCTCGCGAGCGGCCAAGTGAAAAAAATGCTGGCCTCGTACGTCGGCGAAAACAAGACCTTCGAGCAGCAGTACCTGTCGGGCGAGCTCGAGGTCGAGCTCAATCCCCAGGGCACCTTGGCAGAGCGGATCCGCGCCGGCGGCGCCGGTATCGAGGCGTTTTTCACGCCCACCGGCTACGGCACGAAGATCGCCGAGGGCAAAGAGACCCGCGAGATCGGCGGCCGGGGCTGCGTGCTCGAGCACGCCCTCCGCGCGGACTTTGCCATCGTAAAGGCCAAGCGGGGTGATCGCGCCGGGAACCTCGTTTACGAGAAGACCGCGAACAACTTCAATGCCATCATGGCCGCCGCGGGGAAAGTCACCGTCGCCGAGGTCGAGGAGCTCGTCGAGGTCGGCGAGCTCGATCCCGACCACATCCACACGCCTTCGATCTACGTTCAGCGCATCTTCCAAGGCGGGACGTATGAAAAGCCCATCGAGAAGCTGACGACGAGGCCCAGGCCATGAGCAAGCTATCGCGCGAAGACATCGCCAAGCGCGCCGCGAACGAACTCGAGAGCGGCTTTTACTGTAACCTCGGCATCGGCATGCCGACCCTCGTGGCGAACTACATTCCCGACGACGCCGACATCGTTTTTCATTCGGAAAACGGGATGCTCGGCGTCGGCCCGTTCCCCTACGAGGGCGACGAGGACCCCGATCTCATCAACGCCGGGAAGCAGACCGTCACCACCGTCCCGGGCTCTTCGTTCTTCCACGCCGCCGATTCGTTCGCCATGATTCGCGGCGGTCACATCGACGTGGCGCTCCTCGGCGCCATGGAGGTTTCGAAGGACGGCGATCTGGCCAACTGGATGATTCCCGGCAAGATGGTCAAGGGCATGGGGGGCGCGATGGACCTCGTCGCGGGCGCCCGCCGCGTCGTGATCATGATGGAGCACGTGAGCAAATCCGGCGCCCCCAAGATCCTCGAGACGTGCTCGCTGCCGCGCACCGGCGTCGGCGTCGTGAGCCGCATCATCACCGATATGGCCGTGATCGACGTGGAGCCCTCGGGCCTCGTCCTGCGCGAGATCGCCCCCGGCGTCACCGAGGCGGAGGTCCGCGAGGCCACCGAGCCGCCGCTCGAAACGCGCGGCGACGTCGCCACCATCAACGTGTGAGCGGGGCGGCGCACTGCGCCCCCGCCGCCATGTTTCGTAGGGGCAATGCCGTGAAGCTCCGCAAAAAGCGCTTCGCCACCGACGCCGACATCGAAATCAAGGGCGCCTACCGCCCCGAGGACACCTCAGAGGTCGACTACGAGCGCGACCTCGCGGATCCGGGACATCATCCCTACACCCGCGGCATCCGCGAGACCATGTACCGCGGCCGGCTGTGGACGATGCGCCAGTATGCCGGGTTCGGCACCGCCGCCGAGTCCAACGAGCGCTACCACTACCTGCTCGCCCAAGGCAGTCGCGGGCTCTCCGTGGCGTTTGATTTGCCCACCCAAATGGGCCGAGATTCCGACCATCCGCTCGCGTCCGGGGAGGTCGGACGCGTGGGCGTGGCCATCGACTCCATCGACGACATGCGGGTCCTCTTGGACGGGCTCCCGCTCGGCGAGATCTCCACGTCCATGACCATCAACGCCACGGCGTCCACGCTGCTCTGCCTCTACCTCGCCGTGGCCGACGAGCGCGGCATCTCCCGCGACGCGCTCGCCGGCACCATCCAAAACGACATCCTCAAGGAGTACATCGCCCGCGGCACCTACATCTATCCGCCCGAAGGGTCGATGCGGCTTATCACCGACACCTTCACGTTCTGCAACGCCGAGGTGCCGCGCTGGAACACCATCTCGATCAGCGGCTATCACATTCGCGAGGCGGGCGCCGACGCGGTCCAAGAGGTGGCGTTCACCCTCGCCGACGGCATCACCTACGTGCAGCGCGCCGTGGACGCCGGCTTGGACGTCGACGATTTCGCGCCGAGGCTGGCCTTCTTCTTCAACGTCCACAACAACTTCCTCGAGGAAGTGGCCAAATTTCGAGCCGCCCGGCGAATGTGGGCCCAGATCATGCGCGACCGGTTCGGCGCTCGCGATCCCCGGTCGCACCTTTTGCGCTTCCACGCGCAGACCGCCGGCGTCACGCTGCAAGCGCAGCAGCCTCAGGTCAACATCAGCCGCGTGACGGTGCAGGCGCTCGCGGCCGTCCTCGGCGGCACCCAGTCCCTGCACACGAACTCGTATGACGAGGCGCTCGCCTTGCCGAGCTCCGACGCCGCGCGGATCGCGCTCCGAACGCAGCAGGTGATCGCGCACGAGTCCGGCGTGGCCGACTTCGTGGACCCGCTCGCGGGCTCGTACGCCGTGGAGTCGCTCACCGGCGAGATCGAGGCGCGCGCCCACGCCTACATCGGTGAGATCGAGGCTCGCGGCGGCGTCGTCGCGGCCATCGAGCAGGGCTACATCCAAAAGGAGATCGAGCGCCGCGCCTTCGAGCACCAGCGCGCCGTGGAGCAACATGAACGCATCGTCGTCGGGGTCAACGAGTACCAGCTCGACGAGGACGATCCCGTCGACATCGACACGCTCGATCCGGGGCTCGAGCGCGCGCAGATCGAGCGCGTGCGGGCGCTCCGCAGCCGGCGCAACCAAGCCGAGACCGATCGCGCGCTCACGGCGCTCAAAGACGCGGCACGCGGCACTGACAACTTGTTGCCGGCCATCCTGGGCGCCGTGAAGGCCGAGGCCACCGTCGGCGAGATCGCCGACGCGATGCGCGATGTGTTCGGCGAGCACACGCCGCCGCGCACCCTTTGACCCGGCGCCAATGATGTTGATTTCGAGCAGCTTATACGGCTAGCATGATGTTTTCACGCCGCCGCGAGGAGATATGCCGACCACAAAGAGCGATCTCATCGACGACATTTCCGAGCGGCTCCGCTTGCCCAAAGGCAAGGCCGAGCTCATCGTAAACTGCATCTTCGACGAAATGACGCGGGCGCTCCAGCAAGACGAGCGGATCGAAATTCGCGGATTCGGCAGTTTCGAGGTGCGAAGCTACAAGGCCTACGAGGGCCGAAATCCGCGCACCGGCGAGACCGTGAAGGTCGACCCCAAGAAGCTGCCGTTTTTCAAAGTGGGCAAGGAGCTCCGCGAGCGAATCAACGGCGAGGGCGACGGCGGCGAGGGCGCCCGCCCGAATTCCGCGAAGCAAGCGCGCTCCCAGGAGCCCCGCGCGGATTGGCACACCGGCCGCGGCGAGCGGGCGGACGAGCGCGACGACGAGCCGGACCTCGGCGAGCCGGCGCGCGGATCGTCGTCTCACCACGGCGGGTTCACGCCCGCGTAGGCCAGCAGGCCGTTACGCCGCGAGCGCGCCCGCCGGCGGCGGCGGCGCGGCGGCGGCCAGGGCGGCGCGGC
>SLNH01000089.1 GCA_007133195.1 Nannocystineae bacterium | reverse complement strand
AGGCCCGGCGATTTTTCGAAGCTCTTGGCTTTCGAGACGAGCACCTCGTGACACGCTTCCGGTCGCGCCGGGAACACCACCGGGAGGTGGAGAAGCCGCCCGCGCACGAGCGGGGCGCTCGCGCGGGCGATCTCGCGCTGAAAATCCAAGCGCTCGGCGGTCGAGTTGCCGCGGCTGCCAAGCGCCCCCTTGTCGGAGACGCGAGGTAGATCCCGAACGCTGCTCGCCATGCCGCGACCGTAACTCAACGAAGCACGAGCATCCATTCGACCGCTTCCCGACTTTCGCCCTCGAGCTCCTGATTCCGCCACGGTGAACAAGGCCGGCGCGAGCTGGTGGCTCAATCGGGGATCCATTCGCAGCCGTGGTTTTCCTCACAGGCGTCTCGCGCGTCGATGTTCCAGCAAAATACACGGCCGCCCTCGCAGGTCGTCCCCCATTCGCACTCATCGAGCTGGTCACAGTCTTCCCTGTCCTCACCCAGGGCATGACAGGCAAGCTGGCTGTCGATGCCGCATACCCCCGGCGGGTCGCTCCACCTGCACGCGTTGTCCGCCTCGCAGTCCAGGGCGCTTCCGTGCGAGACGCAGCGCGCCCAGGCCTCGCCGCGGCATGCCTCGACGAGCTCGCATGCGCCTCCCTCGCATTGATCCTCCGAACGATACAAACACTCGACGGGGGTGCCCGAACACCGGCCGTCGGTCGGATCGGCGTCCGTGCCTAGATCTTGCGGATCCCGCGGATCCTCCCGCGTCGGAAGATCGTCACAGGCCGAAATGAGCGCGAGCGCGGCGCATAGACCAGCCGACGCGAGATACCGGCGCACCATGTTCATCGCGAAGCTCATAGCGAAAATACCAGCGAAGCCGTAACCGGCTCGAACCAAAACGAAGGACCGCTTAGCACGCGCACACCGGTGCCGAGGCTAGCCATCCGGTAGCGGTACTCTGCGCCGAGCCGCACGTGTATGAGCGCCGCCTCGCCTTCGCTGTGTACGGTCTCCAGGCGATTTCCCAGGCCGTCCCCCGGCGCCTCCACGAACGCGTGGTAGTAGCCCGGGGCATAGGCCGCCTGCAGCTGAAGGTTATGCTCTTGCTCTCCTAGCTCCGCCGCCGCCCCGAGCTCGAGGACGAAGTAACTATGCGAAATCGTCTCTTCGGCCGCCGTGGTCTCGACTGTCGCCACGCCCAGGGCACCGCCGACGATGGGCGCGACGCGAAACCGGCCAAGCTCGGTATTAAGCCTCCGCAGATGCACCCCGGCGGCGAATCCGAGCCCCCGACCGACCTGCGCCGCCCCCGGGCGCACGCGAACCTCGGGGACAATCGCCCGCAGCGCGACATCAACCCGATTCGGGTCGTCGTCGCGCCCCCGCGCGCCTACTTGCGCTAACTCGCCGCCCGACCGGCGCGCCACGTCCACAAAGGGCGAGCGGCTCGCGACGCGCGGGTCCGACTCGTAGGCGCGCTCGGCGGTCTCGGCCGCCGACGACCGGAGCCGTCGCGCGAGCGCGCGCGCGTCCCGCCTGCTCAGCGTGGTGTCGCCGAGCTTGCGCGCGCCGAATGCGTCGATGGCGACCGACGCGTTCCACAGGATGCCCGCGACGAACGCGAGAAGATCGCTGTCCTCGGTCCGCGTGGTGATCCGCTCGAGCGCGCGATCGAGCCTCGCGCTTTCGAGGTTCTCTTCGAGGCCTTCCACATCGCTAAGCTCGCGGAGCGCGCCCTCCTGGATCAGCTCATCGACGACTACGGCGCCGATCCGCGCCTCGGAGCCAAGCTCCGCGACCTGTCTCGCCAGAAGGCGGCGCCGGGCCTCGCCGAGCGCGGCCAAAATCTCATCCCCCGGCACCGCGATACCGATGCCCTGGACGCCGAGCTCGACGCCGCCCCGGGCGATGACCATGGCCGCCACGCGATCGCTGTCATCGACGAGCGGACCACCGGACTGGCCGGGGTTTAGCGCGATGTCGAGCTGGAGGAAATCGTCGCCCGCCTCCCCGGCGACGATGCCGCGCGACGAGTGCGGATTGGGTTGCGAAGGGTCGAGCGGATAGCCCAGCGCATAGACCTCGTCGCGCACGCTCAGCTCGGGCGCCCCAGCGACCTCGAGCCCTGGGACAGGGGCATCGATCTCGATGACGGCGATGTCGATGTCCTCATCGGAGTAGAGCACCCGCGCCGGATAAAAGCCGCCATCGCCCGGCAGCCTCACGACGATATGCCTGGCCGCGTCCACCACGTGGTGGGCGGTGACGATCAAACCCTCAGGCCCCGTCGCGAATCCGGTACCGTGCCCGGCGCTAGGCACCGCGACGCGGAAGCTGCCCGCGTTCGTGCGAATCCGATCGACCTCGACGTTCCCCACCGAAAACACGCGGACCGTCGCCTCATCGATGTCGCCATAAACGACGCGCCCCGGCCCGTCATCATCGCCCTCCCCCGCCTCTGCGTCAGTCTCAGCCGCCTCCGCGTCCGCGCCCGACTCCGCCTCGCCGTCGCCGGCTGGTTCCTCGGCCTTTTGTGCGGGCGCGTCATTGTCGTCCTCGGCTGCGGCGTCTCCGGCTTCGGCTGCCCCCGTGGCCTGTCCAGGCGCCGACTCGGTTCCCTCACCTCCGGCTGCCTCCGCAGCGCCTTCCGCCGCCTCACCATCACGCGGCCCTTCGCCCTCGTCCTCGCCGCCGCCGGCTCGCTCGGCTTGCTCTTGGCGATGTTCAGGGCCGGCAGACTCCTCTTCGACCGCGGCGTCGTCACTGCCAGCTCCGAACGCCACTGCGGGCGCGATCCATACGCTCGCGCCGATGAGCGCCGCCAAAAGCCGGCCCCCACGACACGACTCCCGCCCGTTCATCCGCCCACGCTACCCCATTCCCGGCAGCGCGCGTAAGGGCCAGCCAACTAGTGCCTCGACCCAGGCGTTCTGATCCGTTTTGCGGCCCCCTCACGCGTCTCGCGGCGTCGCTCATCAGTCACGTATGCTCAATACGCTCCTTCTTCGCTTCTTGCGAGCCCGCGCGATGGGGCTCGCCCGATCGAATCATTACGCCTGGGTCGAGGCACTAGCTCACGCTTTCGCGCTCGCTCGAAGCTATCGTCGGTTTTTTTGGCCGCCCAGCCTGCCTTGGCTCCGGCGCTGGCGCGAGTCGTCGCAGGCTTGCCGGCTCTGCCTTGGCTCCCGAGCTGGACAGCATCGCCGCCGGCTCGTCCGGCCACGATGCCGCGCCAAGTCAGGAGTTTACGCGCGGAAGCGGGTCTGATCGTCGGCGGCGTAGCGGGCCACCGCGTCGTCGGCCTTGCGAACCTGGGCGAGCGCGTCGGCCACGTCCATAAGGCGCGCTGCGGGAATCGCGCAGGTGAGCTCCGATGTCGCCATGCCGGTTCGGACTCGGCTGAGCATGCAACCGACGCTCACGGCCACTTGGCCCTCTTCCTTTGCGATGGGGACGATGTGGCACTGCGGCTTGCCTTCGAACCGGAGGTCCGGCACCGCCGCGTGCAGCATCATGGCTTGCTTCGGGCTGATTCGGAGGAACACCACATCCGGCTCGATCGTGGTTTCGGCCAGCGGGCCGTAGGTGATCGCCCCGGGCCGCTCCCTCACCGTCGGGATCGCCGGAAACATGTCCGGCGTGACCCAGCCGGCGTCGACGAGCGCCGCCACGTCCTGGCCCTCGGCGGCCTCGTCCAGCGAGCGAAGCCCGTGGGTGAGGCTGCCCACGTTACAGTTGCCGTGATCTGCCGGCACGGTCGCGAACGTGCGGCGCGTACCGTGCACCCAGAACGCGCAGCCGGCGGGAACCCGGCCGGTGCGGCCGTCGGCGGCCGGCTCGGGCATCGGGTCGTCGAATGCGGGGATGGCCGTGGGCTGCTCCGCGGTGAAGGTGATGGCAATCGGCGGCTCCGCGAGCTTGAGGGCCTCGCTTAGCGCCGTCGACAGCGTCTCGTAGTCTGTCGTCATCCCGGCACGGTAGCAGCCACAGCGCCCGCCAGCGAGGCGCTGGGGAAGTGCCGCCTTCTTGTCACACGACGAAACGGCAGCGGGAAGCTGTTTAATCGGCCCTTTTACAGCGAGCCCGTGCTCGCCCCGTCCCAGCTTGTCGTCACGCAGAGGTACATCGAGTCAGTCCCGCTTCGAGCCGGCAGAACGGATGCTTCGGTTGAGTACCCGTGGTCGAGCTACGAAAAACGTCGCGGAAAGCGCGGCGAACACGAAGATACCTGCGACCGCCTTCGACGCGTCTTCATGGTCTTGACATGGTCATGAGAGAAGACCATGCTGAGGCTATATGATTACGGTGAACGTCTCGGAGCTAAAGAGCCGACTGAGTCACTACCTCCGGGCGGTCCGCGGAGGGGAGGTGGTACTCGTGCGAGACCGAGATCGCGTCGTCGCCCGGCTCGATGCCGTCGGGATGCCGGGGACGTCGTCCGAGGACCAGCGGCTCGCTCGCCTTGAGGAGACCGGCGCCATCCGCCGCCGGCACACGCAGGTCGATGCGAGCTTGCCCGAGCGCCGCGTTAAAGCCGGCGCCGACATCGTCGATGCGCTGTTGGCCGACCGCAACGAAGGTCGATGAGGTTCTGGGATAGCTCGGCCCTCGTGCCCTTGGTCATGGATGAGCCAACCTCGGAGCTCGCGACCGGGTGGCTTCGCGAAGATGACGCGCTCATTGTCTGGGCGTTCACAGAGGTCGAGATCGTCTCGGCGCTGGAACGCCGCGTCCGGGAGGGAGCGCTCGAGCCGGGCCAAGCCCTCGCCGCCGGCGATCTT
This sequence comes from Nannocystineae bacterium, assembly GCA_007133195.1. Taxonomy (GTDB): domain Bacteria; phylum Myxococcota_A; class Polyangia; order Haliangiales; family Haliangiaceae; genus SLNH01. Next base: position 1,620 of record SLNH01000089.1, on the reverse strand, counting down.
GCCGAGGAGCTCATCGCGGCGGCCTACGTTGTGACGGCGAGCGAGGCCGTGAAGGCTCACGCCAAACGCCTTCTGCGCACGCACCCACTTCGTGCGGCCGACTCTCTTCAGCTCGCCGCCGCGCTCGTCTGGACGGAGGGAGCACCCGCTGGCGCCGTCGTGCACACCTTGGACGCGCGCCTGGGATTGGCCGCCCGGCGCGAGGGTTTTCGCGTCGTGCCTTCGCCCGCCGCTGAGTAGCCGCCCGGCATCGGGCGGAGTCAACGCCGGGATCCTCGCCCACCACGCACACCCTCTACCCGCGCCACGGAACGATGTCGTCCACGCCCACGATGATGTCGGGAAAGGCGACGGGAACGACGCTCTCGCCCGCCCCTGCTATCGCAATTTCGGTCCACCGGCCGTCCTCGCGCGCCCCGCGGTGAACCTCGATCGCATCATCTGCGAGGTTGACGATCCAATACTCTTTGGCTCCTGCCTCTGCGTAAAGGCGAGCCTTGTCGAGCCGATCGTAGTCGAGCGAGGTATCCGCGACCTCGACGACGAGCAAGGCCTCGCGAGGGTGTGCATCGCTATAGTCGCCCGGCGGCACGAGCGCGAGATCCGGCTCGGGCTCGGAGTCGTCCGCGATCGCCAGCGGCGACTGCGCCCGCATGACCGCTCGATCGCCTACCGACGTTACGAGAATGCGCAACAGCCGCGCGACCGCCTCCGCGTGGCGACTACCGCTCGGGCTCATGCGAACAATGGCTCCACGAACGAGCTCCACCCGCTCGCGTTCGAACTCCCCCAGCTCAACGAGACGCTCGTACTCGCGGCGCCGAAGCGGCCGAATCTCCACCGAATCCGCATGAATCGGCTGCACCATCCCATAACGTAGCACACGCTTTGCCAGCGCGCCCTCCACACGGCTCGGGCAACGGTTCATGAAACGCCGGGATGCCTGCGGACGGCTCCGCGGTGAACGTGATGGCGTTCGGCGGCTCCGCGAGCTCGACGGCGTCGCTCAGCGCCGCAGGCTGCGGTCTCGTAGTCCGTCGCCATTCCCGGCACGCGAGCAGTCACCGCGCGCGGCAGCGACGCGGTCATCCCTACCGACAGCTCCGCGCTACGTCGCGCGAACCCTGGACGCGCTCGTGAACCAAGTTCGTCGCGCTTTGCGGAAGAACCAGTCCGATCGCGATGACTTCACGTGCCGGATCCTGTCCCCATTGTCGTGCCCCGATCTCGTGAAAGCGGCGCGGGGCGGCCCAGCCGCTTTCGCCGTGGTGAACCACGATCGGCACCACCGGCGGAAGCGAGGTTCGCGAGGACCTCTCGGGCCTCTCGCGGCGAATCCAGTCCCAAATCTCGTGCAGATAGCCGAGCATGCGCCATGGCATCAGCGGATCGGGCTCGCTCTGGTGCTCCAGGAGCACGTACACGTAGACCGCCCGGAGGGCCTCTCCGCCCCACGATGATGTCGGGAAAGGCGAGGAAAGCGACGCTCTCGCCCGCTTCCGCGATCGAGATTTCGGTCCAGCGGCCGACCGCGCGCCCCCTCCTCGTCTCCGCGCGATCCTGGCTTGGCCGGTCACGGTGCCGCGCGCCGAGTGAGGAGCTACGCGCGGAAGCGGGCCT
>SLNH01000294.1 GCA_007133195.1 Nannocystineae bacterium | reverse complement strand
TGCGCCGCCGTCTCCCGGCTCGATCCCACCCCCTTTTGCGAGCCGGCGACGATGACTTCGAAGTCGCCGGCCCTCAGGGCGTCGCGTGAAAACAGCCGCTCGCCGCCCACGGTGAGCCCCGCGTAGGCATTTCTGGCCAGCTCCTCGGGCGCGTAATCGAAACACACCCACGCCGGGGTCATGGCGTCGGTGTTGATGTCGTCGAGCAAATCGTCCGGTGCGATGTCCCGGTCCAACACCAGGTCGAGCTCGCCGGCGAGCTGGCGCCTTATGAGGTCCGGGTCTTTGGTGAGGAACAGGACGCGCTTCCCGGGGGTGAGGGAGAATGCTCGCTCGGTCATGTTCGAACCTTGGGCGCTGTGAATCGTCACCGGCCGCGCTCGGCGGCGTCGGCGTGCTATCCGTCGGCGTCGTCGGCGGCGTCGGCGGCGTCGGCTGCGTCGGCTGCGTCGTCGCCGTCGTCGGCAGGGTCGGCGCCCGCGGCCGCGTCGTCATCGCCATCGGCCGCGTCGTCGTCGGCGGCCGCGTCTTGTTCGTCGTTTGCGTCTTCGTCGGAGCCGCCCAGGGGCGCCCCTCGCTGGTCGAGGTGTACGAGCTCGACTCGGACCTCGTCGTCGAAGCAGCAGGTCCGGGCGCCGTCGATGAGGCGCACCGCGTCGTCCCACGAAAGGTTGATGGGCACGCCCACGAGGACATCGTGATTGTCGTAAACCCGCACCGCTTCGCGGACGATGTCACGGGTGAACGCGCCGTCTATGTGCTCGCCCCCGGGCTGCTTGACGCATTTCGCTTCGTCGCCGCCGCGCGGGCGAACGCATGACTTCCAACCCGCGCCCGACGGGAAGCCCAAAAGCTCGATGCCGGCGCGGCGGTCGGACTCGTCTTCCAAGTGAAAGCGCTTTACGTGGCTCCGCCGGCTCACCAGGATCGCGACCTCGGCGCCCGTGCGCTCGATATCGTCGACCACCGCCATCGCCCGCCCGAACGGCACCTCGCGGTCGATGGCGAGCCGGACGACATCGGCGTCGGGGATATCGATGTCCTCGTCGCCTGGCGTGAGAGCGACGGTCGCGGCGTCGTCTTCGCTAGGCGCCTCGTCGTATCCCATCGCCGTGGCCAAAAGCGCGCCCTCGACCTCGACGAGATGACTCGTCGATTGGCACGCCTCGGCGCAGCCAACGAGGGCGACGCCGGCGGCGGCGGCAAGCCACGGCGCGCCGCGCCGGGCTGCCGCTTTGAAGCCCCGATTCGTGCCATGTGGGGCGAGCGCGCGCGACATGTCAGGACTCCGTGAGAGGCGAGGGCGAGGCGCTGGCTTGCGAGGTTTCTCGGACCCGCGCTTTGGCTGCGGCGAGCGCCTCTTCCTCCATCTTGTCGCGCTCGGCGGGATCGGCCCACCGCGCCTGCGCGTCCGGGGACAGCGCGTACACCGGGTCGTAGTAGAGAAAGTATCCCTCCTTGACGGACGGCGCGGTGTAGACGCTGATACCGGTCTCCCGGTCGTAGTACTCGCAGGAGTGAATGTCGCGCTTTCCGCCGCCGCCGGGCGCATCGACCACGAAGGTGGGGGTGTTGAAGCCGGCGGTCACGCCGCGGAGTTGCTTTTCCAGATCGATGCCGGTCTGCAGCGTGGTGCGGAGGTCCTCCACGCCTTTGACGAGATCGTGCATGTACACGTAATACGGCTGCACGTTGCAGTACGAAAGGCGCTTGGTGAGCAGCTGCATGGTCTCGGCGCTGTCGTTGACGCCGCGCTGGAGCACGCACTGATTGCGCACGGTGACGCCGCGCTCGAACAGCCGATCCATCGCCTGCTTCGTGAGCGCCGTGATCTCGTTCGGGTGATTGAAGTGGGTGTGAAGGACGACTTCTTTGTGCAGCCTTCGCCCGAGCTCCACGATGGCGACGAGCTCATCGAACCACTCGTCGTCGGTGAGGATCTTCTGCGGCATCACCGCGGGCCCCTTCGTGGCGAAGCGAAGCCGGCGGATGTTGTCCATGTTGAGCAGGGTGTCGCCGATGGTCCGGATCTGCTTGGCGCGCAGGTTGAATGCGTCGCCGCCGGAGATCACGATGTCCTCGAGCTCGGGCCGGGAGGCGATGTACTCGAAGACGGTCTCCCAGCGCTGGGGCTTGGCCTTGAGCGAGACCTTCTCGACCTCCTCCGTGTCGATCCCTACCGCGTAGCTGCGCGTGCAAAACCGGCAATACACCGGGCACGTGTCGAGGGCCAAAAACAGGGCCTTGTCGCGATACCGGTGGGTGAGGCCGTCGACCGGGGCGTCGTGTTGCTCGTGCAGCGAGTCGAGGGCGAGCTTGGGATGATCGGGGAGTAGCCTGGACGCCACCGGGATGAACTGGCGCCGCAGGGGATCCTCGTAGGGATTGTCCCAGTCGATGAGGCTGAGCAGGTGCGGGGAGACGCGGATGCTCATGGGCGCGCGTTTGAACCCGAGCTCCACGTCCTCGTAAAACTCGCGGGGCACGAGATCTTGCAGCGCCGCGAGGAGCTTGTCGGGCTTGGTGATCGAGTTTTTCGCCTGCCACTTGTGGTCGAGGAACTGCTCGCTGTCCACCTCGCTGTAGGCGGGGATGCGCTTCCAAAACTCCCCGTCTAGCAGGTCTCGGTGAGCGAGCGCCGACGCGGGCGCGGCGGGTTTTTCGCGAGCGTTTGTGACAACGCTGAGCGGGTTCGTGGTGGCCATGCTTCGTTCTCCTTGTATCCCGATTTGACGCGTGACGGACGCGGTGTGGCGTCCGGCGAACACAGCTCAAGCCGCGTTCAGCTCACGTCGGGCATATGGAGAACGTTCGTGAAGAACCACATCATTCACCTCGCGCCGAATTCGGTATAGTCAGGGCGCCGGAAAATGTCAAACGGCGCGCACGGGGTGCGGGCGGCGCGGGCCGAGGTGGTACATCGCAGCTCAGCCGGGGAACCGACCGATTTTGAGGAGGTTTTCGCCGCCCCGAGGGCTCGGCGGGCGGCTCGCGTCGAGCTCGGAGGGCGCGGACGTCCCGGACGCGATGGGGAGGCGGCGCGCTTCGTCGCGAAGCCGCTGGTCCGAGCGCTCGTGATCGCACCCCGAGCCCGCGTCAGCTGTGACCTGGGGCCTTAGTTTCTCGTTGTGGCGAAGCCAGGTCTCGGTCACGTCGCTCGGCACGCCGTGGCTGTCCAGGGTGTCGCGCAAGAGCTTCTGGCGGCGTTCGAAGTGGCCGCCCAGGATCGGCGCGCGCGCGTGAGCCTGGCGCATCGGGCGACCCGTGTAGCGGACCTCGCCGCCGAGCATGGTGGCCGCGAGCTCCCACTCCTTATCGATGAGGCGGGCTCTGTCGCTGCCCTGAAACAGAAATCCGATCATGGGATCGGCAAACACGCGGTCGTAAAAGTCCTCGAGGACCGCGCGCAGCCTGTCGCCGCCGATGCGTTCGAAGGGGGTGGCCACCAAGGCAGCGTAGCGCCCATCGACTCCTCCCGCCACGAGCGGCCGATGGCCAAGGGGCGCCGGCGGGCCCGTTTGCCCGGAATTTGCAGGATAATCCGGAACGTACTCGTTGCGGGGATCACGGCGCTGCAGCTCGCACTGTTGCGCGACCCGCCGAATTACGGGCGAGGTGCGGGCGCGGTTCGCGTTCCGTCAAGCAGCTGGATTCGATCCACGAATGGTGAGCCACATGGGTCCGCAGGTTGTGCACGTTCTCGGAATGGACGATCTGAACCGGCGCGGGCTCGGGACGATCCGAGGCGCACAGGCGCTGCGCTTTCACGCCCTGCTCGAGGCCAGCGAGGTCGTCGGTCCATGGCGCTACCGGGCGGCGGAGGTCTTGGACAAGGCGCGCCGCCGGCTCCGCGAATATCCGGGCCCGGTAGACGCCCTCATCGGTGACTTCGACTTCCCGGTGAGCACGATCTTGCCGATCCTCCGCCGCGAGCTCGGCCACGCGACGCCGAGCCTGGAATCGGTGCTGCGGTGCGAGGACAAGTACTGGAGCCGGCTCGTGCAGAGCGAGGTCATCCCCGAGCACACGCCCCGGTTTGCCGTGTTCGATCCGGGTGACGAGCGCGCCCCGCTCGCCGCGGGGTTCGACTACCCATTTTGGGTAAAGCCGGTGAAGTCGTTTTCTTCCTACCTCGGGTTCGCGGTGCGCTCGCCCCGCGAGCTGCAAGACGCGCTCGAAAAGATCCGGCGCGGGGTGGGGCGCCTGCGCGATGCGTTCGGCTACGTGCTCGGTCACGCCCTCGTGCCCGACGAGGTGGCCGCCGCGGGCGGGGGCGCCTGCATCGCCGAGGAGATCATCGACGCCAGCCACCAGGCGACCGTCGAAGGCTATGTTTTCGGCGGCGAGGTGGTGCCCTACGCCATCGTCGATTCGCTGAGGCTGCCCGGCGCCTCGAGCTTTCGGAGCTACGAGTATCCCTCTCAGCTACCGGAGCGCGTGCAGCGGGACATGCGCGACGTGGCGGTGCGCGTGATGCGGCGGGTCGGCTTGGAGGGTAGCCCGTTCAACGTCGAGTTCTTCTGGGACGAGGCGCGGGACCGGCTTTGGGTCTTGGAGATAAACCCGCGCATCTCGCGCTCGCACGCGCCGCTCTTCGAGCTCGTGCGCGGCGCGTCGCACCACGAGGTCGCCGTGGATCTCGCGCTGGGAAACCGGCCCGCGTTTCCGCGCCGCGAGGGACGCTATCGCGTCGCCGGCAAGTACTTCGTGCGCACGTTGGATGACGCCGTGGTGCAAAGTGAGCCGCGGCGCGCCGATTTCGACGCGCTCATCGGCGAGGTGCCCGACGCCCGCGTATCGCTCACGGCCCACGAGGGCGATCGACTCTCCGATCTCTTGGATCAGGACAGCTACTCCTACGTGCTCGCCGTCGTGTACCTCGGCGCCGATTCCCACGACGAGCTGCGCGCTCGCTATCGGCGCGTGGACGAGCTCTTGCCCTTCGAGCTCGCCGCCCCGCCGAGCGGCGCGAGCGCGTGAGAGTGGGGGAGATGTCGCGCCGGCGCGCGCTTGACACCCCGATACCCGGAGGCGACATTTTGCGGGCGTGTGGACCGGGTATTCGACAAGGGATGTCTCGGATCTCGTCGGGCTCTCCGAGCCCGTCATCCGGAGTGTCGCGCGGGCCGGGTTGCTCTCGCCCAAGCCGCGCGGACAAACCAACCTGCTCTCGTTCCGAGACCTCGCGATCCTCAAGATCGTCAAGTCGCTCACCAGCCAGGGCGTGCCGCTCCGCCGAATCCGTCGCGAGCTCGTCGCGCTCAAGCGGCAGCTCCCCGAGGAGACCTCGCTGTCCTCGGTGTCGCTCGCGGCGCGCGGCGGCCACGTCGTGGTTCGCGATCGCGACCGCCAGTGGCGCGCCGACACCGGCCAGCTTCTGTTCGACTTCGACCGGGAGGAGCGCGCGCCGCGGGGTGACGTGGAGCCGATGCCCATCCGGCGGGACGTCGGCGGACCCGAGCCGATGCCCGAGCCCTCGGCGGACGCGTGGTTCGAGCGCGCGCTCCTCGTCGAGGAAGACGATCCGGATACGGCGATCATCGCGTATCGGCGGGCGCTCGCGCTCCAACCCGACTGCGTGGAGACCCTCATCAACCTCGGCCGGCTTTACGCCGAGACCGGCGAGACCGAGGCGGCGACCGCGTGCTTTCGCCAGGCGGTGGATCTCGACGCAGGTGACGCCACGGCGATCTACAACTTGGGCGTGGTGTCGCAGGACGCGGGCCGAGACGACGAGGCGATCGCCTGTTACCGCAAGGCGCTGGCGCTCGATCCCGGGCTGGCCGAGGCGCACTACAACCTCGCCACCGTGTTCGACCGCGCGGGCCAGCCCCAGGCCGCCATCCGCCACATCAACGAGTATCGAAAGCTCGTCAAAGGACCCGGCTGACCGAGACCGGACCTGCTTCGCCGCACGCGCGGCGCGGCAGCTTAACACCGGGCATCCGCGCGGCGCGTGTCGGCTGGAGATTCCCGGCGATCCGAGACGCTGAGTCGGGCCAGGGGGGGCGCCTGAAATCTGCGTGCCTCCTGACCCGCCCTAGCGTTTTCCGCGGCCGTCGTGACGGCTGTCGGCTGCGCGAGACGTCGTGCTCCTGTCTGCCGCCGGCGCGCCCTTGGCGAACCGCCGCGCCACGTCGATCAGCAGATCGAGGTCCTCGCGCGGCAGGCGCCGCACGGCGGCCACGAGCCGATCCGCGGCCCCGCGCCAGGCCTCGTCTTCGCTCCCCTCCCGATCGTCAGCCAACAGTTGCCAAGCGGGCACTTCCAATTCGGCGGCGAGGCGCCGCACCACGTCGAGGGTTGGTTTGCGCGCGCCCGTCTCGATGCGCGCCAGGTAGGATGTCGTGATCGAAGCACGTTCAGCAAAGCGTTCTTGGGTGAGTCCGCGTTGCCTTCGGAGCTCGGCGATACGCCTCCCGAGTTCCCGATAAAAATCGCCCATGCAGAGGACGGAAGTACCAAGACCCAGCCCCGCCGGCCATTCCCTGTCAGGATACGCTCGTAACTCTTTCAGTACATGGCCGGTTGGGGTATGATGGCGGCCTGAAAGGGCAAGGAGGAATGGCCAGAGTGGGGAGGGCCGCCTTGGATAGCCCGGCAAAGATGTGCCGGCAGCAGATGCCGCGCCACGGTCTTTGTACGGCGCCAGTCGATCATACCTGCGACGTATGCGGCAAGCCGGTGTGCATGGCGCATATTCGCCTCGCGCGCTTCGACCCCGACGCCTCTCGGGGGCGCAAGTGGATTCGCGGCGCGTTGCCACCGGAGATTTGCATCACGTGCTGTGTCCTCGAGCTCACCTGGCGGCGCGACCGGGTCGAGGACATCGCCGAATCCGTGCGCGCCGAGTTTTACGCGAGCGACGCGGCCGTGGGCCTGCTCGGACCCGAGGAGCGGGCGTGGCTCGAGACGCGGGGGATCCGGCTCGGGCCGGACGGAAGGCCGGTCACGGAGCAGCGCCGGCGGCAGCTATAGCGGGCGGCCGCGGTTAGCTGCGACCGGGGGCGGCGCGCCAGCGGTGGATGCGCTGCGGCCACGGGGGTAAGCCCGCCTCGCGTTTTCTGGGCGCGGCCCGCGCGATCGATTTGGCCACGTTCTCCAAGGCCTTGTAGGCCGCGGGATCGGCCTGTTCGCCGCGGGGTGTGAGCGACGCGCTGCCGTCGGAGGACAGGTCGGCGCAAAGCTCGTAGCGGCGGCTCGGCGTATAGATGTAGGCCTGGTACTCGGCGCGGTCGCCGTCGTGCGAGACCTCGCGGCGCTCGAGCAAGATTTTGGCCCCGGCGCGGGGGTAGGGGGAAGCGCTTGTCATGGCTCGGTTGTGATCGTGGAAAGGCTCGCGCCCGCGCTCGCCGTCCCGGCTCACTCGCGCGGAGCGCCGCGGTCGCGAAGGCGGGACGAGTGAGCGTACACGTTCATGCGTCCGCTGCGCACGAATCCACACAGCGTGACGCGGTAGCGCTCGGCGAGATCGACCGCGAGCGAGCTCGGCGCCGACACGGCGGCCACGATCGGAAACCCAGCCACGATGGCCTTTTGAACGATCTCGTAAGAAAGCCGGCCCGACACGCAAAGCAGCTTGTCACTCGCCGGCAGCGCGCCGGCGCGCGCCGCCCATCCCACGAGCTTGTCCACGGCGTTGTGGCGGCCGACGTCTTCGCGGACCGCGAGGAGCTCCCCGGCTTGGGAAAAGGCCCCCGCCGCGTGCAGCCCGCCGGTGGCGGCGAAGATTTCCTGGCCGGCTCGAAGGCGGCTCGGGAGCTCGGCGATCGTGTCCAGCGACGCGGCGATCGGTGATCGGATGGGCGCGGCGTCGATGCCGAGCTCGCTCAAGTCGATCTTGCCGCACGCGCCGCACGCCGACGAGCTGTAAAGACTCCGCGTGTCGTGCGGATCGCGAGTGAGCTCCGGATCGGCGAGGTCGAGGACGTCGCCGCCGCGGGACTCGAGCCCGCCCGGGCCGCAGTCCGCGGGCTCGGCAAGCCGGGCCGGGCCCACGTCGCGCGCCGCTCCCGCGAGCCCCTCGCCGATGAGATAACCCGTCACGAGCTCCTCGTCGGCGCCCGGCGTACGCATCATCACGAGCGCTGGCCGGCCGCGGATGCGGACCTCGAGGGGCTCCTCCACGGCCAGGGAGTCCGAGTCGCGCTGCTCATGCCCAGCCGGTCCGGTCCTGACGATGGGCCGCTCGCAGATCGCAGGGTTTCGGGTCACAAAGCGAAGTGTTCGGGGAAGGGCCGAGCGCGTCAACGCAAAGCGGCCGGCCGCGCCGGTGACCAAGCGCGCGGCGAGGGCTCGCCTGAGCCGTCGCGCGCCGGTCTCGGCATCGGCGGCGTGGGGATGCTAGGGTCCGCCGGGATGAAAGATCGCGTGTTTCGCGATCCGGTTCACGGCCTCATCGAGTTCGAGGGAGCCGATCGGGATCTCACTCGCATCCTGGAGACCCGCGCGTTCCAGAGGCTCCGCCGGATCCGGCAGATGGGGTTCGCCTGGCTGGTGTATCCCGGCGCGGAGCACTCGCGGTTCGGGCATGCGCTCGGCGCGTTTCACATGGCCACCCGAGTGTGTCGCTCGCTCGCCCTCGACGATGAGGTAGCCCGCCACGTCAAAGTCGCGGCGCTCCTTCACGACATCGGGCACGGCCCGTTTTCCCACGCCTGGGAGAAGGCGTTTTCCGGGGTGTCCCACGAGGCATGGGGCGCGCGCCTCGTCGCCGAGGAGCCCGAGCTGTCGGCGGCGCTCGAGGAGCTCGAGCGTGAGCTGCCGGCGACCATGGCCAAGTTTTGGGACAAGCGCTACCGGCCGAGCTACGCCAGCAAGCTCGTCGCTTCGCAGCTCGACGTCGATCGCCTGGATTATCTCCTCCGCGACGGCCACTACTCCGGAGCCGGCTACGCGACCTACGATCTCGATTGGATCCTGCACGCGATGCGGATCGAAGCGGTGCGCGACGGACCGGACCCGGCCGATTTGGTGATCGACTACCGGCGCGGCATGTACGCCGTGGAGCAGTACCTATTCGCTCGCACCTATATGTACGCCCAGGTGTATCACCACAAGACCGTGCGGGCGGCGGAGTGGATGTTTCTCATCCTGCTCGGGCGGTTTTCCGAGCTCGCCCGCGAGGGGCGAGAGCCGCCGGGCCTCGATCCGGTGGCGCGCCTTGCGCGCGACGAGAGCCTCGATGTGGCGTCGTTTCTGTATCTCGACGACCAGTCGCTGCTCGCCGCCTTCGACGCGTGGGCGGGGCGGGGGATGTCTGGCACCCGCGGCGCCGCGGCCGACCCGATCGTGCGGGATCTGTCGCTGCGACTCGTGAGCCGTAGCCTGTTTAAGACCATCGATCTCGGGGACGACCCCGCCGTGATCGATCGCCTGCGCGAGGATGTGCTGGCTGCTGCCCGGGCCCGGTTCGGGGACGCCGCCGGCTACTACGTGCGGTTCGACAACGCCCGGCAGGTCCCCTACCGAGGCGGCGACGCCGAAGAGCTTCACGTCGTCGGCCACCCGCTGTACGGCACGGTGACGCTCGGCGAGCTTTTGGAGAACCTGCCGCTCGGACGCCCGCTTTCCATGGTGCGCCTGGTCTGCGCCCCCGAGCTCGTCGGCGAGCTGCGCCCCATCGCGGAAGCGGCCCTTTCGCGGTAGCGCCGGGACGCCGGGGCGCGCCGAAGGGAGTGGCGAGGCGCGGGGCAAGGCACCTACACCTCGGTGGGTTTTCGCCCTGTGCCCACAGCGATATCCTCAAGTTATCCACAGCGCCGTGTGCATTACGGTTTCCTTACTGGAATCCGGATGTTGGCGACGCTGGGGATGTGGATAACCGAAGCCGGCCCCAGCTCACGCCTGTCTATGAGGGTAAGCGGCTTACCGCCTAGCGGACGCACTGAGCCGCGAGGTCGGCGATGTAGGCGCGTTCGTCGTCATCGAGCCACGGGGGCCCGCCGGCCGCGGCGTTTTCGCGCAGGTGCTCACGCTTTGACGTCCCGGGGATGACCGCGCACACGCGGGGATCACTAAGGATCCACTTGAGGATCGCCTGCGGCCACGTCTCGATGCCAAACGGGCGGAGCCGGGCGAGCGCCCCTTCGCTCGGAGGATTCTCCAGGAGCCTTCCTCCGCCGAACGGCTGCATGACGACGATTCCCGCGTCGTTTGCCGCCGCCTCGGGAAAAAGCTCGGCTTCCGCGTCCTTCGCGAGGGGGTGGTAGGGGACTTCCGCCGCTGCGATCGCCCCCTCGGCGACGAGGTCCCGCACCTCGGGGATGCCCGAGGGAAGGTAGTGCGAGCCGCCCACCGCGCCGGCTCGGCCGCGCTCAACCAGCGAGTCGAGGAGCGGCTTGTGGTCGCGGAAGGCCAGGAGGTTGTGGACGAAGTACAGATCGACCCGGCCGAAATCTGCGAGCGCCTGCTCGATCTGTGCCTCGCCGACCGCGCGGGTCCGCGCCCACACCTTCGTCGCCACGAGCGCCCTGTCGCGGCGTTCGCCGAGCGAGCGAGCGAGCACCCGTTCGGCTTCGCCGTACATCGGCGAGGTGTCGAACAGCTCCGCGCCTTGATCGATCGCTTCGCCGGCGAGATCGGTGCAGCGGGAAAGACCTCGGCGATCTTTTACGTCGAAGCCCCGCCGGGTACCCGTACCGATGACGGGCACGGCGATGCCTGTTCGTCCGAGTCGGCGCCTCTCCATCGAGACACTCTACACGCTGCTCTAGAACGGCGACCGATTCGAACTGATCGGCGTTCTAGGAGCCCGGGCCAATTGGCTAGACGCGGAGACCCATCGCCCGACGCGCGATCCGTCACCGCCAGCGGCGTTGCTCCTCAGTCACGGGCAAGAGCCCGCTCCTTCGTCGCGTCTTGCTGGCGGCGCGCCTCACACGCCGGGCTGGGGCCGATATTCAGATGGGCGCTAGCCGACTCGCCCGGCCTCCCGGCCGGGAATTTGCCCGGGCGCCGCGCGCGCGGCACCGCAGGCGCGTCAAGGCCCCGCGAAGACAGGGCCTAAAACGCCGGACGAAAGCGGACTACCAGTCGTCGTCGAAGTCGTCGTCGCCGCAGGGCTGGTCGTCGAAGTCGTCCTCGAAGTCGTCGTCGAAGTCGTCGTCGAAGTCGTCGTCGAACTCGTCGTCACCGCAGGGCTGATCGTCGAAGTCGTCGTCGAAGTCATCGTCGAAGTCGTCGTCCATGGCCGGATCATCGGGCATGGTCTCCTCTTCCTCCGAGCCGCCGCAGGCCGTGGCGCCAAAGACGAACGCACCGAGGGTGATCGCGAGGAAGGTGTTGCGGAGAATTTTCATAGTCGCTTGCTCCTTTGCTCTTATCGACGGGTAGGGATAGGCCTATCCCGGTTGCTCTTGGGCTTGAGTTCTTAAACGCCGCGGCGGGTCGCTGCTTACACCCGCGCGCCGAAAATGCGAAAACGCAACCCCAAAAGGCGCGCGCACCGTAACAAAGGAGAGCGCGGGCGCGCCAGCGCGCGGCCCGAAAATCACGATGCCTCCCCAATAGGTGCCGGTGCTAACGCGCCTGAGGCGAAGCGATCCCCGGGCGCCGTGGCCGCGAGCGACTGCCCGTGCGCAGGGCCGGCCGGCTGGCCGCGGGCTTTTGCGGGGCGGCGCCGCGATGAGCCGGACCCCCGCGCCCGCAGGCTCAGCTCTTCCAGCGCACGTACTCGAACTCGAACGGCTTGCCGTTGATGCCCCGGCGAGGGGGCGCGATCCACGGCGCGATCTGGCCGGGCGAATACACGGGCTGCATGAGGCTGCGGATGTAGCCCTCGTCGGCATCGTTCGGGAGCCACTCGTCCCGGCGGCGGGCCCATTCCTCGGCCGAGATGAGGTTCCCGTCGGGATCGGTGTGGGCCGGGCCGAACGCGCCGATGTGGCGGTTGAACCGGCGGCTCGGCAGCTTGAGCCGGTAATCGAGCCCGTGCTTTTCGATGACCTTGTTCCACCTGGTCACGCCGCGCTGGCAGTCCTCGACGAAGTCGTTCCTGAGCACCTCGTTCATCGCGGCGCGAAGCGGGACCTCTTTTTCGACGACCCGCCCGTCTTCCAGCACCTCGAGCTGGTAGGTGGCGTCTTTGCAAACGTGGTCCTCGAACCGCTTCGACTCCTTGTAGCGCCCCTTGATGCCCGCGGCGAACGCGTCGGCGGCGTTCGACGAGATCTCGCCGCCGAACAGATCGATCGACAGCGAGTACCAGAGGTTGATGTACTTTTGGATCGTGTCGAGATCGATGCCGCCCTGCGCGCGGGCGTCCTCGTTGGGATCGCGCTTCATCAGCTCGCAGGTTCGATCGACGATCCGCTGCACACCGGTTTCGCCCACGAACATGTGGTGGGCCTCCTCGGTGAGCATGAAGCGGCACGTGCGCGCCAGGGGATCGAAGCCCGATTCGGCGAGCGCGGCGAGCTGGTACTTGCCGTCGCGATCGGTGAACATGGTGAACATGTAAAACGACAGCCAGTGATCCGTCGGCTCGTTGAACGCGCCGAGGATGCGCGGTCGATCCTCGTCTCCCGACCGGCGCGCGAGCAGGGCCTCCGCCTCCTCGCGGCCGTCGCGGCCGAAATACGTTTGCAGGAGGTAGACCATCGCCCAAAGATGGCGGCCCTCCTCGACGTTGACCTGAAACAGGTTGCGCAGATCGTACAGGGAGGGCGCGGTGTGGCCGAGCTGCCGCTGCTGCTCCACGGACGCGGGCTCGGTGTCGCCCTGCGTGACGATCAGGCGCCGGAGCATGCCCCGGAACTCACCGGGAACCTCGTCCCACACCGGCTGCCCCACCATGTCGCCGAAGTGGTGCGTCCGCCCCTCCTCCTTGGGCTCGAGGAAGATCCCCCAGCGGTACTCGGGCATCCGCACGTAGTCGAAGTGGGCCCAGCCGCCGGGTTCCACGGAGGTGGCGGTGCGCAGGTAGATATCCTCGCCCTGAAACCCTTCGGGGCCCATGTCCTGCCACCAATCGAGAAACTGGGGCTGCCACTTCTCGAGGGCGCGGCGAAGGCGCCGGTCCTTTTCGAGCTCGACGTTGTTGGGAATGCGCTCGTCTGAGATGTGAGCCATGATCAGGTCCTCGTGAAATCGAAGCTCGGCCGTTCGGGGTGGCCGTACAGGGTGAGCGAGCCGCGCTCGCCCGTGGCGTTCGGCCGGGTGAAGATCCAGTTTTGCCAGGCCGACAGGCGGCCGAAGATCTTGGTCTCGAGCGTCTCCTCGCCCGGAAATCGGAGCGAGGCCTCCATGCCGGTGAGCGCGTCCGGGCTGAGCGATGTGCGCTCCTCGACGGCGATGCGGAGCTCGTCCTCGAAGTCGATGTCGTCGAGCACCACGGTGGCCACGCCGTGCTCCTCCGCTTCGGCCGCGGGGATCATCCCCTCGGCCCCGCGGGCGAGCGCGCGCTCGGCGCCCGCCGGGTCGGCCAGCCACCTGGCCTCGAGCCGACTCGTGCGGGCGTAGGTGGGCAGCGCGCCGCCGTTTGCCGGCGAGGTGTGAACCCCCACGGCCTCGTCGTCGTCCTCGAGCATGTAGAACCGATCGGCGGCGAGGGCGAGCTCGAGGAGCGAGCCCGCAAAGCAGCTCTCGGGACCGTCGGCGACGGCGAACAGCGAGCGCGCCGTGATGTCGAGGCGGCGCAGCACGCGGCCTTGCAGGAGCCGCACCTCGCGGACGAAGCCGTGGCTCGCGTGCTCGTCGAGCGCGCGATCGGCGGCGACGACGTGAGCGGGATCGCCGCGCGTGTGAAGCAGGATGAGCCCGATTTCGGGCTCGCAGAAGCGAAGGCGAAGCAGCGCATCATCGAGCTCGCGGAACGCGCGCAGCGCCCACAGGTCGCTGCCCTGGCGGACCATCTCGTCCGGCGTCGCAGGCGGCGCCTCGGCCGGCGCCGACACGGTGAGCGTCGCCGTGCCCTCGCCGCGATCGAGCGCCACGTCGACGTATTCGTAGCGCGCGCGGTCGCCCTCGATCTCGGGGGCGACCGGGGCGAGCTCGATGGCCGGGCCGCGCGCGGTTTGGGCCCCTTTCGCGAGCTCCTCGGCGCGCGCCAACACCGCGTCGTCGAACTTGGAGCGGGAATGCAGCGCGTCGACCAGGCCCCACTCGAGGGCGCGCTTGCCCTTGATCCCCTCGGCGAGGGTGCAGAAGTAATCAGCCCGATCCCGCCGGATCTTGCGCTTGTCGGTGAGCCGG
Source organism: Nannocystineae bacterium (assembly GCA_007133195.1). Lineage (GTDB taxonomy): Bacteria > Myxococcota_A > Polyangia > Haliangiales > Haliangiaceae > SLNH01. The sequence continues at coordinate 6,963 of SLNH01000294.1, read as the reverse complement.
GTGAGTCCGCCGGTGCCCGGGAGCACAGCCAAAAGCGGCGTTTCGGGGAACGAGACCGCCGATGAGCCGTCGTCTACGAGGGCGATCTCGTCGCAGGCGAGGGCGAGCTCGTAGCCGCCGCCAGCGGTCGTCCCCTTGCAGGCCGCCAAGAACGACAGCCCGCTTTGGGCGGACGCCTCTTCCATGTAGATGCGGGTTTCGTTCGTGAATTTACAAAAATTGACCTTGAACGCGTGGCTCGAGCTGCCGAGCATGTAGATATTGGCGCCCGAGCAAAACGTACGGTCCAGGTCGGCGGTGACCACGCAGGATTTGACTTGCGGGTGTTCGAACCGAAGGCGCTGAATGGCGTCGGCGAGCTCGATGTCGACGGCCAAGTCGTAGGAGTTCAGCTTGAGCTCGTAGCCGGCCGCCAGGGCCGCCGCCGTGTCCGTGTGCATGACGAGGCGGGCGATGTCGCCTTCCACGTCGAGCGTCCAGTGCCGGTAGCGGCTCGGGTGCGTGTCAAACGCGAGTGCGTCCATGGCGATCGGTGTAACCGAGCGGGGGCCGGGCGCGCAAGCACTTTAGTGCTCGACACCCTAGCGGCTGTGCACTATAGTGCGTGCTCGCATGATGAAGCACGAGGCGCTGTTAACCACCGTGGGAACGCGCGTGCGCGCGCTTCGGGAGCGCCGCGGGCTATCCCGGCGAAGACTCTCGGAGGTGTCGCAGGTGTCCGAGCGGTTTTTGGCTCAGCTCGAGTCCGGTCGCGGCAATATCTCCCTGGTGCGGTTTGCCGATGTCGCCGAGGCGCTCGGCACCACCCCGGCCGAGGTCCTCTCCGGGGCCTCGCCCGACCAAGACGCACCGGGGGTGATCGCGCTTTTGGGAGTGCGCGGCGCGGGGAAGTCGTCGGTGGGCCTCAAGCTCGCCCGCGAGCGGGGCGTCTCGTTCGTGGAAATCGACCACCGGATCGAGCAGGCGGCGGGGCTTTCACTCTCGGAGGTGTTCGAGCTCCACGGAGAGGCGTACTACCGGCGCCTCGAGCGGGAAGTGCTCTCGCGCGTGCTCTCGCAGGGGCAGTCGCTCGTGATCGCGACGGGAGGCTCGATCGTCAACCACCGCGAAAACTTCACCATGCTGCGCGGCCGGGCGCGCACGGTGTGGCTGCGCGCGCGGCCGGAGGACCACTGGAACCGCGTCATCCGCCAGGGAGACAGCCGGCCCATGGCCAAAAATCCGCACGCGTTCATGGAGCTCAAGGCGCTGCTCGCCGCGCGCGAGCCGCTATACGCGGCGGCGGACTACGTCGTGGACACAGGCGGGCGCGACGTGGGCGAGGTGGCGCGGCTCGTTTCGAGCGCGGTGGGGGGCACGAGGGCGTAGCGGCCAGAGGCGGGCGGGGGCGGTGACGGGCGGGGATCGCGAGGCGCCGGGCGGCGGCCGGGCGGCGGGCACATCGCTCGCCGAGCGGGCCGACAAGGTGGTGACCAAGCTATTGCCCGTCGCCCTCGTGGCGCTCGTCGTCTATCTGTATCTCAGCCTGTTTACGGGCGTGTCCTACGGCGTGATCTTCGCGATGGAGTACGGGCTCGTCGGCTACTTCGCGCTCGAGCTCGTGGTCAAGTGGTCGCTGAGCGACAGCTGGCGGCAGTTTCTCCGCAATCACTGGCTCAAGCTCGTGCTCGTTTTGCCGTTTTTGCGCGGGTTTCGGATGCTCGCCGAGCTGGGCATCGTGTCGCGGTCGATGCCCGGCTGGCTCCGCGCGATCCCGTATGCGCAGAAGCTTTCCAAGGTGCCCATGCTCATCAAGAAGGCCAGGCCGGCCATCTTGGTGGTCATGGCCATCATGTCGGTGCGCGACCGGCGGCGAGAGCGCGAAGCCCTCCGCGCCCGCGGCGGAACCGGCGACGGGGAGCGGGGCGCGGATTCGGGCGCCGCCGGCGGCGGTCCCGCGGCGGCCGATGGCCAGGGCGGTGAGGAAGATAGCCGTGATCCGGCCCAACACGGTGAGCTCGCGATCACGGCGGAGGATGACAGGCGCTGATCCGGCGCTGACGGGAGCGCCGCGGTCAGGGCGGGAGCCTTTCGGCGAGCGCGTGAAGGGGCGCGGCGTCTCGCGGCTCGCGCCCGAGCGGCACGCTACGAGCCCTCGAGCAGCCGCTCGAGGTCGTCTTCGCTTACGACGGTAACGCCGTGTTTGCCCGCGGCTGACAGCTTGGCCCGCCCGGTGTTTTCGCCCGCCACGAGGTAGCTCGTGCTCTTACTCACCGAGTTCGTCACCTTGCCGCCGGCGTCCTGAATGCGCCGGGCGATCTCCGAGCGCGGGCGCGACAGGGTCCCGGTGATCACGAAGGTCTTGCCGGACAGCCCGCCGCCGGCCGCCGTTTCGATCGGCTCCTCGGGATCGACGCCGCGCTCGGCCAGCTTTTCGATCACCTGGCGGACGTGCGGCTCGCGCAAAAATCGCTCGAGCGAGCGCGCGATGGTCTCGCCCACCCCCTCGATGTCCATGAGCTCGCGGACGAACGCGCCCGGCGCGTCCGCGGACGACGGATCGCTGCGATCGAGGAGCGAAAGCAAGCTCCCCATCGTCCGGTAGCGCTGCGCGATCGCCTTGGCGGCCACGCCGCCCACGTGCGGCACCCCGAGCGCGGTGAGGAGGCGCGCAAACGTGGCGGTTTGGCGCGCCCGCTCGATCGCGCGGATCAAGTTGCGCGCGCTGGTCTCCGCGAACCGATCGAGCGCAAGCAGGTCGTCTTCGGTGAGCGCGAACAGATCGGCTACATCTTGTACGAGCTCCGCGTCCAAAAGCGCCCGCGCCACCTTCTCACCCAGGCCGTCGATGTTCATTTGCGAGCGGCCGGCGAAAAATCCGAGCGACGCGAGGAGCTGCTCCGGGCAGGCGAGCCGGTTTGGACACGTAAGGGCCACGCGCTCTTCCTCCCGCGAAAGCGGGGTGTGGCAGCTCGGGCATTTGTCGGGCGGCTCGAACCGCGCGCCGCTCGAGCGCTCGGTGACGGTCAAGACCTGCGGGATGATCTCGCCGGCCTTTTCGACGAGCACGCGATCGCCGTAGCCGACGCCGAGCCGCGCGACCTGATCCCAATTGTGCAGTGACGCCCGGCGCACCGTGGTCCCCGACAGCTCCACGGGCTCGAGCTCGGCCACCGGCGTGACCGCGCCCGTGCGACCGACGTTGATTTCGAGGTCGACCACGCGGGTGGTCATCTGCCGGGCCGGAAATTTGTACGCGATCGCCCAGCGCGGAAATTTGGCCGTCGCCCCGAGCGCGCGCCGCTGGTCGAACGAGTTCAGCTTGATGACCAGGCCGTCGGCTTCGTAGGGCAGGTCATCGCGCCGACCCTCCCAGCCTTCGACCACTTCGCGGAGCTCCTCGAAGCTGTGGGCCTCGGCGTTGTCCGGCGAGGTGGGCAGGCCGAGCTGGCGGAGCCGCGCGAGCACGCGATAGTGGGTGCTCGCGAGCCGCTCGCCGCCCACCGCCTCGTAAAACGTCACCCGCAGCGGCCGCTCGGCGACCAGTCTGGGATCGAGCAGCTTGAGCGTGCCCCCGGCGAGGTTGCGGGCGTTTTTGAAGATGCTGAGGTTCGCCGCAGAGCGCGCTTCGTTTACCCGCAAAAAGTCCTCGTGCGTGATGTAGACCTCGCCGCGCACGGTGAGATCCAGCGACTCGGTGAGGGCGAGCGGGAGGCCACGCACGGTGCGCAGGTTCGACGTCACGTCCTCACCGGTGACGCCGTCGCCCCGCGTGGCGCCGAGCGCGAACACGCCAGTCCGGTAGGTGAGCTCGATGCCGATCCCGTCCACCTTGGGCTCGACCACGTAGGTCACCGGCTCGTCCCCGAGCCCGCGCATCACGCGCTCGTGAAACGCGCGGAGCTCCTGGATGTCGTAGGTGTTGTCGAGCGAGAGCATCGGGGTCTCTCGCACCACCTTGGGAAACTCGGAGACCGGCTCGTGACCCACGCGCTGCGTGGGCGACCACGGCAGGACCCAGTCGGGCCGTTTGGCCTCGATGTCTCGGAGGCGGCGATACAGCTCGTCGTACTCACGATCGCTTACCGTGGGGTCGTTTTCCACGTAGTAACGCCGGTCGTGCTCTGCCACCTCGGCGGCGAGGCGCTCGTACTGTTCGCGCGTCACCTCGGCGCCGCCCGACATCGCAGCCCTCACTCCTCGTCGAGGTGGTCCGGGCGCGCGATGCCCTCAGTGAAGGCGTCTAGCTGAACGTCCGCGAAGTGATCCGCGTCTTGCCGATTTTCGAGCGCCTCTTCGTCCTCGTGCGTGTCGAACTCGCTTGTCTCGGCGTCCTCGACCTCGGCGTGCTGCTGGGCCGGCTGGTCCTCGGCGTGCTCGGGCTTGGTGGCCACGAGGCACCCTGCCACCACCGTGACTTGAAAGGCGCGTCCCCCGAAGTAGGCGTCGATCGCCTCCTTGATGTACCAAAAGACGTCCTGCATCTCCTGGCCGCGGCCCGCCACCGCCTTCCACTCGGGCAAGGGGCCGTATTCGATCACCGGCGCGAAAAAAAACTCGCGCGAGGAGCGAAACAGCATGGTGAACTCTTCGAGCTCGACGCGGGGGTCGAACAGCCCGGCCGATCGGGCCCACGCCTCGACCGTATCCACGTCCGGGTAAGCCGTCTGGATATGACTTGCCAGTCGGTCGAGCGTGTCGTGCCTGTCGTGCTTCGTGAGCACTTCGCGATAGATGTCGAAAAACTCCTGAAAGGTGCCCTCGAGCGGGAGCGACAGCCTGAGCTCCCCGCCCGGTTTGGTCACGCGCGCGAAGCTCGAAAGCGCGCGCGGGCGGTGGGCGACGCGGGTTAGGCCGAGGTTGCTCACCACCGCGTCGTAGACCTCGTCGGCGAAGCTGAGCTCCGCGAGATCGGCGTGTGAGCGGAAAAACGCGCGGCCCGCGTCGGCGCGCGAGACCTTCTGCCGGGCGAGATCGAGAAGCGGCGGCGCGGACTCGATGGCGATGAGCCGGCTGCCGGGGTCGAGCTTGTCCAAAAGCTCGATCGTCTGGCTCCCCGTCCCGCAGCCGACGTCGAGCACCTGACAGCGCGCAGGGAGCTCGAGATCGCGAACGAGGAGCTTGGCGAACCGCTCGGTCCAAATCGGCAGCACCTCGGTGTCGTAGACCCGAGCGAGGCGCTCCATGCGCTGCGTACGGTCGGTTGCCACGTCGCGTCCTTGGCGGCCCAGGCGACCAGCTTCGCAGGCCGCCGTGGGTCGGGAGGCATCATAGCCGCGGCCGACCGGGCCAGCAAAGCCCCCCGGCGCCGAGCCGAATGCCCGCGCGCCGGGCCGGCGAGCACCGGGTATGCGAGGCGGCGGCCGCGGCCGAACGTTCGGAATCCCGCGGGCCGGGCTGCAGGTCTTAAGACGTCTGGTCCGGCGAGACGTACAGGCGCTTACCTTGGTCGCGAAACTCCTCGGCCTTGGCCTCGAGACCGGCCTTGAGAGCGTCGTCGGGCGTGAGGCCCTGCTCGCGCGCGAACGCGCGGACGTCCTCGGTGATTTTCATCGAGCAGAACTTCGGGCCGCACATCGAGCAGAAGTGAGCGGTCTTGGCGGCCGGAGCCGGGAGCGTCTCGTCGTGGTACTTCCGCGCGGTCTCCGGATCCAGGGCCAGGTTGAACTGGTCGTCCCAGCGGAACTCGAACCGGGCCTTGGACAGCGCGTCGTCCCAGGCCTGCGCGCCGGGGTGCCCTTTGGCGAGGTCCGCGCTGTGGGCCGCGATCTTGTACGCGATCACCCCGTCTTTGACGTCCTGTTTGTTCGGCAGCCCGAGGTGCTCTTTCGGCGTGACGTAGCACAGCATCGCCGTTCCATACCAGCCGATCATCGCCGCGCCGATGGCCGAGGTGATGTGGTCGTAGCCCGGCGCGATATCCGTAACGAGCGGGCCGAGCGTGTAAAACGGCGCCTCGTCGCAGTGCTCCACCTGCTTGTCGACGTTTTCCTTGAGCTTGTTCATGGGGACGTGGCCGGGGCCCTCGATCATGACCTGCACATCGTGCTTCCACGCCGTCTTGGTGAGCTCGCCCAGCGTTTCGAGCTCGGCGAACTGCGCCGCGTCGTTGGCGTCGGCGATGCAGCCGGGGCGGAGGCCGTCGCCGAGCGAAAACGACACGTCGTACTTTTTCATCACCTCGCAGATGTCTTCGAAGTGCGTGTACAGGAAGTTTTCCGCGTGATGGGCGAGGCACCACTTGGCCATGATCGAACCGCCTCGCGAGACGATCCCCGTGAGGCGATTGACCGTGAGCGGAACGTAGCGGAGTAACACGCCGGCGTGGATGGTGAAGTAGTCCACGCCCTGCTCGGCCTGTTCGACGAGCGTTTCCATGAACGCGTCGATGGACAGATCCTCGGGGACGCCGCCGACCTTCTCGAGCGCCTGGTAGATCGGGACCGTGCCGATCGGGACCGGCGAGTTGCGGAGGATCCACTCACGCGTCTCGTGGATGTCGTCTCCCGTGGACAAATCCATCACCGTGTCGGCGCCCCACTTCGTCGCCCACGTGAGCTTTTCGACTTCCTCGTCGATCGAGGATGACACCGCCGAGTTGCCGATGTTGGCGTTGACCTTCACCTTGAAGTTTTTGCCGATCGCCATCGGCTCGATCTCGGGGTGGTTGATGTTGGCGGGGATGATGGCCCGCCCGCGCGCCACTTCGTCCTGTACGAACGCCGGACTCACGCCCTCGCGTGCCGCCACGAAGTACATCTCCTCGGTGAGGATGCCCTGGCGGGCGTAGTGCATCTGGCTTCTGTTTTGGTCCCCGCGCTCCTGCCGGCGCGCGATCCACGGCGCCCGGAGCTTCGGCGCGCCCTCGTGGTAGTCCGCGATGTCGGGCCCGGACGTGTCGTAGACGTCGAGCGGCGGCTCCCCGCCGGAAAGATGGATGCGGCGTTCGGGGATCTTGACCTCGCCCGACTCCCTGTACACCTT
>SLNH01000024.1 GCA_007133195.1 Nannocystineae bacterium | reverse complement strand
GCGCGGCGGACGCCGGCGCGGCGCCCGTGCGCGCGGATGATCGCTCGCCACGGCGGCGGCGGTGGCCGCCAGGCAGGCCATCGCCCGGTCCCGCTCCTCGATCGGCGCGGGCGGCGGGCCGTCGCCGGCAGGGCCCGGCGGCGGGGCGCGGTGATCGCTCCACGCCCGAGGGAGCGCTTCGTTCGGTTCTGCCAACCCCGGCGCCGCCACGCCGGCGAGCGCGCGCGGGTGCGAATACAGCGCCGCGTGCGCCACGCCCGGAAGGCAGACGTACTCCCCGCGGCGAATCGCGGCGGCGACGCGTTCGGTCCACGCAGGGCTCGCGATTGGGTCGCGCTCGCCACCGACCACGAGGGCCGGCTGCGAGATCTGGGAAGCCCGCGACAAAAGGGGCTCGGCGAGCGAGGTGCGAAAACTGGCCATCGCCCTGCGCGCGCCGGTCCGCACCACGTCTCGGGCGATGAGCGGGCCGAGCAAAAGCGGCTCGCGCCTCGCGTTTTTCACGTACCGGAGCACTTGTCGCGGCGCGGTGATCGCCGGCTCGCCGATCGGGGCGTGCAGAACGAGGCGGCGCACCCGGCGAGGGTGTCGCCGGGCGCACTCGACCGCGATGTGACAGCCGAACGAATGGCCGAACAAGCTCACCTGGGCCAGGCCCGCGGCTTCGATGAACCTAGCCAGATGATCGGCCATGGCCGGTAGGTCGGCGGGAGGACGCAGGGAGCGCGACCCGCCGAACCCGGGTAAATCGGGCGCGTAAACGTCGAACAGCGCGCCTAGCTCCGCGACGAGAGGCTCCGCGTAGCGGCTCGAGATCGCGAGTCCGTGAACGATGACGACGGGCGGAGCGAGCGGCAGGGCCGCCTGCGACCGCCGCGCCTGCATGGTGACGACCTCGTCGCCGAGATCCACCGGCATCCACATCCGCTCGACTTCCGCCATGCCCCACTCCCGAGCCGCGTAACCGTCGAATGCTGATGCACCGGCTGGGCCAACTCAAACGCCGCGACCCGCGCACCGGTCCACCACTCGCAAGCCCGCCCGCCGCCACGCGGCGATGCCCGTTCAAGCGCCACGGGCCGAGGGCGCTCGCCGATCGCGCGCCGCCTTCCCTGCGCGGAGACCCGCGGCGATCGCGACACACGCGCAAGGCGGCCTCGCCCCGCGGCCGGCCGCGCCCTCGCCTACCGCGGTGCCCGCGCTCAGCCGCGCATCTGCGCGAGCATGGCCGTGTAGGCGGTCATGTCCGCGATCTCTTCGACCGAGACGTGCGGCTGCAGCACGGCGACCGGCTTGTCGATGCCCAGGAGCATCGGCCCGACCGCCTGGGCCCCGCCGAGGCAGTGAAGCACCTTATAGGCGGCGTTGCCGGCGGCGAGCGACGAGAAGATGAGGACGTTCGCGGCGTCGCCGAGCTCGGCGAACGGAAACTCGTCGTCGAGCTTGGCCTTGTCGAGCGCGTAGTCCGCCTGGACCTCACCGTCGATCTCGAGATCGGGCCGCTTGTGCTTCACGATGTCCAGCGCCCGTTTGACCTTGACGGCCTCCGGGTGTTTGACGGAGCCGAAGTTCGAAAACGAGATCATCGCCACGCGCGGCACGATGTGTAGCTCGGCCACCGCGTCGGCGACCTGCACGGCGATGTCGGCGAGCGTCTCGGCGTCCGGGTCGATGTTGATCGTGGCGTCGGCGAAAAACTTCACCGAGTCCTTGAGCACCATCATGTACATCCCGGTGGCGACGCGCACGCCCGGGCGCAGACCGAGAATCTGCAGCGCCGGACGGATCGTCTCCGGGTACGACAGCTTGAGCCCCGACACGAGCCCGTCCGCCTCCCCGTTTCTCACCATCATCATCCCGAAGTAGTTGCTCTTGCCGAGCACGCTGTCGGCGAGCCCCCGGGTGACGCCCTTGCGCTTGCGGAGCTCGAAATACTGCTGGGCGTACTCCGCGAACTGCTCGGCGCTGCGCGGGCTGATGATCGTCGGCTCGTGGTCGAGGAGATCCAGGTCGGCGGCTTTGCACGCCTCCTCGATGTCCTTGCGCACGCCGAGGAGGATCGGCTCGGCGATTCCCTCCTCGATCACCGTCTGGATCGCGCGCAAGAGCTTGGGGTTGCTCGCTTCCGGAAACACGATGCGCTTGAGATCGGCCTTGGCCGCGCGCTGCATGTCCCGGGTGATCTCGTAGCTCGCCCCTGCGCGCCGCCGCTCGAGCTCCTCCGCGTAGGCAGACGGATCGATCTCCCGGCGGGCGACGCCGCTGTCCATCGCCGCGCGCGCCACGGCCGGCGCGACCCACCACAGCGCGCGCGTATCGAACGGTTTCGGGATCAAGTAGCTCGGCCCGAACCGAAATGACCTGCCACCGTAGGCGGAAAGCACGGGCGGCGGCACCGGCTCGTGAGCGAGCGCAGCCAAGGCCTCCGCCGCGGCGACCTTCATCGGCTCGTTGATCGCCGTGGCCCGCACGTCGAGGGCGCCGCGAAAGATGTACGGAAAGCCGAGGACGTTGTTGACCTGGTTCGGGAAGTCCGATCGCCCCGTGGCGACGATTGCGTCGGGGCGCGCCTCCATCGCGTCGGGATACGAGATCTCGGGATCCGGGTTGGCCAGCGCGAAGATCATCGGCCGCTCGGCCATGCCGGCGACCATGTCCTTCGATACCAGACCGCCGATCGACAGGCCCAAAAACACGTCGGCTCCCTCGAGGGCGTCGGCGAGCGTGCGGCGGCCGGCGTCCGGGCCGGCGAACCGCCTTTTGAACTCGTTTAAATCCTCGCGCCCCTCGTGGACCACGCCCTTGCTGTCGACGAGCACCACGCCGTCCCGGGAGACGCCGAGCGAGAGCATGAACTCGGCGCACGCGATGGCCGAGGCGCCGGCGCCCGAAACGACCACGCGGAGGTCTGCCAGATTCTTGGCTGCCAGCTTAGCGCCGTTCAAGAGCGCCGCCCCGGAGATGATCGCTGTGCCGTGCTGGTCGTCGTGAAACACCGGGATCGTGAGCCGCTCCTTGAGCTTCTCTTCGATGGCGAAGCACGCCGGCGAGCCGATGTCCTCGAGGTTGATCCCGCCGAACGTCGGCTCGAGCGCCGCCACGATGTCGACGAAGCGCTCCACGTCGGTCTCGTTCACCTCGAGGTCGAACACGTCGATGTCGGCGAACTTCTTAAACAGGCACCCCTTTCCCTCCATGACCGGCTTGCCGGCGAGCGCCCCGATGTCGCCGAGGCCGAGCACCGCGGTGCCGTTCGAGATCACACCGACGAGGTTGCCCCGCGCCGTGTACTCCCAAGCGAGCTCCGGATCGCGCTCGATCTCCTCGCACGGGATCGCCACGCCGGGGGAATATGCGAGCGACAGGTGCCGCTGCGTGTTCAGCGGTTTGGTCGGGGTGACCTCGATTTTCCCGGGCCTGCCGCGGGTGTGATACTCGAGCGCGTCCGCCTTCGCCATCCGGCGCACAGTAATGGGCATACTCACCGGCCGCAAGCTGCCGAGCGGCTAACGAGGGCGCCGGCGAGCGCATCGCCCGATCCAGCACAGCCGAGCGCCCCTAAAACCCGTTCGCCGCTTTAGGCGCGTGCGGGCGGCGTTTCCGCTTCGTCCGCCGCCGGGGCGTCCGCGTCCTGTTCGCTCGTGCTAGGCAACTCGCCGGCGGGCGCTTCGCGGGGGGTGAGCAGGGCCAGCCCCGTGCCGGCACCGATGGCGGCCCCGGCGAAGTGTGCGGGCATCGCCAAAGCGATGCCGAACGCGCTCACATTGGCCGGCGTCAGCACGATGTAGACGACCCCGAGCGCCGCCGCGGCCACGCAGGCGATGGCGGCGGCTCCCGGCACGGACGAGCGACGCGTCGGCGCGCGGAACACGCGGGCCACACCCGCGAACAAGAGCGCGGCGCCTACCATCGCCGCGGTAAACGCGCCGATTCCGACCTGCATCCACGCCTGACCGCCTAAAGACGCCAGCGCCGCCTGCTGACAGCCCGCAGGGCTGCACTGCTCCACCGCGCGGAGGCCGGCGGACACGGACAGGCCCCCGTCCTGGCCGCTCCACCACGCCGAGCTCCAAGCGCTGAAGATGAGAAGCGCGGCGGCGACCAGCCCGAGCGCTGCCCCCCAAAGATGACGTCTCGCGGGCGATACGGACACGGCGGCATTGTGGGCCCGCTCGGCCGATGGGGCAAGCGGCGCCGTCTCGGTTCGCGGGGGCGGTTGCGCTCGCCCCGGCCGCCGAGGACGGCGACCTCCGCCGCTCGCCTGCATGGCGCTCGCCGGCTCGGAGGCGCCCCGTCACCCGTCGTCTGGATCGGGCTCCGCCCGGCGCCCGTCCTCCCAGCGATAAAACCCCAGCCCCCGCTTTTTCCCGAGTTTGCCCGCCGCCACCTTGTCGCGAAGGATCGCCGGCACCGAGAACGCCGCGCCGAGCTCGCCCTCCAGGTACTCGGCGATGCCGAGCCGGGTGTCCAAACCGATCAGATCGGTGAGCTCGAGCGGCCCCATCGGGAAGCCGTAACCGAGCCGCATGGCGGTATCGATGCCGTCGGCCGACGCGACGCCCTGCTCCACCATCCGCATCGCCTCGAGCCCGATCGCGACGCCGAGCCGGCTCGAGGCAAAACCGGGCGCATCCCGCACGGAGATCGCGGTCTTGCCGAATCGCTCGGCGAGCTCCCGCGCGAGCGACACCGCCCCGGGCGCGGCGCGGTCGTGGGTGACGACCTCCACGAGCTTCATGATGTGAACCGGATTGAAAAAATGCATGCCGACGACGCGCTCCGGAAATCGAGCCTCAGACGCCAGCGCGGCCACGGAAATCGAGCTCGTGTTCGTCGCCAAGAGCGCCCCACCGCCGGCGCCCTCGCTCACGTCGCGAAACACGCGGCGCTTGAGCTCGGGCGTCTCCGGAACCGCCTCGATGACGACCTGCGCGCCGGCGAGCGCCGGACCGAGCTCGCCCGCGGTGTCGATTCGCGACAGCGCCGCCCCGACCTCCTCGGCCTCCACCTTGCCCTTTTCCACCCCCTTTTCGAGGTTGGCCCGGATGTGCTCGCGCGCTCGGGTGAGGGCGCCTTCGTCCACATCGACCAGCGACACCGCGCACCCGGAGAGCGCGGCCACGTGCGCGATTCCGGTGCCCATGGTGCCCGCCCCGATGACGACGACTCGATTTACGTCTCGCGCTTGCGCCGCGTCTAGCATGGTCCGTTCTTCCTACGACTCGAGCCGGGCGCGCAAGCCCACGCGGAGCCCATCGAGCGCCCCGCGCGAGCGTTGAGCGCTTGCGCGCGCGCCGGCGCAGCGCATACGGTCATCCGCCATGACCCGTCCTGCGATCGACAGCGATCGGCTCGCGCGCGCGCTGAGGCCCATCGTCGGCGACGACCGAATTTCGGCCAAAGAGACCGATCTCACCACGTATTCCCGGGATATGTGGCCCCGCCTGCTCATCTCGATCCGGGAGGGGACCCCGCTGCCCCACCGCGCCCACCTCGTGGTCTGGCCCGAGACGGTGGGCGAGGTGGCCGAGATCGTGCGCGTGGCTCGAAGTCAGGGCGTCCCGATCATCCCCTACGGCGGCGGCTCCGGCGTGTGCGGAGGTACGGTGCCCGTCAAGGGCGGCATCGCCCTCGACCTAAAGCGCATGAGCGCCGTGGCGAAAATCGATCGCGACGATCTGATTTGCGATGTGCAGGCCGGGGCGAACGGGGAGCACTTCGAGCGCGAGCTCGCCACGCGTGGCTATACTTTCGGCCACTTTCCATCGTCGATTTACGTGTCCACGGTAGGCGGGTGGGTCGCGACGCGCGCGGCCGGGCAGATGTCGAGCAAGTACGGCAAGGTCGAGGATCGGATCGCCGGCGTCACGATGGTCACGGGCCGCGGCGACATCATCGACACCGACGGGCTGGCGCGCTCCCACCGCGGCCCGAGCTGGACGCAGCTCCTCGTGGGCAGCGAAGGCACCCTCGGCGTCATCACCTCGGCGCGCCTGCGCGTGAGCCCAGCCCCGGAGCTGCGGGTCTTGCGGGGTTATTCGTTCCCTGACCTCATCGGAGGAATCGAGGCGCTGCGGCGGATCATGCAGCGCGGCCTCCGCCCCGCGGTGCTGCGCCTGTACGACGAGTTCGACACCCTCATGAACGCGCTATCTGGTGGCGGCGATCGCGCGCCCGCCGATATCCGTCACCACCACGCCCCGTCGCCGCCCGCGGGCGCCGGCGCGCTGCCGCGGGTGCCCACGCAGTCGGCCGACGTCGAGGAGCGAAGCGGCCTCCTCGGCCAAATCGTCGGCCAGCTCGTACCCAAAGATCGGCGCCGCGGCCTCACCCAAAGCCTCCGCCGCGAGCTGGTCGCGGCCACGCTGTCGCGGCCGCGCCTGTTCAACAACGTGGCCGGGCCGGTGGCCTCCCGGGGCCTGCGCCGCGGCTGCCGGATGATCGTCGGGCTCGAGGGATCGCGCGTGCGCACGGAGACCGAAGCTCGGCTCACTTTCGGGGAGCTCGAGCGCGCGGGCGGCGTCGACCTCGGCGAAGAACCAGGGCGGCGGTGGCTCGAGCATCGCTACAGCGTGAGCTACAAAATGTCGCCCGCGTTTCGCGCGGGGGCGTTCGTCGACACGATGGAGGTGGCCTCGACCTGGGAGCGCCTGGTCGATCTCTACCGCTCCGTCAGAGCGGCGATCGCCAAGCACGCGCTGGTCATGGCTCACCTGTCGCACGCCTACCCCGAGGGCTGCTCGATCTACTTTACGTTCGCCGGGTACGCCGACAACCAAAAGCACGCGGAGAAGCTGTACGACGAGCTGTGGCGGAGCGGGATGGAAGCGGCCACGAGGGCCGGCGGCACGATCAGCCACCACCACGGCGTGGGTCTGCTCAAGAGCCTCCACATGCGCGAGGAGCACAGAGAGTCGATGGCCATCTTGGAGGCGCTCAAGGCCAGTATGGATCCGGACGACATCATGAACCCCGGTAAGCTCGGGCTGTCTGCGGGGGGCCTGTCGTGACGGCCCGGGTGGCGCGCGCGCCAAACTTAGGCGAGGAGCTCGAGGCCATCGTCGGCCACGGTCACGCCACCGACCGTCCGGCGCACCTCGCGGAGGTCGGGATCCGCGCGGCGGCCTCGGAGCCAGCGACCTGGCTCGTCCGCCCCGGCTCCGGCGCCGAGATCGCCGAAATCGTCCGCCTGGCCAACCGCCGGCACATTCCCGTCTCGCCGGTGGGCGCGGCCGCGCGGCCGCCCGCCGCGCTCGGCGCGGCCGAAGCCGGGATCCTCGTGGATCTGCGCCGGATGTCGCACGTGCTCCACCTCGACGAGACGTCCCTCGTCGTTCACGTTCAGGCCGGACTTTCGGCCCACGCCCTCGAGCACATCCTCGCGCCCCGCGGGCTCAGCCTCGGCGACTTTCCGCCGGCGATTCTGGCCTCCACCGTGGGCGGCATGCTGTCGGTGCGCACGCCGGGCAAGTCGTCGCCGCGGCACGGCTTCATCGAGGAGGCCGTGCTCGGGATCTCGGCGGTGCTCGGCGACGGACGCAGCATCCACACCCGCGTCGCGCCCAGGCGCGCCACCGGGCCGGATCTGGCGCGCGCGCTGTGCGGAAGCGAGGGCACCCTCGGGTTCATCACCTCCGCGGTCCTCCGCATCCACCGCCGCCCTGAGGCCCGATTTCTGTCCGCACACCACCTCCCCGACTTCGAGGCGGCGCTGTCGGCGGTTCACCTCGCGATGCGCGAGGACGCCGCGCCGGCCGCGCTCCGCGTGTACGACGAGCGCCAAGCGCGCGCCGGCCTCGGGGACGGCGCGGTCCGGCCGGGCGGCGCCGTGCTCCTCGCAGCGACCGCGGGGCCGACGGATCTGGCCGCGTGCGACCGCGACCTCATCGCCAGCAGCGCCTCCGCCCTCGGCGGGACCCCGATCGCCGAATCGTTCGCCGAGACGTGGTGGCGCCAGCGCACCGGCCGCGAGGATTCGCCCTCGGCCGCGCTGCCCAGCCTGCAAGTGAGCGCCCGACCCAGTCGCCAAGCCGCGGTCCATCGCGCGCTGCGGGCGGCCGCGGCGGAGGCGGGGATCGAGGTTTGCGTCTATGCGTCTCGATTCGATCCCTATGGAGCGGTGCTGTTCGTCACGCTCATCGACCCATCCACCGGTGAGGCGCTCGGCGCGCAGGCGGAGGACGCGGCGCGCGGCGCGATCGAACGCGCAGCGGAGCAGGCGGGCGCCGCCCTGCTCGGCGCCGTCCCTCCCGCGCTCACGCCGTACTTCGAAGACATGCGGCGGCGGCTCGATCCGGCCGGGATCATGAATCCGCGGGCGCTCGCCTCCGGATCCGAGTGAGCAAAGGGGAGCGATCCCAGGGGCGGTTCAGGCGGTGGGTGCTCTTTAGGGCTCCCCCCTGCGCGTGTGCTAAGGTCCGGCGCCGTGTCATCTCCCTTTTCGCCAGAGGGCGTCGCCAAGCAGCTCGATTACTGTACCTACTGCCCGAAGATGTGCCGGCTTGCGTGCCCGGTGTCGAACGCCAGCGCCCGGGAGACGCTCATTCCGCAGGCGAAGATGGACACGCTGAACCAGCTGCGCCGCGGCCGCGTCCCGTGGAGCGAGCCCGCCGCCGAGCCGCTTTGGGGGTGCACGGGGTGCAGGCACTGCACCGTGTACTGCGAGCACGATAACGAGCCGGGCCTCGTTTTGTTCAGCGGGCGCGCGGAGGCCACCTCGCGCGGCGTGGGTCATCCTCGGCTCACCGATTATCCGGCCCGGTTTAGAAACCGCGACGAGCGGCTCGCCGAGCGCGTGCGCGAGCACGTGCCGCGCGACCGACTGGGCGCCGACACCACGGTGACGTTCTTCCCGGGCTGCGATGCGATCGACAAGGCGCCCGAGGGGATTTCGAAGGCCTTGTCCCTGTTCGACGCCGCCACGGACGACCGCGTGCAGGTCGCCGACATCGGCCGCGCGTGCGCCGGCTACCCCCTGCTCGCGGCCGGGTATCCAGACATGTTTCGGTGGCACGCCGCCAAGGTCGCCGGCGACTTGAAGCGCGCGCGGACGGCCATCGTGGGGTGCTCGGCGTGCGTGTACACGATGCGCACGCAATACGCCGCGGAGGGGATCAACGTCTCCACGGAGGTCCTGTCCGTCCCCGAATTTTTGGCGGATCGCATCTCGCGCACACCGAAGCGCAATCGCGGCGAGAGCGTCTACTATCACGATCCCTGTTACCTGTCGCGCTATGCGGGCGTGGTGGAGGCGCCGCGCCGCGTGCTCGCGCAGATCGCAGACGTGCGGGAGTTTTCGTGGTCGGGGGTCGATACGGTTTGCTGCGGCGGCGGCGGGATGCTGCCCAAAACGATGCCGGAGACCGCCGACGCGATGGCCGCCCAGCGGCTTCGGGAGATCGCCCAGCGCGGCGGCGGCACGGTGGTGACCTCGTGCGGTACGTGCTCGTACATGCTGGCTCGTAACGCCCCGCGCGGCGTCGAGGTCACTGACCTACACGCCTACGTCGCCGACGCCGCCGGCGCCCAGCCGTCCCCCGACGCGACGGGCGATCGCGCGCCGGGGGCGGAGCCAAGCGCCCCAAAGCGGCCCTCCTCGACGAGCGACGCGCCATGACGCATAACGCGTGATTGTTTAGGCGCGCGAAAGCCCCGCCCACGCGGCCGTAGACAGGCCGTAGGCGCGCCGCAAAAGGTCGCCTAGCTCCTCGCGCGAGGGCGCCGGATGAGCGGAGGCCGCTCGCCCGTCACCGCCCGCGGCGCGGCGGCCGAGGTCGGCGAGGGCGCGCGTGTGTCGCGACGGCGGGGGCAGCGGCAGCGAAGCGAGGTAGGCGGTCTTCATCCGCACGTAGTCACCGCGCAGCCGAATTCCCGTCTCTCGGAGCCAGAGCGCGACGATCGGCGAGTTCATCACGGCAAGCACGACACCGAGCGGGTAGCCACCTTCGTCCGTCGTGCGGAGCGCATAGGCGGTGTCGAGGAGCATCGCGCCGGTCGTGTCGAGCAGCGCGCGCCCCTCGCGCGCGACGTCCGGGAACACCACCTTCGGCGCCGAATCGCGGTGAAAGCTCAGGTTTTGCGGCCGGCCGAAGCAGTAGTAGGTCGCCCCCGCGAACCGCCCGCGCTCCCGCGCCTCCAACCGCGCCCGGCACGCCTCGAAATGCGCCGCCGCCAGCGGGAACGCCGCCGCCAGCGCGCCGGCGCTGTAAAGCCGCCCTTCGCGCTCGTAGGGGATGATGCAGCGGAGCGAGCGGGGCACCGCGCCGTAGGGCTCGACGTCGCGCCCGCGCACGCAAGGAGCCGTGATATTGGCCTCCACCTCCACGCGCCGACCGCGGTGAGGGGAGTAGCCGAAAACGCGGCCGCCTCGCGCCCTGGCGTCTTCCAACAAGAACACCCGGTCGGCGTTCGTGCCCGCGCCCTTGGCCACCCGCGCGACATCGCCGAGCGCCGGCCCGCGCGAGATCGCCGACAGCGCGTCTCGGCGCGCGCCTACGCTCACTCGCCACGGCCTGTCGTCCAAGCTCGCGGCGTCGATGCTGCCCCGCTCCCACGATCCCGACTCGAGGCGCGCCACTTCGACCCGCGGCTGCCGCCTGCGCGACAGGAACACCACGCTCGCGTAGGTGGTCGCGCCGCCGAAAATCTGATGAGCCCCGAAGTCGACGATGGCGCGCACGGCGCGCGCCTCGGCCAGCTTTTCGCGCAGCTTGACGGCGAACGCCGCCGTGAGCCAGCGCGAGGGCACGACGAGCCCCACCTCCGCGCCGGGCGCCGCCCACGCGAGCGACTGCTCCAAAAACGCCGCGTATAGGTCCCACTCCCCGTACGACGTGGCGGCGAACCGACCCCGGAGCGCCTCGCGGAGCGGCGCGTCCGCCGCGCCCAGGTGGATGGAGCGGAGGTAGGGCGGATTTCCGACCACGACATCGACCGGATCGGCGAGCTGCCTGGGCGGGTCGAGGAGCGCTTCCCCGCATTGCACGACCGGCGCCCCGAGCGCGCGGCGCGCGGCCGCTGCAAACGCCGGGTCGCGCTCGACACCGACCAGGCACCGGCGCGCGATCGATCTCGCGACCGCCCGCGAATCGGCCCCACGCGACGCCGCCCAGCGGGCGAGTTGGCGACCGGCTTCTGCGAGAAATCGCCCGTCGCCCGCGGCCGGATCGAGGATTCGAAGCGCGGGTGTGCCGTCGTCGCGCCAGCGGATCGACTCCCCCGCGGCGCGTGCCCGAAGCGCCTCTGCCACCACGAACCGAACGAGCGCAGGCGGCGTGAAATACGCTCCCGACGCGCGCCGCGAACCGCGCGAGCGCCGGCCGTCGGGCCCCTCATCCGGTTCGGCCGCGTCGAGGTCGCCCGACAGCGCCCGAAGTGCGGCTTCGCTCGGCACGGCCCGATTGTACCCGAGCCCCCTGCCGGCCGGCTCCTCGCCTGCGCGCATCACGCCAGGCGCCGCGACGGCGAGCCTAGAGCGCGTCAGGCGATGGGAGTTTTTGGAGATGGGCTCTATACTCGCGCGGCATGTCTACGAAGAGCACCCTCCTCGTCGTCAACCCCCAGTCCAAGCGGGGCCTCCTCGGCCGGCGCTGGGCCGACCTGTCTTCGGTCATCCGCCGCCACTACGGCCCGTTCGAACAAGCCATGACCAGCCGCCCGGGCGAGGCCACGGAGATCACCCGCCAGGCGCTCGAGTCCGGCACCGAGCGCGTCATCGCCGTGGGCGGCGACGGCACGCTGAACGAGGTCGTGGGCGGGTTCTTCCGCGACAGCGAGCCGCTGTCCCCGGACGCGGAGCTCGGGCTGCTCCCGTTCGGCACGGGCGGCGACTTTCGCAAGACCTGCGGCATGCCCAAGGAGCTCGAGGCCGCGTGCGAAATTCTGGCCCGAGGACGGACGCGAGACATCGACGCGGGCAAGCTGTCCTTCGTCGAGCCTGAGAGCGGGCGGCGCGAGCGCATCTTCATCAACATCGCCTCGTTCGGAATCAGCGGCGTCGTCGACGAGATCGTCAACGAGGGATCCAAGCGCCTCGGCGGGCGGCTGTCGTTCATGCTCGCCACGGCGCGCGCCAACCTCCGCTACCAGAACAAGCGCGTTCGCCTCACCTTCGACGACGACGCCGCCGCTCCGCTCGACATGACCATCCACAACGTAGCGGTCGCCAACGGCCGCTACTTCGGCGGCGGCATGCAGATCGCGCCGGAGGCCGAGCTCGGCGACGGCCTGTTCGACGTCGTGGCCCTGGGCGACATGACGACGCGCGAGATCCTGCTTTCCGGCCACCGCGTCTACGCCGGCACGCACCTCGGCCAGGCCAAAGTGAGTCACCGCCGGGCACGGAAGGTCAGCGCCGAGCCGCTCGATCCCGATCCCGTGAGGCTCGACGTCGACGGAGAAACCCCCGGCATCCTCCCCGCCACCTTCGAGATCTTGCCCGGCGCCCTCAGGCTCGTCAGCCCGTAGGGCGCTTAGGTCTCCTGCTCGTCGATCTTCTGCAGCACCACCACGGACCGCCCGGTCGCGGCGACCGAACGCCCAGGCCGGACGCGCGACTCGCCTCTCGTGAACCGCAGCTTCGCCGTGTCGAGGACCTCGACCCAGCCGGCGCCGCCGAGGATCTTGGGAATCGTGAAGTCGAGCGGACCGTGGTGGGCGTTCATCACGAGATAAAACGAGTCATCTCGCACCCGCAGGCCCCGCTGATCCACCACGCTCGCCCCCTTTCCGTTCAAGAACACGCCCACGGCGCGGGCGAACGACACGTGCCAGTCATCCTCGGTCATCTCGTCGCCGTCGGGCCGAAACCAGCCGATCTCGGCGAGCGCTCCGTCTCGAATCGGGCGCCCCTGAAACCATCGGCGCCGGTGGAAGATGGGGTGGGAGCGGCGGAACTCGATGAGCTCCGTGGTGAACGCGAGCAGGTCCTCGTCGATGCGCTCCCAGTTCACCCAGCCGATCTCGTTGTCCTGACAGTAGCCGTTGTTGTTCCCGTACTGGCTGCGGCCGAGCTCGTCGCCGTGCAGCAGCATCGGCACGCCCTGCGACAAGAACAGCGTGGTCAGAAAGTTCCGCTGCTGGCGCGCGCGCAGAGAGAGGACCTCGAGATCGTCCGTTTCGCCCTCCGCGCCGCAGTTCCACGATCGGTTGTGATCGTCGCCGTCTTGGTTGTTCTCGGCGTTTTCCCAGTTGTGCTTTTCGTTGTACGACACGAGATCGCGCAGCGTGAAGCCGTCGTGACTGGTCACGAAGTTGATGCTCGCGTAAGGCCGCCTGCCCGTCGTCTCGTACAGGTCGGAGCTCCCCGTGAAGCGGTAGGCGAACTCGGCGAGCGTCTTGTCCTCGCCGCGCCAAAAGTCCCGCACCGTATCTCGGTACTTGCCGTTCCACTCCGACCAAAACGGGGGGAAGTTGCCGACCTGGTAGCCGCCCTCGCCGATGTCCCAGGGCTCCGCGATGAGCTTGACCTGCTGGATCACCGGGTCCTGGTGGATGAGATCGAAAAACGCGGACAGCCGATCGACCTCGTGGAGCTCACGCGCGAGCGCGGCGGCCAGATCGAACCGAAACCCGTCGACGTGCATCTCCTGGACCCAGTAGCGCAGCGAGTCCATGATGAGCTGCAACACGTGCGGGTGCCGCATGTTCAAGCTGTTTCCGCAGCCCGTGTAGTCGACGTAGTGGCGTGGATCGTCCGGGGCGAGCCGATAGTACGCCCGGTTGTCTAAACCGCGGAAGCACAGCGTGGGGCCGCGATGGTCGCCCTCGGCGGTGTGGTTGTAAACGACGTCCAGGATCACCTCGATGCCCGCCTCGTGCATCGCCTTGACCATCTCCTTGAACTCACGCACCTCGCTCCCCGGGCGCGACGCGGCCCCGTAGGCGTTGTGCGGCGCGAGGTAGGCGATGGAATTATAGCCCCAGTAATTCCTCAGCCCGTGTTTGACGAGGTGATGCTCGTGCACGAACTGGTGGATGGGCATGAGCTCGATCGCCGTCACCCCGAGCCCCTTCAGATACTCGATGACGGACGGGTGGGCGAGCCCGGCGTAGGTGCCGCGGAGCTCGGTAGGAACGTCCCTTCGGAGCCGCGTGAGGCCTTTGACGTGCGCCTCGTAGATCACGGTCTCGTGCATCGGGGTGCGCGGGCGCCGGTCGGGGCCCCAATCGAACGCGGAGTCCACCACCACCGAGCGGGGGACGAACGGCGCGCTGTCGCGTGCCACGAGCTCGCCGTGTGGATCGTCCTCCTCGGTGGAAAACAGCGCCGGCGCCCACGTCACGCCGCCGACGACGGCCTTGGCGTAGGGATCCAGCAGGAGCTTGTGGTGGTCGCAGCGCAGCCCCTGTGCGGGCGCCCAGGGGCCGTGAACTCGAAATCCGTATTGCTGGCCCGGTGACACGCTCGGGAAATAGCCGTGCCAGCAAAAGCCGGTCACCTCGGGCAGCCGGTAGCGCGTCTCGCGGCCGTCGGCGCTGAACAGGCAGAGCTCGACGAGGTCCGCGACCTCGGAAAACACCGAAAAATTGGTCCCGTCCCCGTCGTAAGTCGCACCGAGCGGATAGGGCTCACCAGGCAAAATCTCCATTTGATACGTCACTCCGCGCAGATCGGTTACGGGGCAGGACAGGCGCACGCGGCGCGACGTCACGTGTCACGCCCGGCGGTCATCTGACCATCGCGCCGGCGTGGTGCGTCTGTGGCGAGATCGGTCACCACGTGAGCCGCGGCCGCCGCGGCGGCCCATTATCGGGACGAAGTCGAAAATTCGGTCAGCGGCTGTTGTCGATGCTCCCGATATCCGTGTTCTACTCCCGGCGTGGACGCCTCGGGCGCCACGGAAGCCCGCAGACGATATCATGACCGCCACTGTCCGCTCTAGCCGAGCCCCTGCCCCCCACGTCCACGACGGCCGACGCCGCGTCGTCCTCGAAGGCCTGTATCCCGAGATCGACGCGGGCGCCCATGCCATCAAACGCGCCGTCGGCGACGTCGTTCGTGTCGAGCTCGACCTCGTTGCCGACGGTCACGACCACGTCGCGGGCGTCGTCCTTTACAAGCCCGCGCGCGACCAGGAGTGGCGCGAGGCGCCGCTCGCGCCGCTCGTAAACGATCGCTTCGCCGGCGCGTTCACGGTCGATGAGGTCGGCAGCTGGCTGTACACCTTCGAGGCCTGGGTGGACGGCTTCCCGAGCTGGCTGCACGGCCTGGCACGCAAGCTCGAGGCCAGCGACGTGGCCGACGTGGATCTGCTCGTGGGGGCAGAGCTGGTCGCCGCCGCCGCCGGGCGGGCTGCCGCCGAGGACGAGGCCAGCCTGTCGCGCTATGCCAAGGCCCTACGCGATTCGGGCGCCGATCCCTACGCCCGCGCCGAACTCGCCTTCGAGGCGGAGCTTGGCGCTCTCATGGCGCGCCACCCCGACCGCAGCCACGCGGCCCGCTACGGCCGTGAGCTCACCGTCGTCGTCGATTCGCCGTTGGCGCGCGCCTCGAGCTGGTACGAGCTGTTTCCGCGATCGTGGGGACCGCCCGGACGGCACGGCACGCTCCGCGACGCCGCGGGTCACCTCCCCTACGTCGCCGACATGGGCTTCGACATCGTCTACCTCCCGCCGGTGCACCCGATCGGCACCACGCACCGAAAGGGCCCGAACAACCGACTCGACTGCCTGCCTGGCGATCCAGGAAGCCCGTGGGCGATCGGCAGCGATCAAGGGGGCCACAAGGCCGTCCACCCCGAGTTGGGGACACTCGAGGATTTCAGGCACTTCGTCCGCCGCGCGGAGGAGCTCGGACTCACCGTCGCCCTCGACATCGCGTTTCAGGCCTCGCCGGATCACCCCTACGTCCGCGAACACCCCGAGTGGTTCCTCCGCCGCCCCGACGGGACGATCCAATACGCCGAGAATCCGCCCAAGAAGTATCAGGACGTCTACCCGTTCAACTTCGAGTGCGAGGACTGGCGCGGGCTGTGGGAGGAGCTCCTCAGCGTGTTTCAGTTCTGGATCGCTCAGGGCGTCAAGGTATTCCGGGTGGACAACCCGCACACCAAGCCCCTTCGCTTTTGGCAGTGGTGCATCGCCGAGATCAAGGCCGAGCACCCCGACGCGATCTTCTTGTCCGAGGCGTTCACGCGCCCGAAGCTGATGTACGCGCTGGCCAAGCTCGGCTTTACCCAGTCATACACGTACTTTACGTGGCGCGAGAGCGGGCCGGAGCTGCGCGCCTACCTCGAGGAGATCACCTCCCCGCCGGTGGTCGACTTCTTTAGGCCCAATTTTTGGCCAAACACGCCGGACATCCTGCCCGAGCACCTCGAGCACGGCGGGCGACCCATGTTCATCGCCCGCTTGGTCCTGGCAGCCACGCTCACCGCAAATTACGGCATCTACGGCCCGGCGTTCGAGCTCATGGAGCACGTGCGTCGCCCCGGCTCCGGGGAGTACCTCGACAACGAAAAGTACCAGCTCCGAAGCTGGGATCTCGATCACCCCGACAGCCTCCGCCCCCTCATCGCCCGCATCAACGGGATCCGGCGCGAAAACCCCGCTCTACACGACAATCGCTCACTTCGATTCCACGCCACCGACAACGACACCCTGCTCTGCTACAGCAAGTCGAGCCCCAGCGGCGACAACGTGGTTCTGGTGGTCGTCAATCTCGATCCGCACCACACGCAGGCCGGGTTCGCGCACCTCGACTTGGCCGCGCTCGGCGTCGATCCCGCCCAGCCGTTCGAGATCCACGATCTCCTCGGGGACGCGCGCTACGTGTGGCGCGGTCCTCACAACTACGTGGAGCTCAACCCCCACATTCTCCCCGCGCACGTGTTCCGGATCCTTCCAGGCTCCGACACGGCGCCGTAGCACGACTCCTTAATGAAGCGACGTACCGATCACGACGTCGTCCTGGTCGACGATCCCCTCTGGTACCAGGACGCCATCATCTACGAGCTCCACGTGCGGGCTTTCTTCGATTCGAACGCCGACGGCGTCGGCGACTTTCGAGGGCTGCTGTACAAGCTCGACTACCTGCAGGATCTCGGCGTCACCGCCATTTGGCTGCTGCCGTTTTACCCGTCGCCCCTGCGCGACGACGGCTACGACATCGCCGACTACATCGATGTCAACCACGCCTACGGCTCGCTCAAGGACTTCCGCCGATTCCTCAAGGAAGCTCACCGGCGAGGGCTCCGCGTGATCACCGAGCTGGTGATCAATCACACCTCGACGGATCATCCGTGGTTCCAGCGCGCGCGCCGCGCGCCCGCGGGCTCGCGCTACCGCGACTTTTACGTGTGGAGCGACAGCCCGGACCG
The DNA here is from genome assembly GCA_007133195.1 of Nannocystineae bacterium. GTDB lineage: Bacteria > Myxococcota_A > Polyangia > Haliangiales > Haliangiaceae > SLNH01. Next base: position 34,066 of record SLNH01000024.1, on the reverse strand, counting down.
GTATCAGGACGCGCGGATCATCTTCCCGGACTTCGAGACGTCGAACTGGACCTGGGATCCGATCGCGCGCGCCTACTACTGGCATCGGTTTTACTCCCACCAGCCCGACCTCAACTTCGACAACCCCGCCGTCCACCGCGCGGTGTTCAAGGCGCTGGATTTCTGGATGGACATGGGCGTCGACGGCATGCGCCTCGACGCGATCCCGTACCTCTACCAGCGCGAAGGGACCAACTGCGAAAACCTCACGGAGACTCACTCGTTTCTCAAGAAGGTCCGCGCGCACATCGATAGGAAGTACAAAAACCGAATGCTCCTGGCCGAGGCCAACCAGTGGCCCGAGGACGCAGCCGAGTACTTCGGCGAGGGCGACGAGTGCCACATGAACTTCCACTTTCCGCTGATGCCGCGGATGTTCATGGCGCTCCAGCAAGAGAACACGTTTCCGATCATCGACATCCTCGACCAGACGCCCGAGATCCCCGCGAACTGCCAGTGGGCGGTGTTCTTGCGCAACCACGACGAGCTCACGCTCGAGATGGTCACCGACGAGGATCGCGACTACATGTACCGGGTTTACGCGGAGGATCCGCGCGCCCGCATCAACCTCGGGATCCGCCGCCGCCTGGCGCCGCTCCTCAAAATGCGTCGCCAGGTCGAGCTGATGACCGGTCTCCTGTTTTCCCTGCCAGGCACGCCCGTTCTCTACTACGGGGACGAGATCGGGATGGGCGACAACATCTATCTCGGCGACCGCGACGCCGTCCGTACGCCCATGCAGTGGAGCCCCGACCGGAACGCCGGCTTTTCGCGGGCCAACCCGCAGAAGCTCTTCCTGCCGGTCATCATCGATCCCGAGTACCACTACGAAGCGGTGAACGTCGAGGCGCAGCAAAACAACCCGACGTCGCTCCTTTGGTGGATGAAGCGGCTCATCGCGCTGCGCAAGCAACACAAGGTGTTCGGCCGGGGAACCGTGACCTTCTTGCGGCCCGAGAACCCGAAGATCCTCGCCTTCATCCGGGCGCACGGCGACGACCGCGTCCTCGTCGTGACCAACCTGTCGCGCTTCGTTCAGCACGTCGAGCTCGACCTGTCCGAGTACGAAGGCGTCGCGCCGGTGGAGCTGTTCGGCCACACCGAGTTTCCGCCCATCGGCGAGCTGCCGTACTTTTTGACGCTCGGGCCGCACTCGTTTTACTGGTTTTCGCTCCACCCGAGCGAGCGCCCACCCGAGTTCCACGTCGAGGAGCTCCCGGTGCTGGAGGCGACCGGCTCGTGGGAGTTCGTGCTCCAGCGAGGCCGCAGCGGGCGCCTCGAGCGCGCGCTCCCCGGCTACCTCATGAACGCCCGCTGGTTTCGGGGGAAGGCCCGCAAGATCAGCAGCGTGCGCGTGGATGACGTGATCCCGGTGCCCACCAAGGGGGGCGGCCGAGCGCAGATCGCGCTCGTCACCGTGCACTACGTGCAGGAGAGCCCGGAGACCTACGTGCTGCCGGTGGCGTTCGCGCGCGGCGCCAAGGAGCAGCGAATCGAGCACGATTCCCCTCGCCGGGTGATCGCTCGGGTCCGCGTGAAACCGGCCAAACCGGGTCAAGGCGAGGTGCAGGAGGGGATCTTGTACGACGCGTTCGGCGACGACGCGTTCGCGGAGGCCCTCCTCCACCTTTTCGGCCGGAAAAAGCGGATTACGGGACAGAGCGGCGACATCGTGTCGGCGTCGACGCGCGTGTTTCGAGACATCCGCCGCCGCCATCCCGAGCGCCTCCGCCCTCACGTGATCAGCGCCGAACAAACCAACACGAGCGTCATCTTCGGCGAGCAGCTGATCCTCAAGCTCTATCGGATGATCGAGGACGGGCAGAACCCCGACCTCGAAATCGGCCGCTACCTCACCGAGCGGACTCGCTTCGGGAACATCCCGCCGATGGCGGGCGCCCTGGAGTACCAGACCGAGGAGCGGACGGCGGCCCTCGGCCTCTTGCAGGGATACGTTCGAAACCAGGGCGACGCCTGGAAGCTCACGCTGGACTCCCTGGGCCGCTACTTCGAGGACGCGCTGTCCTGGGAGCCGGGCGCGGAAGAGCCGCCCTTCCCCAAGACCTCGCTTTTGTCTTTGTCGGCGCAGCCCATGCCGGACTCTGTGAGCGGGATCATCGGGGGCTACATCCCGCTGGCGCGCCTGCTCGGCGAGCGCACCGCCGAGCTCCACCTCGCCCTCGCCGCCGAGCGGGAGGATCCCGAGTTCGTCCCCGAGCCGCTGTCCACGCTCCACCAGCGCTCGCTGTATGAATCCGCGCGCACGCGAATGACGCTGAGCTTCGATCAGCTGAAGAAACACGTGGGCCGGCTGCCGGACAAGGTGCAGCCGACGGCGAGGCAGATCGTCTCGCGCCGCCAAGAGATCGCGACCCGCCTGCGCCGCATCGTAGGTAAGAAGATCGACGCGGTGCGGATCCGGTGCCACGGCGACTATCACCTCGGCCAGGTCCTGTACACGGGAAGCGACTTCATCATCCTCGACTTCGAAGGCGAACCCGCGCGATCGATCGGCGAGCGCCGGCTCAAGCGATCGCCCCTGCGCGACGTGGCCGGGATGCTTCGGTCGTTCCACTACGCGGCGATTTCCGCGGCCCACGACGCCCACGTCAGGCCGGAAGATGTTGCCGAGGTCGAGCCGTGGGCCGAGCTGTGGTCGATCTACGTGTCAGCCACCTTTTTGAACGCCTACCTCACCCGGGCGGACGGCGCCCCGTTCATCCCCGACACGCGAGACGGCCTCGAGGCGCTCCTCGACTTCCACCTTCTCGAAAAGTGCACCTACGAGCTAGGCTACGAGCTCAACAACCGGCCCGACTGGGCGGGGATCCCGCTCCGCGGCCTGGAGACGATCCTGGGGACGGCAGACTGAACGGCGTCGTTCGCGGCAGCTTAGAGGAATCTGGAACATGACGACGACGAGCAAGAAGACGAGCGCGCGCGAGGAGACCCGGGCCACGCGCGGCACAGGGTCCCTCCTCGGCGATACCGACCTTTACCTGTTCGGGGAGGGGACCCACACGCGCCTGTATGAGCGGCTCGGCGTTCACCTGCGCGAGGAGGACGGCCAGCGCGGCGCGCGATTCGCCGTGTGGGCCCCGAACGCGGCGGCGGTGAGCGTCATCGGGAGCTTCAACGGTTGGGACAGGGAGGCGACGCCGCTTTCGCCCAGAGGGAGCTCCGGGATTTGGGAAGGGTTCGCGCCGGGCGCCTCGCGGGGCGATTTGTACAAGTATCACATCGCGTCTCATCACGCGGGCTACCGGGTCGACAAGGCCGATCCGTTCGGCGTGTACCATCAGGTCCCGCCGCAGACCGCATCGGTGGTCTGGGACCTGGAATACACATGGGGCGACGAGGCGTGGATGCAAAGCCGCGCCCCCCGCCACGAGCTCGGCGCTCCGATGTCGATCTACGAGGTGCACCTCGGCTCGTGGTGCCGCAGCGTGGAAGAGGGCAACCGCTCCCTCACCTACCGCGAGCTCGCCCCGCGCCTTGCCGACTACGTGATCTCCTGTGGGTTCACTCACGTGGAGCTCATGCCGATCGCCGAGCACCCGTTCGCCGGCTCGTGGGGCTACCAAGTCACCGGCTACTTCGCCCCCACGAGCCGCTATGGCTCGCCGCAGGAGTTCATGGAATTCGTCGATATCCTGCACCAGCGAGGTATCGGCGTGATCATCGACTGGGTGCCTGCGCACTTCCCCACCGACGAGCACGGTCTCGGGTACTTCGACGGCACTCACCTGTTCGAGCACCAGGATCCGAGGAAGGGCTTTCACCCGGACTGGAAGAGCTTCATCTTCAACTACGATCGCAACGAGGTCCGCAGCTTCCTGATCTCGAACGCGCTCTATTGGCTCGATCGGTATCACATCGACGGGCTCCGCGTAGACGGCGTCGCGTCCATGCTCTACCTCGACTACTCCCGCGAAGGCGACGACTGGATCCCCAACGAGCACGGCGGCAACGAGAACCTCGGCGCCATCTCCCTGCTCCGCGCCGTGAACGAGGCCGTCTTCGACCAGTTTCCGGGCGTCCAAACCATCGCGGAGGAGTCGACGGCGTGGCCGATGGTCTCGCGCCCCACGTACCTCGGCGGGCTGGGATTCGGGCTCAAGTGGGACATGGGCTGGATGCACGACACCCTCGACTACTTCGGTCAGGAGCCCGTGCACCGCAAATACCACCACGATCAGCTCACGTTTCGCGCCATCTACGCGTTCAATGAGAACTTCGTGCTGCCGCTGTCCCACGACGAGGTGGTGCACGGCAAGGGCTCGATCCTCGGCCGGATGCCGGGCGACCGCTGGCAACGCATCGCGAACGTGCGCCTCCTTTACACCTACATGTTCGCGCAGCCGGGAAAAAAGATGCTCTTCATGGGCGACGAGTTCGCTCAGGAGCGCGAGTGGAACCACGACACGAGCCTCGACTGGCACCTCCTCGGCGATCCCCTCCATAGCGGCGTCCGCGCGCTGGTCGCCGATCTCAACAGCGTCTACCGCAGCGAGCGTTCGCTGCACGAGCGCGACGTCTCGCCCGAGGGGTTCGAGTGGATCGACACCCATGACAGCGCGCAGAGCGTCCTCATCTTCGGCCGGCGAGCGCGGGCGGACGATGGCTACGTCCTCGCGGCGTTCAACTTCACGCCGGTGCCCCGCCACGACTATCGTATCGGCGTCCCGGCGCCTGGACACTGGCGCGAGCTCCTAAACTCCGACGCCGAGGCCTATGGGGGCAGCGGGATGGGCAACTACGGCGGACTCGAGTCGAGCGACGTGCCCGCGCACGGCCGGCCGGCCTCCATCGTCGCAACCCTCCCCCCGCTCGCCGGCGTCCTGTTCAAGTACGAGCCGGCGCCGGGCAAGCGACGGCGCTCCGCCTCGAAGTCCTGAGCTGCGGTCCAAAGCGGGTCAGGCCGGCGCGGTGGATGAGGAGGCTGCCCGGTGCGGGGAGCGCCGCCCGACGCGCGGCGTCCGCGGGCTTCGGCCGGTGCCGCGTCTGGCCCGGGCTAATGCTCGCCGTCGTCTCGCTCCGCGCCGAGCTTACCGAGCGCCCGCAGCCGCTGTTTCATCGAGGCTTCGAAGCCTGACGCGCTGGGCTCGTAAAACCTAGCTCCGCGGATCTCGTCCGGCAGGTAGGCCTCCGGGACGTAGTGGCCCTCGTAGTCGTGGGGGTACTTGTAGGCCCGACCGTGCCCCATGTCGCGCTGCAGCTGGGTGACGGCGTTTCGCAGCTTCGCCGGCACCGGCAGGGCGCCGCGCTCGCGAACCGCGCGCCGGGCGGCCGCGTAGGTGGTGAGCGCCGTGTTGGACTTGGGGGCGCAGGCCAAATACACGGCCGCCTGGGTCATCGGCAATGCGCCCTCGGGCAAGCCGATGAACCGAAATGAGTCGAGCGCGCTCGTGGCGACCGCGAGCGCCTGGGGATCCGCGTTGCCCACGTCTTCGGAGGCGAAGATCACCATGCGCCGCAAGATGAACAGCGGGTCCTCGCCGGCCTCGAGCATCCTGACCATCCAGTACGCGGCCGCGTCGGGATCGGATCCGCGCATGCTCTTGATGAAGGCGCTCACGACCCCGTAGTGCTCGTCTCCGGCCTTGTCGTATAGGAGCGTTCGGTGCTGAAGCGCCTCCTCGGCAGTGGCGAGCGAGATCACCCGCTCCCCTCCGCCACGGGCCACCTGGGCGGCGACCTCCAAGATCGAGAGCAGGCGTCGCGCGTCGCCGGCCGCGCCCGCGATGAGCGCGTCCATGACGCCCTCTCCGAGCTCGAGCTCGAAGCTCCCGAGCCCGCTCTCGCGATCGGACAGCGCCCGCAAGGCGAGCGCGCGAAGCGGCCCGCCTTCCAGCGGCTCGAGCGCGAGGACGCGGCAGCGAGACAAAAGCGGCGCGATGACCTCGAAGGACGGATTTTCGGTCGTCGCGCCGACCAGGGTGACCGTGCCGGCCTCCACGTGGGGCAAAAGGGCGTCCTGCTGCGCCTTGGAGAAGCGATGGATCTCGTCGAGGAACAGCACGGTCCGCTCGCCGTACTGATCGCGCCGCTCCTCGGCTGCGGCGACGACCTCGCGAATGTCGCGCACGCCGGCGCTCACGGCGGAGCGCTGCGCGAAGCGAGCGCCGACGCGGCCAGCGAGAAGGCGCGCCAGCGTGGTCTTGCCGCTACCCGGCGGCCCCCAGAGGATCAGCGAGGGGAGCTCGGCGCCGCGCGCGAGGACGCGGCCGAGCAGCCGGTCCTCGCCGAGCAGGTGCTCCTGACCGACCACCTCAGAGAGCTGCTTCGGTCGCATGCGCTCTGCGAGCGGCTGGCCCTCGCCCCGTTTGTTCGCGCTGTGTCGAAACAGGTCCATAGCGTTCGCCATGCCGTGATACCACCGACGCCACCTGCGCGCCCATCCCGAATTGTCGTCCCAAGGCTTGGAACGCCTGGAGCAGGCTCTAATCGCGTCAGCGCGCCTTTTCGGCGCTCGCGAGGCCGTGAAAGCGCGCCGTCGGCAGAAGCTCATAACCCTTCACATCGACGTTTCGAACGACCACGTTGTCGGCGTGCCAAAGCGGCACCACCGGCACGTCCCGAGCCAAAATCTCCTGCATCTCGGCGTAGATCTCGATCCGGCGGTCGCGGTCCATCTCCTGGCGCCCGGCCTCGGCGAGCTCGTCTACGCGCTCGTTCCGATACCGCGAGCGATTGTTGCTGTCGGGATCGTCCTCGTCGGGGATGCGCGCGGAGTGAAAGTACTCGTAGCTATAATCCGGCTCGGTGATCGGCGCGGTGCCCATCGACGCGAGGTCGAAGCTGCCCTGTTTGACGTCCTCGAGAAACGTGTGGAACTCGAACGCGCGGACGTCCACGTCGATGCCCACCTCGCCGAGCTGCGAGGCGATGATCCGGCTGACCGCGACCTGAAACGGATTCGCGCTCGTGCGGTAGCGGAGCGACAGCCGCGGCGAGCCGTCTCCCGGATCCGGAAATCCGGCCTCGTCCAAAAGCTCGGCCGCGCGCCCGGGGTCGTAGTCGTAGCGCTCCACGTCACCGTTATAGGCCCAGTGCTCCGAGGGCATGAGGCCCGTGGCCCGCTCGGCCCGCCCGTCGTACTTGGCGTCGATGATGCGCTCGCGATCGATGGCGTGCGCGATGGCCCGCCGCACGCGGACGTCCGACAGCGCCTCGTGGTCGTTGTGCATGATCAAGAAGGACAGCACCGCGCCCGGGCCGGTTTGAAGCTCCAGCCGGTCTTGGCGCTCCACCTGAGAGACCAGATCCATGCGGACGGTGTTTTGCGTCAGATCGGCGGATCCGCCGACGAGCATCAGGGTGCGGGCGTTCGCGTCCTCCACGGTGCGCAGCTCGATCTGCTCCATGCGCCCGGGCTCGCCGTGGTAGTAGGGGTTTTTCTCGAGCAGCACGCGGTCGCGGCGGTGCTCCACGACCCGGTAGGGCCCCGCGCCGATCACCGGGCCGCGCGCCGCCGGCGACACGCGCGCCACATCGAGGTAGGCCTGCATCCAGGCGGCGAGCGCCGCGGCCGACGGCTCGGTCGGCAGCGGCGGGATCTCCGCACGAGAATCTGGCTCCTTCACGATGCCGAAATCGAGGTCTGAAAACAGGGTGGCGATCGGCTGTGCGAGGTGCAGCCGCGCTCTTTGCGGGCCCAGCACCTCCACCGATTCGAAGCGATCCAAAAACCCCTGGCGATACAGGCTCCCCGTGTCGGGATCGAGGGTCGACTCGATGGTGTAGGCGACGTCCTCCGCGCGCACCGGGGAGCCGTCGGAAAACCGGGCGTCCTCGCGCAAAACGACGTCCCACGTCACCTCGTCGACCTCCTCGATCGACTCGGCGAGCGCGGGCTCGGGCTCGAGCGACGGCTGGTCGATAGTCATCAGGCCCGGCGCGACGAGCCTGGAGACTTTGGTGTCGTAGTTCGTGATCGCGAAGCGAGGATCGAGGTTTCGAATCTCGTCTGGGACCAAGACGATGAGCTCGTCGTCGGGCGTCTGCCGCTCCGTGGCCAGGCTCGCGCAGGCGAGCCCGACGGCAATAGCCGCGAGCGCCGCGGACAGCGCCGCCGTCCGCGCGACGAAGCTCCCCGGCGGCGATGTCGATTCGTGCAACATGGGCCTATTCTGGCCGCCCCGCGCCGCCGGTGCTAATATGTGCGGCTCATGAGATCCCGCGCCGTCCCCGCTGCGGTGACCCTCGCGCTCGGTCTCGCCGCGGCGGGCCTGGGGCTCGGCTACGCGTCGCCCTCGCCCCACGCGCAGCCCGCCGCCGAGATCGCCGAGCGCGCCCGGGAGGCGGGCGATCCCCAAACGGGCGCCCACGCGGGCGGCGCTGGCAGTACGCGCCGCGCGCTCGCTCAGGCGGACGAGCGAGCCGACAGCCCGGCAGCAGACGATCTCGCCCGCGACATCGAGTCGGTGCTGAGCGATGTGCCGTCGGTCTTGGACGACGCCCGCGTGGGGATCGCCATCACCGATCTTCACCGAGGGCGGGTCCTTTACGAGCGCGAGGCAAACGGCGCGTTCAACGTCGCCTCGAACAGCAAGATCATCACCACCGCGGCGGCCCTGGCCTACCTCGGCCCGGACTTCCGGTTTCAAACGGCGTTATACGGCGAAGAGGTCGACGCCGACGGCGTGATCCCCGGCGATCTCTACCTTCGCAGCACCGGAGACCCCTACCTGGACACCGGCGACTTGCGAAAGCTCGTAGACGAGCTCGTCCGGAGAGGGGTCCGGCGCGTGGACGGGGGCGTCGTGGTCGACGATCGGGCGTTCGACGATGAGACGAGCCCGCCCCACTTCGATGAGTTCGAGGAACCATCCGACGAGCACGCCTCCTACCGGCCACCGGTCGGCGCCGCGTCGCTCAACTTCAACACCATCACCGTGGCCGCGGCGCCGCACCCCGAAGGGCGGGGCGCTGCTTCCGTGTCGATCGATCCGCCGACCGCCTACGCCGAGCTGGGCGGCCGGGTGGCGACCGTGCGGCGCGGGCGGACGCGGGTCCGCGTCACCCCGCGCGTGACCGACGACGGCATGCACCTCGCCGTGTCCGGACAAGTCCGCGCCGGCCGCGTGCACAGCCAGCGGAGCCGAATCGCCCACCCCGCCGAATACGCCGGCGGCACGCTACTCGCCCTGCTCGCCGAGCGCGGGCTCGATGTGGAGGAGCCGGAAGTTCGGCGGGGAGCGGTCCCGCGCGGCGCCGAGGCGCTCGCCCTGCACCAGAGCCTGCCCCTCGCCGTGATCGTCCGCAGCCTCGGCAAGTACTCGAACAACCACGTCGCCGAAACGCTCCTCAAGACCCTTGGGGCCGAAATCGTGGCGCGGGGCCGGCCCGCGACGTGGGACGATGGCCTCGCCGTCGTGCGAGAGTATCTGGAAGACGAGGTCGGCCTCGAGCCGGGGAGCTATCGCTACGATAACGGCTCGGGCCTGTTCGACGCGAGCGCGTTTTCGCCCCAGGATATCGTCGCCGTGCTGGCCACGGCCCACCGGGACTACCAATACGGAAGCGAGCTCAAAAGCTCGCTCGCCGTCGCCGGGGTGGACGGCACCATGCGCCGGCGCCTGTCCCGAGGCCCCGGTGAGCGCGTCGTCAGGGCCAAGACCGGCACGCTCATGAACGTGTCGGCCCTGTCCGGCTACGCCGCGGTCGACAGTCGCGAGCCGCTTGCGTTTTCCATCCTGATGGACGGCGTTCCCCGCCGCGGCCGCCGCGACGCCCGTGACCTGCAAGACGACATCGCCGGCGCGATCGTGACCTACCTGCGGCGGCACGAACGTTAGACGCTCGCGCGCAGCGTTCGGCGTCTGGCTTTCGGCGTCCGGGCGCCGCGGGTGGCAGCGGCGTGTGGCTCCCGGGTGGCTCGATCGGGCCCGAGCACCCGTCGCTGCCTTGTGCTATACCGTTGCGTGGAATGTCAGGGCACGAGAAGCGCTACTACACAGTGCAGGAAGCCAACGCTCGCGTCGCGCGCCTCACCGAGCTCTTCGAGAGCATCATGCAGGTGCGCGGCCTCCTCAAGACGCTCTACCAGCGGCTGGAATCCGCGGGATATCCCGTCGAGCAGAGCGAGTTGGAAGAGGGCGACATCGAGGTCCCGGGCGATGCCCCCGAAGAGGTGATCCGCGACCTCGGCATGTTCCGCGGCCTCGTCGAAACGCTCAAGGAGCACGTGGCCGAGGTCCAGGGCCAAGGCTGCGTCATCAAGGATCTCGAGGAGGGCCTCGTCGATTGGCTTTCCCTGCACGAGGGCCGGGAGGTTTGGCTGTGCTGGAAATACGGAGAGCGCGCGGTCGGCTACTGGCACGAGCTCACCTCGGGCTTTGCCGGCCGCCAGCCCGTCTCAGAGCTTCACGAGGACGAGCCCGAATCGCCGCCATCGCGGTCTAAGTCCGTACACTGAACTGGCGGCGGCGACGCGCTGCTTACGGCGCCGCCAGCGCGCGCCCGCGCCTGGGCCGAGCTCGGGTGGTCCGGGTCGTCATACGTGAACGCGATATTCTTGAGCCCGGCTCGACAACCGGATGGGATTTGTCTAGGCTCAAACGCCCATGCCATGCGGGCTCGATGAGCTCGGGGCCCATGAACACGGCGCACCCGAGTTAGCGCGCCCCCGCCCCGCCGGCGGCGGGTGCCGTAACACGGAAAACTCCCCCGACGAACTGACCAGGGCGCAGCGAATGCCGGGGGTCGTACGCGAAGCCGCGCCACCGCGACCGCCAGGCGCGCGGCGGCGACCGAGCGGAGTAATCGCGCGGGAGACGCCGGCTCGCGCGCAATACCGAGCGCTGCTCGCCCAGCTCGCCCTGCCCCGCCAGCCGAGGCGCCTCCGGAGGCTGGGCGAACCCTCTGCAGGCAGGAGCGCCGCGACCGCGCGCCGGCTCCAGCCCACCGAATGCATCCAACCGGGGGAAGCCTCATGTCGCCGATGAAAGTCATCCGCGGTCGCCGCGTAATCACCGAGACCGGCACGGAGCCCGCCGCGCTTCACGTGCGCGACGGGCGCATCGAAGCCATCACCGCCTACGACGACACGCCGCCCGGCAGCGCGATCGTGGACGCCGGCGACGCCGTGGTGATGCCGGGACTGGTCGACAGCCACGTACACGTCAACGAGCCAGGGCGCAGCGACTGGGAGGGGTTTTCGACGGCCACGCGCGCCGCGGCGGCGGGCGGCATCACCACGCTCGTGGACATGCCGCTAAACGCCATCCCCCCGACCACCACCTTGGAGGGGTTGCGGCAAAAGCGTAACGCCGCTTCGCCGCAGTGCTTCGTGGACGTGGCATTTTGGGGCGGCGTCGTCCCTGGGAACGAAGACCAGATCGAACCCCTGCTTCGCGAGGGTGTGTGCGGCTTCAAGTGCTTCATCATCGACTCCGGCGTGGACGAGTTTCCCGCGGTCTCGACCGATGAGGTGCGACGCGCCCTCGAGATCCTCGCGCCGACGGGCGCGCCGCTGCTCGTCCACGCGGAGCACCCGGGGGAGGTCGCGGGCGCCGAGAACGCGGCCGACGCGCGCGATCCGCGGGAGTTTTCCGCGTTTTTGCAAACTCGGCCTGCGAGCGCCGAGACGGAGGCGGCGGCGCTTTTGAGCGAGCTCGCAGCCGAAACCGGCGGGCGTGTCCACATCGTGCACGTGTCCGCCGCCGGCGCCGCCGAGAGCATCGAACGAGCGCGGGCCTCCGGCGCCCGGATCACCGCGGAGACCTGTCCGCACTACCTCACCCTGGCGGCCGAGGACATCCCGCGCGGCGCCACGGAGTACAAGTGCGCGCCGCCGATCCGCGAACGCGAAAATCGAGACCAGCTTTGGGCCTATCTCGAGCGCGGGCTCCTCGACATGGTGGTCTCCGATCACTCGCCGTGCGTGCCGTCGCTCAAAGAGCTCAAGGCCGGGGACTTTCTGTGCGCGTGGGGCGGCATCTCGTCCGTTCAGCTGTCCCTGCCCGTCACCTGGACCGAGGCGCGAAGCCGGGGTTACGAGCTCGAGTCCCTCGCCCGGTGGATGGCGCGCGCGCCGGCAAAGCTCGCCGGCCTGTCCGGTAAGGGGGCCATCGCGCCGGGATACGACGCCGACGTGGTGTTCTTCGACCCCGACGCGGAGCTCGACGTCGATCCCACCCGCCTGTTTCACCGCCACCCGCTCACCCCCTACTCGGGCAAGCGGCTCCGCGGCGCCGTGCAAAAGACGTTTTTGCGCGGGGAGCTCGTCTACGACCGCGGACAGGTCGTGGCCGAGCCCACGGGACAGGTCCGGGCCTGAAACCCGGCCCGATTTCGAGCCCGCCTGACACCGGGCCCCGGCGCCGCACGTCACGCGGCGACGGAAGAGGACAGCACCAGCTATGACAACGGCCTTCTCCCACCTCATCGACCTGGCCTCCGAGGCCCTGGGCGGCGTCGTCGTCTACGCCAACGACGACTTCTTCGCGCCCAAAGAGCGGCTCCTTCACGCGAGCGCGCCCGAGTTTCTGCCCGACGAGTACACGGATCGCGGCAAGTGGATGGACGGCTGGGAGACCCGCCGTCGCCGGGTGCCCGGGGAGGACGTGTGCATCATCCGCCTCGGCGCCCGCGGGATCGTCCGCGGCGTCGTCGTCGACACGACGCACTTTCGCGGCAACTACCCGGAGCGGTGCCGCATCGACGCGTGCACCCTGCCCGGCACGCCATCGGTCGCCACCCTCACCGATCCCGCTACGCCGTGGATCCCCCTCGTCGCCGAGACCGACCTTCGCGGCGACTGCCCGAACGAGATCCCGGTGCAGGAGGGCACGCCCGTCACGCACATCCGGCTCACCATCATCCCCGACGGCGGCGTCGCCCGGCTGCGCATCCGCGGCGAGGCGGTCCCCGATTGGAACCGCGTGGACGCCGCCGGGGGCGATGTGGATCTCGCCGGCGCGCGCCTGGGCGGGCGCGCGGTTGCGCAGAGCGATATGTTCTTCGGGGCCAGCCAAAACCTGCTTTTGCCCCGGCCGGCGCGCAACATGGGCGACGGCTGGGAGACCAAGCGGCGCCGCGACGACGGCCACGACTGGGTGGTCGTGGCGCTCGGCCGCGCCGGGGTAATTCGCGCCGCGGAGATCGACACGTCCCACTTCAAGGGCAACGCGCCTGGCTCGTGCCGGCTCGAGGTGGCCAGCGTCACCGAGCCCCCCGCCGACCCCAGCGCGTGGGACACGATCCCGTTCGAGCCGATTTTGGAGTCCGATCTCGAGCCCGATACCCGGCACCTTTTCGACGAGGAGGTCAGACTGTCGGCCGGCCCCGTGACCCACGCCCGACTGCGCGTGTTCCCAGACGGAGGCCTCGCCCGCCTGCGCCTTTACGGGCGCACCGAGCGCGCGCGGCGGCTCGCGCTCGCCCTCATGCGCTTCAACGCCGCACCGGAGCACGAGGCCGCCGAGGCGATTCGCGCGTGTTGCGCGCAAACCGCCTTCGCCGACGAGATCGCCGCGGCGCGGCCGTTTTCCGACCTGGCCGAGCTGCGCAAGGTGGCCGACCACGTGTGGCGCTCACTCGGCGAAAAGGCATGGCTCGAGGCGATCGCCGCCCACCCGCGGATCGGGGAGCGCGCCGCGTCGGCGTGGTCCAAGGGCGAACAGGCCCGCGTGGGCGAGGCCGGCGACGAGGTTCGCGCGGCGCTCGCCGAGGAAAACGAGCGCTACGAACAAGCGTTCGGCTTTACCTTCCTCATTTGCGCCACCGGCAAGGCTCCCGAGGAGATCCTCGCCACCTTGCGCGCGCGCATGCGAAACGATCGCGACACCGAGATCCGCGTCGCCGCCGAGGAGCAGCGCAAGATCACCCACCTGCGCCTCGACAAGCACCTGCTCGGGGAATGAGCGCCGCGCTCCGTGCCGATCTTTGGTACACCTGCGCCATGAGCGGAATCACCACGCACATTCTCGACACCTCCCGGGGGCGCCCCGCCGCCGGCGTCACCGTGATTCTCGAAGCGCAGAAGGGCGAGGCGTTCGCGGAGATCGCGCGCGGGAAAACCGACGACGACGGGCGCTGCCGCTCGCTTCTCGACGGCGGCCACATTCCCGGCTCGGGCGTCTACAGGCTCCACTTCGAGACCGGCCCCTACTTCGAGGCCCGCGGCGAGAGCTGCTTTCACCCGTTCGTGACGCTCGCGTTCTCCGTGGACGACCCGGGAGAGCATTACCACGTGCCGCTTTTGCTCTCGCCGTTCGGCTACACCACGTACCGAGGGAGCTGAAAGCAGCCTTTCAGCGCGGGTGCAGCCAGCCCGGTAGCAGCGAGTACGGATCGAAGTCGGCTCTGTCATCGTAGGCGACGCCGCTCTCGCTCAATAGCCGCTGGAGCTCGCCGCTTTTGTACGCCTCGAAGGTCTCGGTGGCGCCGCCGATGTGGCGCCCGCCCACGTAGACCTGCGGCACGGTGGGAAGGCCTTCACGCTGCTTGAGGACCGCGCGGATCTTCCCGCCGAAATCGCCCTCTTGATACGCGACGGAGTCGAGGTCCACCGACCGATATCGGGCGCCGAGCTTGCCGAACAGCTTGCGCACCGACCAGCAGAATTCGCACCACTCGAGCGCGAACACGGTCAACGGCTGATCTGTGTCGGCCACGGCTTCGTCGAAGTACCGCTCCGCGCTCGCGTCGAGCTCCGGCGCCTCCCCGCCCGCTGCCGCCGGCGATGGGAGCTTGACGTCGAAACGATAGTTCGGGGTCGATTTCGCGATGGCGTCCTCTTCCGGGGTCATGTCCACGGGGACGTCTTCGAACAAGGGCGTGCTCAGGTAGCGTTCGCCCGTATCGGGAAGCATGCACAGCACGTTGGCCCCTTCGGGCGCGCGGCGCGCGACCTCGAGCGCGCCCGCGAGCGTGGCCCCCGCCGAAATGCCGACGAAGACACCCTCCTTCTGCGCGAGCTCCCTGCACTTGGCCATGGCGTCGGCCCCGCTCACAGCCAAAAACTCGTCGATGGCTCCTGCCGCGGCGGCGTCGGCGGTGAGCTTCGGGATGAAGTCCGGCGTCCACCCCTGCATCAGGTGCGGGCGGAAGCTGGGATGCCGCTCCGCCGGGGAACCGTCCGCCTCGCGCTTTTGGTCGACGCCGCTCGCCAGAATCGCGGCGTTGTCGGGCTCGCATACCACGATGCGCGTTTTCGGGCTCCGCTCGCGCAAAACGGAAGCAACGCCCTTGAGCGTCCCGCCCGTGCCGAACCCGGTCACCCAGTAGTCGAGGGATCGATCCGCGAAGTCCCGCAGGATCTCGGGGCCCGTGGTGCGCATGTGCATCTCGGCGTTGGCATCGTTTTCGAACTGCCGGCACAAAAACCAGCCGTGAGCGTCGGCCAGCTCCTTGGCCTTCGCCAGCATCCCCGTCGCCTTGAGCGCGGCAGGCGTGAGCACCACCTTGGCGCCGAGAAACCGCAAGAGGCGGCGGCGCTCGATGCTGAAGTTCTCCGCCATGGTCACCACGAGGGGGTAACCCTTGCGAGCACACACCATCGCCAAGCCGATCCCGGTGTTGCCGCTCGTCGCCTCCACGACGGTCTGTCCGGGCTCGAGATGGCCCGCGCGCTCCGCGTGCTCGATGACGCCGAGCGCGAGCCGGTCTTTGACCGAGCCGAGGGGGTTTAGCGCCTCGACCTTCGCGTAAAGCTGAACGCCTTCGGGCTCGAGGCGCTCGAGCCTCACCGTGGGCGTGTTCCCGACTGTGCCGAGAATACTGTCGAATATCATCGCTGTGTGCTCGCAGTGCTGTGAGGCGCGACCGGCGGGCCGACTCCGCCGCGTGCGCCCGGTCCGGGAAAGCGCAGAGCGTATCAACGGGCGCACAAACCGAGCAAGCGGGCCGGCCGAGCCGGCCTGGCCGACCGCCGGCGCGAGGCTGTGAGGTCGGCGCCCTGCGCTGGTAAACTGCGCACTCGCTCGATCCCGGAGCTCGACTTGAACAGCGCGCCCCTCGTCTATACCGATCGCGTCGCCCGCCGGTTTGCGGCGGCGGCCCTGGTTTGGGGCGCCCTCGGCATGGCCGCCGGCCTGTTCGTGGCAGTCCAGCTCCTCGCGCCCAACGCGCAGCTTTCGCCGGAGCTGTCGTTCGCGCGCCTGCGACCGCTCCACATCCACCTGGCCGTGTTCGCCTTCGCCGCCAACGTGGTGTTCGCCGGCGTGTATTTCGCCAGCCAGCGGCTTTTGGCGACCTCGCTCCCCTGGCCGAGGCTCGGCGCCGCACACTTTTGGGGCTGGCAGGCGATCGTGGCCCTGGGCGCGATCGCCCTCGTCTTGGGACGCGGCGGGGGCGCGGGCGACGCGCTGTTGGCCTGGCCGATCGAGCTCGCGCTGGCGCTCGTATGGCTTTCGTTCGCGGCGAACTTCTTCGCGATGGTGCGGCGGCGCGGCCGCGCTCGCCTTTACGTGTCGGTGTGGTTTTTCATCGCCGGGATCGTGGGCGTGGCGGGCGTGAAGCTCGCCGGCCTCTTGGCCGTGCCGGTGGGCGCGATGGACAGTTATCCCGTCTTCGGGGGAGCGAGCTCGGCGGTCGTGGACGCCTGGCGCGAGCGCGGGCTGGACAGCTTTTTGCTCACCGCCCCGCTCCTCGGCCTCATGTACTTCGTGGTGCCGCAAGCGGCGGCGCGCCCGCTGTTTTCGCATCGGTTGGCCATCCTGCACTTTTGGAGCTTCGTGCTCGTCGCCGGGTGGGCCGCCCCCGAGCGACTCCTAAACGCGCCCGTGCCCGACTGGCTGAAAACTCTCGGCATCGCCGTCGCCCTGCTCGTGTGGATCCCGGCCGCGGCGGCGGTCGCGAGCGGTTTCGGCACGATGCGCGGCGCCGGCTCGCGCCTGCTCGGCGATCCCGTCTTGCAGTTTTGGGCCGCGGCGCTCGTGTGTCTCGGGCTGGCGGCGCTCGAGGCGGTGCTTCTCGGTTTCGGCGGCCTATCGCTCGTCACCGGCTACACCGACTGGATGCACGGGCGCTCGCACCTGGGCTCACTCGGCTTCACCGGATTTTCGGCGGCCGCCCTGCTCTACTGGCTCGTGCCGCGCGCGTGCGGGACGGGCTTGCACTCGCCGGCGGCGGCGCGCGCTCACCTTTACCTCGCCGTCGTCGGGCTCACTCTTTACGTCGGGGCCACCTGGCTGGCCGGGGCGTCGCAGGGCGCGATGCTGGCGAGCCAGGACGCCGCCGGCGGGCTTCGTTACGAGCTGTCCGAGACGATCGAGGCGCTGCGCCTGCCCTACCTGGTCCGCGTCACCGGCGGCGGGCTGTACGTATTGGGCTTCGTCATTTTGATTTGGAATCTGGCCCGCACGCTGTGGTGCGGCGCTTCGGGGGAGCGAGACACCGAGATCGATCCGGCCGATGCCGGCGACACCCGAGAAGCGGGCCTGCGCGAGCTCCTTCTGTCCCCGCCGGTGCTGGCGGCCGCTGTCGTCGTCGCGCTCTTCGCCCTCGCGGAGCGCGCCGATCCGCTGGGTGCGCTCGCCAGCGCGTTTTTGGCCGCGTGCGTGGTGACGGCCGTGTTTTTGGCCGCAGCGCGAGCGCCCGGCGAGGCCGGATTTCACGCCCGGCTCGAGGGCCACGCCCCCGCGCTCACCGTCCTCGTCGCCGTCGCCGCGCTGGGGGGCGGAATCGTGCAAACCGCGGCGGTGTCGGCGGCCCCGCCCGAGCCGCCGGAGGCACAGGCGCCCTACACGCCGCTCGAGCTGGCCGGACGCGACGTGTATCGCGGCGAGGGCTGCGCGAGCTGCCACACCCAGAACGTCCGGCCGACCCTGGCGGAGGTGGCGCGCTACGGCTCGCCGACCCTCGCGGTCGATCCCGACGAGCGCCCGGCGCTATGGGGAACGCGGCGCGTAGGCCCCGACCTCGCGCGGGTGGGCGCGCGCCACGACCTCGCGGCGCTGCATGCGCACGTGGCCGATGCCCAGCCCACGACCGGCGCGCCGATGCCCTCGTACCGGCACCTCGAGGATCGCGCCGCCGACCTCGCCGCGCTTCCGCGCAAGCTCCGAGCGCTCGCGGCGCTCGGCGCGCCCTACGACAGGGATGATGTCCAAGCGGCCGAGGAGGCGGCGCTCCGCGAGGGAGAAGAGATTGCCGCCGAGCTCGAGAGCGCGCGCGGCGCGTCCGTCGATACCGACAGCGAGATGGTGGCGCTTTTGGCGTATTTGCGCCGCCTCGGCCGAAGCCAGGCGACGGAGGACGGCCGCGAGCCGCTCCCAGCCGGCGAAGACGGCAAAGACGGCGAAGACGGCGAAGGCGCCCGCGCGGGCCAGGTTCCCGGCTCTGCCGACGGCGACCAGCCGCCCGACGGTTACGATGGCGGCGATTTGGGGGACGAGCCGTGACCGTCCCAGACCGCCGCGACGGCAACACGACGAAGCTCGGCGGAATACCGGTCGTCGATCGGCCCCTCGGCGCCGGCTTTGGCTGGCTGCTCGGCGCGGGGCTCGCCGCCGCGCTCGTGTTTTGGCTCTGGTATGGCATCGCCACGCCGCCGGGCTCGGTCGAGCGCTACTTCGCCGAGCGCGCGGCCGCCTTAGACGACGGCGCCATGGTGAGCGAAGAGATGCTGCGCGAGCTCGCGGGTGATCGCTTCGCCGTGCAGAGCGGGGAGGAAGCCTACGAGCGAAGCTGCGAGAGCTGCCACGGGCCAGCCGGCGAAGGCGGCGACGTGGGCCCGAACCTTCGCAGCACCGAGTGGATCACAGAAAGCTCCCCCGTGGAGATCTACACGACCATCGTCGAGGGGCGGAATGAAGATGGGATGCCCCCCTGGGGCTCCCTCGGCCCCGCCACCTGCATGAACATCACGGCCTACTTGCTCACGATCCGCGAGGAACGCGACGAAGGGGAGGCGTCTCGATAACATGAGGCCCGCTCCGTCGCGCCGACCGGCGCCGATCGCCCGAGGTGAGGGATGAGCGCAAGCGAGCTTCTCGACCTGCTCCTCCGCTGGTTTCACGTGATCGCCGGCATCATGTGGATCGGCAATTCGCTCCTGTTCAACTGGCTCGATCGCAACCTCGTCAAAAAGGAGGGGATCGACGGCGAGATCTGGCTCCTTCACTCGGGGGCGTACTACCAGATCGAAAAGAAGCTGCTCGAACCGGGCCAAATGCCCGACAAGGTCCACTGGTTCATGTGGCAAAACCTGTCGACGTGGGCCTCGGGGATCCTGCTCCTCATCGTCGTGTACTACGTGGGCGAGAGCGCCTGGCTCGTCAACCCGGGCGAGGGCCACGTGGCGCACACGACGGCGATCGCGGTGGGAATCGGGACGCTCATCGCCGGGTGGGTGTTTTACGACCTGCTTTGGCGCTCCCCGCTCCGGCACAGGCCCATCTTGGCCGGCGCGATCTGCCTCGCGGCGCTCGTCGCCGTGGCGTGGGGGCTATCCGAAATCCTGGCCCCTCGTGCCGCGTTCATTCACGTGGGCGTCCTTTTGGGGACCCTCATGACCGGCAACGTGTGGATGGTGATCATCCCCTCCCAGGTGGAGCTCACGGCCGCCACCAAAGAGGGCCGCGAGCAAGACCGGGCGCTCTCGCTCCGCGCCAAGGAGCGCTCCATCCACAACAACTACATGACCTTCCCGCTCATCTTCACGATGGTGAGCATCCACTTCCCGAGCGCCTACGGCCACCACCTGAACTGGGCGATCCTGTTTTCGCTCATGATCGGCGGTGCCCTGGTGCGCCACTTCATGAATATCCGCTTTCACTTCCCCTACTGGCGCTCCGCGATCATCGCGTCGGCGTCCCTGGCCCTGCTCGTCGCGCTCGCGCTCATGGATCGGCCCGCGCCGTCGGCGATCGATGATCCCGCGCTGGCCGAAACCGAGCCGGTGCCGTTCGAGGAGGTCCAGATGATCCTGTCCGAGCGATGCGCCACCTGCCACGGCGAGACGCCCTCGGATCCGCTGTTTTCCGCCCCGCCCGACGGCCTCACCCTCGAGCGTCCCGCCGAGATCGAGCACACCGCGCGCCGCATCGGCATCCGCGTCGAGTCAGAGACCATGCCCCCCGCCAACCGCACCCACATGACCGACGAGGAGCGCATGAAAGTCATGCGCTGGGTCGCCCAGGGCGCCCCCGTCAACTGACAGGGCTCGAGCCCCCGAGCGTGCTTACGAGCTCGCCCCGACGCGACGAGCTGCGCGGGTAGGCGAAACCGGCGCGTCCGCGAATCCGTCACCTGCGAGCCGAACTTGTACCTTGCGGCCCGTGGGCGCGCGAAAGCCGGCGGCCGGCGTCGCAGCTCGGCGCACCGTCCGCCAAAACAGGGGATGGCACACCGCCTGCCAACGCTTGTCCGTCAATTCGCGCGGGCCCGGCGGGCTGCCGCCTGGCCCCTCGCGTGTGAATTTCGCGCGGTGCTTGGCCTGGCGCAGGATTTTCGAGAATTTCCGGGCGAAAGCCCCCGGATCGGCTGGCACAGGATTTGAACAACCCCGCCGTCCTACGCCCCACGTCGGCCACGAGCTGCTGAGCCCATTGCCGCGCGTGGTGACGGGGCCCAAAGGAGGAGACGAACCATGCAACCGCGTCGATCTGATCACGAGCCCGGGCTTCGAGACGACTACATCACGATCGAGGAGGTAGGGGACGACGGGGAGGTCGTGATCTGTTTCGCCGGTTATCACCGCGTTCGGTTGGCGGTGCCCACAGCTCTCGTTCCTCACTACAAAACGCTGCTCCAAAAAGGTTTGGGGCCCGATGTGCCGCGCGGAACCGCGCCCGTTCGAGACCTCGGCGATCAGCGCGCTGCCGCCACCTAAGTGCATCGGGCGACCCCGCCGCAGCGACGACGAGTGTCCGTCCCAGGTGCCGAACCTCGTCGGGCATCTCCCAGGTGTCGGCGCGGCCGTGGAGATAGTTGACAGGCGCTGCGACGAGGTCGGCTGGGTCGAGGTCGTCGAGACAGGCTACAGCAGAGCTCGGTTGCCGTGAGCCCGTCCGGGCTGTTCCCGGCCGTCTGCCACGTTGCTATCGAGACGCGACCGAGACGCGGTGCTGAGGCGGCGGTCGGCGAGCGCCCGGGCGATGTCACGCATGAGATGCGGACCTTCGAAGATCATGCCGGTGATGAGCTGCAAAAGGTCCGCGCCGGCGTCGAGCTTTTCGAGGGCATCCGCGGCGCTGAGGATGCCGCCGCAGCCGATGATGGTGAACTCGGGGCCGACATAGGCGCGGGTCATGCGAATGAGCTCGGTCGAGAGCTCGCGGCACGGCTTGCCGCTCAGGCCGCCGCGGTACGCATCGGGCGCCTCGTCGGCGTCATCGAGCGAGGCGTAGTCCTTGTTGAGGTTGCCGATGATGACGCCCGAGAAGCCGTGCTCGCGCAGGATGTCGATGAGCTCGCGAAAGGAATCCCAGTCGAGGCCGATCGGCATCTTGGCGTAAAGCGGCTTGTTCACGGCCGCGGTGTCCAGGCGCGCCAACAGCCGGCGCAGCCTGTCGGGGTGGGCGAAGTTTTCACCGAGGTGGGCGTTTGGGCAGCTAATATTGAGCGTGTAGTAGTCGCCGATATCGGCCTGTGCGAGCCTTTCGAGCGCAGTGGCGTAGTCGTCGATGGCCGCCTCGACGGTCGCCGTCTCCGGGTCGTTGTTCATGGCGATCGAGACGCCGACGACCAAGCCCGGCTGGCGATCCCGCGATTGCAGGCGCTCGATGATGCGATCGACGCCGTCATTCTTCAGTCCCTTGTAGACCACGAGGCTCTGGGAGCGGACGGCGCGACGAAGCCGCGGGGGCTCGTTTCCGGCGCACGGACGGGCGGACACGGAGCCCACCTCGACGCCGCCGAAACCGACGCTGCGGAGGATCTGCGTGAGGCGACCGTTGTAGTCGAAGCCAGCGGCGAGGACCACGGGAACCGGGTAACGAATGCCATCGACGACACGGGAGACGTCGGGGCCTCGGTAGCCGTAGACTCTGCCGACGAGCCAGCGGCCGGCGGCGGTCGAGCCGAAGAGCTCGCCAGCGCGGACGAATAGGCGATGCACGGCCTCCGGGTCGAAGCAAAATAGGATCGGCTTGAGCAGCTTTTGGTAGGCGACGCGGAACAAAAACATCTCGACTCCTGCGGGGGAGTTCGTTGTCATGCCAAGTTCGTGCCACGTGCGTTCCGCCTGGAAGCCGGCCAGGGACGCAGGCGCCGAGCACCGTGAAGCTCCCCGATCTCGCATCTCGCGGCGTGCGACTGATCGCTGCGCGCTCGCAGGCTGGTCAATTCAGCCCAGGGCTCCGCAGGTCGCCGGCGGCGCCCACGGCGAGGTGGATGTCCACCTGGGGTCCGCCGTCTCGGACTCGCGCGTACTCGAAGCTCGCGACGTCGGCCGACAGCGTTCCTTGGATGTTCGACACATCGCCGTCGAAGCCGAGCCCGGCGTCTTTGCAGAGCTCGGAGACGACGTCGAGTCCGGGGCCGGCAGCCACGGCGGCGACCCGCTCGATCGCGCCACCGCCGATGCGCACGGCGAGCGCGAGGTCGGGTCGCGAGGCGCGCAGCGCTCGCCGGGCGTCTGGGGACAGCTCGGCGCCGAGGAGGTCTCGAAACCCGGCCTCGGCAGCGTCGAGCTGATCGTCGATGGCTCCGGGCAAGCGCAGCTCCACCTCGGTGAACGGTCGCGCACCCACCCCCTGGGCGAAGCGGCCAAACCGCGTGACCCCGCGCGCCGCCGCCCAGCGGTCGAGCCGCCTTGCCCCCTCGTGATCGCCGAACAGCGCCTGGACCTGCGCGAGATCGAACTCGTTTCGGAATTGCCAACCCGTGGTCACCGCGCCGGCGCCGGCGGCCACCCAGGTGCCGACGTCCCCAGGCTCGAAGGTGCCGCCCACCTTGTTGATGAGCTCGATGTCCTCGCCGCTCGTTTCGAGCGCCTGAAAGTAGGTAGACATCTTGGGGATGAAGCCGGCCGGGTGGCCCGTCGCGCCCCACCGGAGGCGCGATAGATCGGAGCCGAGCGCGACGGAAAACGCCGCCCCTTCGCCGGCCGGCATCTCGGGCGGCAGGGGCACGCTCTCGAGCCAGCGATCGAAGTCGGCGTCCATCCACTCCTCCACCACCGGCAGTGAGGACAGCGAAATTTGCAGGGCCAGCCGCGTGTTCAGCGAATCTTGCAGCGTCGGTGTCGACATCGCGTCAGCGTAAACGCCCTCGGCCGGTTTGCGCCACGCCGATCGCGCCGCGCTCGAAAGCCAGATCGACGAATTCCTCAGTCGTGACAGAACTCGCACGCCTCGTGGCGCTCGAGGAGTGACTCGTGGCTCTCTTCGCCGAACATATGGCCTCCCAGCACGCTCATATGGGCCTTGAGGGACGAGTCGATCTCCGAGTCGATGCCCGTCTCATGGCACGAATAGCAGGTGGATGCCTGGGGAGAGTTTACGCCGGTCCCGGCCTCGAAGGCGGCCTTGGCGTCGTCGGCGATGATTCCGAGGCGGTGCGCGGGATCGATCGGCGTCCGGTAGCTATCGCCCACATGGCACGACTGGCAGTCGAGCGAGGAGTTGGCGTGGGTGACGTACCCGTAGCCGCCCTCGTCGAAGCCGCGGCGGCGCTCGAAGAACTCGCGCTTACCGTCGCCGAGGCTGTGCACGGCGTGCAGAAGGTACATGAAGTCGACGCTGCCCTGCATCGCGCTGTCGTCGCGGCTTAGCGAGCCGGCGTTATGGCAAACAACACAGCCGGCGATGTCGTCGCCTGCAACCGTCCCGTGCCGTTCGATGGTCGTGTGGCACGACTGACAGTTCTCGGCGCTCACGATCGGCCGGCGATCGTTTTCCGGGTCCTGGGCGACATCGGCGCCGAGCGTGATGGTCGCGACCGCCGTATTCGGCCGAGTCTCGACCTCGTCGTGGACGATGCCTGGGCCGTCGGGGTAGATCGCGACATAACCATTGCGGCCCGCGGCGGCCTCGGGCGGCAGTGCGGGTAGAGTGGTTATCGCCTGGTCGCCGGAGAACACGGTATCGACGTCGGCGGTGTCGAGCGGCCACGGATCGCCCCGGGCGCCGGTCGCCCGCGAGGGTACGCCGTCGTTGATCCAATCGTCACCGTGCCCCCAGCCGATGCCGACGTGAAAGTCCTCGGCGGTGATCTCGGAAAAGTCGTAGGCCGTGCCCGCGGAATCGACGACCTGCCACACGACCTCCGGCTCCTGGCCGGCGACGGCGCCGCTGACTTCGGCGATGTGAACCTGGTAGTCGTCGGCGCGGGCCAGCGCGCCGAGCCGCTCGCTCACGCCGTGGATCTCGTCGGCCGACGGAATGAAGCTGTCCGAGGAAGGGGTATGACACTGCCCGCAGTCGGGATTGCTCGGATGGTCGTCCGGAAGGTGCGGCATCGCCTCTTCGAGTGTGTCGCCGATATGACAGGTCGTGCACGCCTCGAAGGTCACGACGTTCCAGGCGGCCTCGTCGGCGGGGGCGTCCTCCTGGTGACAGGACACGCAGTTTTTCGGCCCCACCCCGCGGCCGAACGTCCAGTCGGGGAAGCGGACGTCGCTGTAATCCCGGCCATCGACCGAGTAGCCGTCGATGCCCATGTGAAGGCGGTGGATCATCGACTGGGCGTCGATGGCAGCCCAGCCATCGGGCTCGGCGGCCGAGCTCGCCGCGTCGAAGGTAAACTCGTTGTGGCAGCTTACGCACACGGCTGGGTCGTGGCGTTGGTTGCCGTGGACGCCCAGCTCGATGCGCTCGCCGTGACAGCTCGAGCACGACGACTCGGTCATGTGGTCGGCCGTGCGCGAGGGCAAAAGCGTCCCGTCGCCCGCAAAGTCCGCGATGGCGTTGAAACGGGCGATGCCGATGTCGCGGCTCGTCACACCCACGCGATAGGTCCCGTCCGGATCCCAGCCCGAGCCGAGGTCTGCGATGCGATCGAGGATCGATTGGACGAACTCGCAGTAGTCCGCGTCGTCGCCGCAGTAGTGCGCGGCCGAATCTTCGCCATCTCGGCGCCAGACGACGCCGCCGCTGAAATCGACCGGGCCGGGGCCGCCGTAGTCCGCCGTGGGGCTTTTGATCTTCGTGGTGAACGTGCCGTCCTCGCCGCCGGTGACGGCGTCGTCGCCCTGCAGGCGGAGGTTTCCGGCTCGGATCACCTCGGCGCCCGTGTCACGGGCGCGCGGACGCATGAGCATATTCAGCCAAGTATCCTCCTCGGGCACCCAGCGCGCGAGCGTGATCTCGACGTCGACGTCGTCGCGGTCGTAGCCGTCGATCGTAAACGTGACCTCCACCTCGCCGCCGTCGACGTCGACGCTGTCGATGGTCGCCGGGGTGAAGCTTGGCACGGCGAGATCGTGGGGGCCGGCGTCTACGCCCGGCTCTCCGGGCTCTCCGGGCTCTCCCGGCTCTCCCGGCTCCCCGGGCTCTCCCGGCTCCCCGGGGTCTCCCGGCTCCCCGGGCTCCCCGGGCTCTCCGGGCTCCCCCTCGGGCCCTTCGATGCATCCGCCGGTTAGAGGGAGAGCGAGGCTGGCGAGTGGCAATAGTCGATTCATACCGAAACCGCGGCTGCGCGCGGGGCCGCGATGATGCTCATGAATCCACCGATGCACGCCCCACAGCGACTCGAGTGAAGCGGCTATGTAGTCATCGTCGGAGCCGCGCGTCAACTCCCGCCTCCCCTGCGGCGCGGCCCCCGCCAGGCGCGAGGTCCGGCGCACCGGGCACCCCACCTGACGTGGGTCACCGTCACGGTGTCGCCAGCTCGGAGATATGGACGTCGAACCCCAATGGAGACGTTCCATGAGGCTCGATGCCTGGCTCGGTCGTCGCGCGCTCCCTTCAGGTGGCTGCGGCGAGACCCAACGATACTCCGTCGGCACCGGTTACCCGCGGCAGCCGGTGTCGTTCGCCCATCTGCCGGCAAACCGAGCGCGGGCGTCGAGGCAAGGGACGAAAGCGAGCCGTGACCTTCGCTCGAAAGCCGGGCTCGACATGCGGTAAGCTCCGGAGAGGTCGCCGTGAACATCGAAGCTGGCAGGCGAGCTCACCGCTCGGCGACGCGGGCAGGGCGCATCGCCCCCGATTTCGCGCAGCGCTCGGACGCCCCGCAGCCGGCGCGCCCGGGACCGCCATGAAGCCTCGCGTTTACCTGCTCATCGTTGTCTTCGCCCCGGCATGGATGGCGCCAAGCGCGGCCTCGGCCGAGTGTGCCGAGCCAGCCGGCACGGAGCCCATCCTCGATCTGCGCGCGGTATTCGAACGCTCAGCCGAGCGGGAGCCGGCGCTCGCCGCCGAGCGGATGCGGGTCGAGGCCGCCGGCCAAGAAGTCCGCGCCGCCGCCCGGGAACTGGCGCCCGAGCTCGGCGTGCGGGCAGAGGGAGACCTCGGGCAGCGCGCCAGGCCGGGCGACGAGCGCGAGCTCGGGCGCTCGGCGCGCGGCGACGCGACCGCCGTGCTCTCGTGGGATCTCATTCGGAGCGAGAGAGGGCCAGCCCGGCTGGAGGCCAGGCGGGACCGCGACGCGCAGATCGAGGCAGAGGGCCTTCGCTCCCACGATCACCGCCTCGCCGTGGCCCAGGTCTACGTCGAAGCGGCGCTGGCGGTGGAGATCGAATCTCTCGTGGGGGATTATCGCGAGCGGGTGGGCGAGCTCGCCGAGGTCGTGCGGCGGCGGAGCGCCGAGGGGGTCGAAGACCGCTACGAGATCGAGCTCGTCGAAGACGCGCTCGCCCGCCTAGACCGCGTTGTGGCTGACGCGTCGTCTCAGCGCGCGCGGGCCCTGGTCGAGCTCGCCGACTGGGTCGGCTATTGCGCACAGCCCGAGCCCCTCGACCTCGACGAGGCGAGCCGGGTGCAGGATGCCCGCGGGGAGCACGCCGCGGCGCGCCATGCGCGCGCACAGGCGGCGGCGGCCGAGGCTTCAGCTTCGCGAATCGCCCGGGAGGAGGCGTGGCGGGCGGGACCGTTGGGCGCGGCCGGACTCTATGCGTCCCCGGCGTTCGAGGGCTCGCTGCAACCGGAGTACTACGTGGGCTTTTTCGCCGAGTGGCGGCCCGATGTCGGCGGGATACGGGAGGCGCGCGCCGACGCCGAAAGGCTGCGGGCGATCGCCCATCGCGAGGAGGCGCAAAGCTTAGAGCTCGAGAGCGAGCGGGCACAAAGGCGCTGGGAGCAGGCGCGGCGG
The DNA here is from genome assembly GCA_007133195.1 of Nannocystineae bacterium. Classification (GTDB taxonomy): domain Bacteria; phylum Myxococcota_A; class Polyangia; order Haliangiales; family Haliangiaceae; genus SLNH01. Next base: position 6,883 of record SLNH01000024.1, on the reverse strand, counting down.
CGCCTTTCCGAAAGGCGGAGCGCGCGCGAGCGCGAGCGAAAACGCGCATCCCGAGTACTCGAGATCGCCGAGCTCCGCTGGCGAGAGGGCGTAGGGCCGTGGCGCGAGGTGCTCGATGCCGTCGAGCGGCTCGAGGAGGTCGAGCTCGAGCTCGTGCAGTTGCAGCGCGAGACCGCCTTGGCGCTCATCGATCTCGCCGAGCAGGCGGGCCGTGCCGAGCAGCTCCCTTCCTGGCTTACCGGAGCAACAAGGCCCGATGGCGAACAGCCCCGCATCGAGGGCGGCGATCATGAGCATTGATAGGCCGTCGCAGGCGGTGAGGGTACCTCGGGCTTTCCGGCTCGCGGTGCGCGGTTTGGCCGTGGCGGTTTGGGCGCTCGCGCTTTCGGCCGTCATTGGGGGATGCATTGGGGGATGCTCGGACGAACGCGCCGAGGCCCGGGATTCGGCCGAGGCCGAGGCGCTGCCCGAGGTCGAGGTGAGCGCGGCAGCGCGCACCGAGCTCGTGGAGACCCGGCGCTGGGGAGGCAGGCTCTCTTTGCTCGCCGAGCGCGCCGTCGCCGCGCCGCATCGCGGCGTCGTCCTCGCGGTGGACGCCACGGAGGGCGATCGCGTCGAGGAGGGGGACACCGTCGCCCGCGTCGCCGGCCCCGCGGTTGCCGAGCGCAGGCGCGTGCTCGACGACCGGATCGCCCACCTCCGCGGCGAGGTGGAGCGCTGGGAGCGACTGGTCGAGGAGGGCGCGGCAGGACCGGCCGAGCTCAGCGAAGCGGAGCTTCGCCTCCTCGACGCCGTGGACGAGCGCGCCGAGCTGGAGACGGCGTATTCGAGCGGCGTGGTCAGAGCGCCGACGAGCGGACGAATCGCCGCGGCGCGCATCGCGGGGGGAACCCACGTCGCGGAGGGAGACGAGCTGTTCCGGATCGCCGATGCGGAAAGCGCGGGGGTCGAGCTCTCCATTCCCGCCGGTGAGACCGGTTTTTTCGATCCGCTCGAGGCCGTGACCATCGTGGACGATGACGGCTCCCAACTCGCCATCCGCGACGTGGACTTCCTCGGCGCTACGCATTTGGGCTTCGTGCGGGCGCGGATTTTCGTCGCGGACGCCCGCGTCGATCGGCCTCGGCGGGTCGAGGTCGTCTACGAAGCGCCCGAGGAAGTGCTCATCGTTCCGTGGACGGCGGTGGCCGCCGACGGTGGGGACCATTGGGTGGCTATCGTCGACGAGGCGTCGGGCGAAGTGAGCCGGCGCGCGGTCACGCAGGGGCGTGGCCATCCCGAGGGCGTCGAGATCGAAGAAGGCCTCCGCGCCGGCGAATGGGTGATCCGCTACGAGCCCCGCCGCTATGCGGAAGGCGAGCGGGTCGAGCCGGTGGAGAGCTCGTGAGAGGCGCAACCTCCGCCGCGCTGGCCACCTTGCTCGGATGGCTGGCGAGCCGCCGCCAGACCGTCGCGGCGGTCGTGCTCGTGGTCTTCGCGCTCGCCGGCGTCGCGCTCACCACGATGCCGGTCCAGCTCCTTCCCGAGATCCGCTACCCGCAGATCCGCGTCATCGGAGATCTGCCGGGCCAGACCTCGCGCGTCATCGAGGAGAGCATCAACGAGCCCCTGGAGGCGGCGCTAGACGGGGTTCCGGGCGTCGTCCGCCTCGAGAGTCGCTCCGGCGACGGCCGCGCCTATCTCGAGCTGTTTTTCGACCCCGGCTACGACATCGATCGAGCGCTCCAGGACGTCAACCAGGCCGTGGCTCGGGGGCGCGCCCACATTCCCCGCGAATTCCCCGATCCGCGCGTCTTCGCCGTAGCCACGGACGAGGAGCCAGCCATCCAGCTCGCCTTCGGCTCGGAGGCGATGTCGGCGCCGGAGATTCGCCAGCGGCTGCGGGCGAGCCTCTTGCCGAGGATTCGGTCGATCGAGGGTGTCGAGCAGGTCTTCATCGGGCGCGAGGAGACCGCCGAGCTGGTGGTGGGCGTCGATCCCGAGCGGCAGGTGGAGCTCGGGGTGAGCCTTCCCGCGCTCGAGCAGAGCTTGGTCGAGGCGACCGAACCGCCGCCGAGCGGAACGCTGCGGGCCCCGGGCTTCGAGGGCATCGGTATTCTGGATCGCGATGGGTGGTCGGTGCGCGCGCTTTCGAGCCAGCCGCTCGCCGCCGACGAAACCGGCACGATGATCGACCTGGCGTCGGTCGCCGACGTGGCGAGGCGGCCCTCGGAGCAGAGCCTGCGCACCCGATTGGACGGGCGCTCGGCGGTGCTCGTCACCGTTCATCGCTCGCCGGCGGCGCACGCCTTGGACGTCGCGGAGGAGGTCTCGGAGGTCGTGGCGCAGACCGGCGAGTCCGAGGCCCTCGCCGACATCGAGGCCACCACCCTGTTCGACGACTCGGTGGTCACCCAAAGCGCCGTGCAAAGCGTGGTCGTGGCGGCGGTCGGCGGCGCGCTCTTGGCGATGATCCTGCTCGCGCTCACCATGCGCCTCGGTCGCCGGGCCCCGCTGGTCGCGCTGATCGTCGCGGCCAGCTTGGCCGCGGCGGTGTTGGTCCTGGGCGCGATGGGCCAGAGCCTGAATCTGCTCACGCTGGCCGGCCTCCTGCTGTCGGTGGGGATGGGGCTGGATTACGCGATCATCTATTTCGATCGGCTCGATCGTCGGGGAGCCTCGGATGAGCGCGCGGCGATCGAAGCCATGGTCGACGTGGCGGGCCCGCTTTTCGGCGCGCTCCTCACCACGTTGGCAGCCGTCTTGCCGTTTTTGCTCGTGCGCGGCCTCGTGGCGCTCCTCTTTCAGCCCTTGATCTGGACGGTGGTGGTCGCCGCGGCATTTTCGTTTATCTTTGCGCTCGTCTTGCTGCCCACCTTCGGCGCGGTCGCGCGCGCCCAACCGGCCGGCCAAGCCGCCGACGGCGATGACGACGGGGAAGAGGCGGCCCCCGCAACCGATTCGAGCGCCGATCCGCCGAGCTCGGGCGGAAGCGACGAAAAGGAGAGGCGCCCGGACGAACCGCGGCGACGGTGGCGCATCCTTCAACACCCCGCCGGGGCGTGGAGCGCCATGGCCGTATGCGCGATCGTGCTCGTTTTGGGCGGCCGCGCGCTCCCCTTCGAGGTTCTGCCCGTCGTAGACGACGGCTTCGTCGAAGTTCGCCTGATCCATCCGGCCGGAATTCCGGCGGACGACATGGATCTGATAGCTCAGCGGGTCGAACGCGAGCTGGCGGACGTCCGCGGCACGGAGTCGGTCTTTACCACCGTGGGCGGATACTTCCGTGAGGGCTTGCCCTCGTTTCGCCCCGCGACGGCCAACTTCATGGTCCAGGTCGATACGGACGAGCGATCCTCGGCCGCGTGGTCGGAGGCGGCGCGGGAGGCCATCGACGCCCTCGAGATGACCGAGCTCAGCGCCCGCTTTACCCTCCCGCGCATCCGGGGCGTACAGACCCGCCTCGCCGACGACGATCTCATCGCCGTGCTTACCCGGGACGACGGCGACCTGCTCGCGCTGGCCGAGATCGAAACGCAAATCGTCCGCGCGCTCCAACAGGTAGAAGGCCTCACCGACGTCGAGCGCGTGCGCGCCGGCGTGAGCCCGCGCTGGCGCGCCGTGCCCGACTACGATCGGCTCGCCGAGCTCGGAGTCGAGCCTGCGGAGCTCGAGCACGTGGTCGAGTACGCCCTCGAGGGGCGCGTTTTGCGCGAGCGCATGGAATTCGGCGAGCCGCTGGTGCTCCGCGCCCGCTACGACCGCGCGCGAGCGGGGGCGCCCCACCAGTTGACCCAGCTGCGGCTTTTGTCGACGGCCCCCGCCGACGCGCGCCTCGGCGACCTGGTCGAGTTCGAGCTCGTCGAAGAGCCCACGCACATCGAGCGGCGCGACGGCCAACGGGTCGTCCGCATCGCGGCCGGCCTCGATCCGGCGGGGCCCGGCCCGCGCGACACGGCGGACGCGGCCGAGCGCGCCCTCGCGGATCTGGGGCTCCCCGACGGCGTGAGCTGGTGGATGGAGGGTGAGATCGACGCGCTCGAGGAGACGCGGCGGACGTTCTCGGTGGCGCTCACCTTGGCGCTCGTCTTGGTGCTCACGCTGCTCGTCATCCAATACGGGACATTCGCCTACGCCATCGCGGGCCTGTTCACCATCCCCCTGTCCGCGGCCGGATCCGTGGTGCTCCTATATGTCCTCGGGCGACCGCTCGACGCGATGGTGCTCGCGGGCCTCTTGATCGCCGTCGGGATCGTCGCCAATAACGTCATCCTGGTGCTCTCCGAAGCGAGCCGCGCCGCGTCGGGAGACGAGCCCGGCCAGCACGCGAGCGCCCTTCGCGCCGCCGGCCGCCGGCGCCTCCGCCCGATCACTCTCACGGCGGCGAGCACCGTGATCGGCATGAGCCCGCTGCTCGTCGGCGGCGCGGAGGTTTTCGGCCTCCTTCAGCCGCTCGCGATCGCGCTCACCGGCGCGCTCCTTCTGTCCATCCCGATCGCATGTCTGGCGCTTCCCGGCATCGCCTACACCCTCGTGGCGGGCGCGCACCGTATAAGCACAATGACGGCGCGATCGCGGCGTGGCCCCAAGGGCTGAGGCGTCGGTTCGAAGAGTTCAGGTGGAATCGCCCGCGGCGCTGGTCCGTGGTGACGACACCAGCCGGATGTGGCTCACGGCCCCGGCGTCACCGGCGCGGTCGACGGCGAGTCCGCCCGAACCGGCTCAAAACGTGTTGAAGATCGTGTCCAGCCAGCTCGTGACCCAGTCGCGCCAATCGCGCTCGCGGGCGGGACTGCCGTCAGACCACGCGTCGAACCGCTCCACGTATCCCTCTCGGTATTCCTCCCAGTCTGGGGTAGCGCCCGAGCCTACCTCCAGCCGAGCAACGCCCTCGTTCTTTCCCCACACAAGGTAGAGCGCCCAACGCTTACGGAAATCGCCACCGCGATGGTTGCGCACCCATCTGAGGGCGCCGTCTTCATAAAACGCAGCCTCGATCCCGTGCTCTACGGTGATCACGTGATCAGGTCGCAGCGGGCGACCTCCCAGCGTCGTCGCGGGCGGGAGGTCCTCGAGTCGGATCGGCACCCAAGCGCTCGGCCCGGTCAACGGTCTGGGCCTCCGCGCGCGCCATGGTGCGCCGCAGCGAGACCGATCGCAGGCCTCGCCGGAAGGGGTACAACATCATCCCCGTGTGCCGCGATGTGCCGATTCAGTGCGACATGCGTCATGCGCACACCGCCGGCCGGTGCTCGACCCGGGCGATCGTAGCACCGCGAACGGCGAAAGCCGGCCCACCTCGTGTGACCCCCTCTTCGTACCTCGCTCGCTGTGACCGCCTCCCGGTGCGCGTCACACCAGCCCTTCGTCCCGCGGCTTACCACGATAGTTGGTCGAGGTAAGCGAGCGGCACAGCCGGACCTCGTGCGAGCAGCGCGCCCTTCAGCGCGAGCGACCGCGATTCCCAGAGCTCAGCGACGGTCGCTTTGCCGAGCCCGTCGTAGATGAGCCGCATCTGGGTGGCCAGGATGTAGGAGTTATGCAGATCGACCGTCGCGCTTACGTCCGGCAAAAGTGGCGCGTGCGCGAGCTTTGACGCCAGACCCCGCGCGTCTTTACCGAGGGCGGGCGCGATGGCCAAGAGAACATGTCGCGTCTCGCTCCACGGGTGGAGACGGTCCGGCTCCGCCTCCACGATGGCTTCGGGATTGCCGCGGCACGCGCGCCCGAAGCCCTCGAGCGGCGAGTCCGTGCGGGATGAAGGTGTATCTCCCGCCGCGCAGGCGCGCCGCTGCGCGGTGAGGTATTGGAGGCCATACGTGTGTCCGCGTGGAACGGCGCTTGGCTCTGGGGCTTTGCCGCCGAGAAACGAGAGCAGGCCCGCGAGCCGCGGCCCTTCGAGCGCGCGAGCGGGAGCGTGGCCCTCGTGGGCTTTGCGCCAGGCGTTCATTTGCTCGACGGCTTGGTGAACTCCTGCGGCGTCTTGACGCGCAGCGTCGTGATCGTCCCCAAGCGCGGCGAACGCGGCGCCCAGGACCGCTGACGGGGCCAGATCCCAAGCCACGCCGTGGCCGACGACCGGTGCCGCTTGGTCGGCAACGGCGACGCTTAGGCCGAGGGGGGCCTCGAAAGCCTGAATCTGCATCCAGTCAAGAAAGAGGGATTCGAGCTCGCGAACGCTCAGGCTCAGCCGAGTGTCGATGTCGAAGATCACCTGCTCGCGCGCTTCGACTTCAGAGATCGACCCGCCGTCCGCGCCGTCTGCGCCGTCTGCGCGGTCTGCCCCGAAGAGCTCGAGGGCGATGGCGCCAAACGCAGTGTTGTGGTCGTCTCGATCGCCCTTTACGAAAACGCCGCTGTCGAGCCCCGCTTCGAGGGCAAGCAGTAGCTGGGGTTCCCGGATGGATTCGTACGGCGAGCCGTGGTCACGGAGAAACTCGAGACGCTCTTTGCCCTCGAGCTGATCGGCGCGCAGATTCGTACAAGCGACGGACTCGCGCCAGGCTGGTTCTTCGGCCGGTCGCTCGCCCAACTCGATTGCGAGCCACGCATCGATGCACGCCTTCAACCCGCCGCTGGAGCTCGCGCCGGAGAGCGCGCGCCTCGCGTCCTCCCAGCGCTCCGCGTGGAGATAGAGCGCGAGCGGCAGGTCCGGCCGCCAACTATCGCGCGGGAACTGCTCGGCGCGGCGCGCGCTTTCTTCGAGCTTTCCCTGAAGGAGGAGCGCCGCCACCGCCACCTGCTCTCCTTCCGTGCTGGCGCAGCGATCCGCCGTAGCGACGGCTTCGCTCAAGTCCTGGCGCGCAAACAGTTCTCGGGCCGCTCGACCACATTGGCCTTCGAGCTCGAAAAGCCCCGCGAGGGCGCGGCCGCGCTCTCGCGTCGGCGGCAGTTCCTCGAGGGC
>SLNH01000473.1 GCA_007133195.1 Nannocystineae bacterium | reverse complement strand
CCGCCGGCTGCTGTCCGGCCGCGCAAGCCGGCCTCACGAATGTAGACGGCCCGCCTCAAGTTGCGGCGCCGCCAGCCACCCGAGCCGGGGAGTGCAGGCGTCAAAACCGCGACTGGAGCGTGAAGTTGAAGCCGAGCTGGTTGAGCTCGCCGTATTCGCGGCGCAGGGGATCCGTCCTCCCCTCGCGGCGCAGGCGCGTCTGGTTGGGGTCGTAGGCGTAGTAAGCGTCCACGAGCCCCGCGAAGTAGCGATTGAAGTCGATGCGTCCGGTGAGCTTACCGGCGAACTGGGGGAGGGCCCGATCGCCTTCGGGCAGGATCGCGATGCTGTCGACGTCGCGGACGACGGCAGTGGAGTAGCCGCTGCCCACGGCATCGTCCCCCGGAATGCCCCCGGTGGGCGTGCTCAAGGTCGCGGGGAAGTCGATGCCGAGAATGAGGCCGAGGGTAAACCCGGTCCCCTCGAAGTTGTGGTCGGCGCCGCCGGCGAAAAAGAAGTTCGGCTCCATGTAATAGGAATCGGGGAACGCCGAGTAGGTCGGCAGTGACGGCGTCTCGTGCAGGACGAAGGCCAGATCGCGATAGGAGGCGTCGAAGCGAAACCGCGTGCGGTCGTACTTGACGCGCACGTTGACGTCGCCGGCGGTCGCCGGCTGGGTGGTCGTCCCGCCGGTCACGTTGGGATCCTTGAGCGTCTGGCCCAGGAGCGAAAACTCCCCCTTGACGAGCCAGCTCAGCCCGCCCGGGTAGGACTCCGGCATGAACAGCCGCCCCACTCGCTCGGGATCGTTTCGGTAGAGCTGATAGTCCACCGACGTGCCGATGGGATAGCCATCGTGAACGGCGACCTGGGCCGAGGCGCCGTACAGAGCCACGCTCTGGTCGATCACGTCTTGCAGCTCGTTGTTGCCGCGATTGAAGTAGCCGCTGTTTAGCTCTAGCCGGACCATATCGGTGACGTCGTAGCCCACACCGGCGAGCGCGCCCATCACCGCCTTTTCCTCCGACGTCTCCCTGTCGAGCACCACCGCCGACTTGGCCCCTACGAAGGTGTAAAAGTCCCCGGTATCGTACTGGAGCCTCATGCCGGGCACGGCGCCCTCGCTGCGCTGGTAGGTCGGATCTCCGCCCCACGACAGCCGGTAGCTGTAGCCGAGGCGAAACCGGTCGCTCGAGGTGGGAAACGCGGTGAGCGAAATCCGCCGCTGGTCGATCCGGTCTTCATCGAACCAGTACGCGACCCGGAGGTAGGACCCGGCGTCGCTCAAGTCGATGCTATCTTGCGCCAGGTTGTTGATGCGCAAGACGAGCGCGCCCTCGGCCTCCCAGCTATCGACGTTGTGCTGGCGGTAGAGAACCATGTGCGACATGGTCTCGTAGCCGGAAAACCGCGTGTCGTAGTTGTCGAAGAACATCGTGCCGAGCGTGCTCGGCTGGCCGAAACGCCAGCCCGGCACGCTGGGGATCGTCTCGCCGGGCTCCGCGAACACGTTTTCGTTCGTGAGCGTGAGATTGAGGCGCACGTCCATGAATCCCGACTCGCCGCGCGAGTCTCCCTCCTGCGCGAGGGCCGAGGACTCGTCCGCTCCGCCCTCGTCAGCGCCGTCCTCCCCGCCGTCGTGAGGCGGCGCGTCCTCGGCCTCCGGTGACGCCTCGGCCGCGTCCTCGCCCGGCGGAGGCGGCGGCTGTTCCCCCTCACCGCCGGCATCGTCGTCGCTATCGTCCTGGGCGAGCGCCCCTTCCAGGGCCAAGGGCGCGGCGTGCCCGCCGCCGCCCGGCGGGTCGATTGATCGATCGGGCGATAGCTCGAGCGACAGCTCGGGCGACAGCTCGGGCGATAACTCGGTTTGCGCCGCCACCGCGGTGGGCGCGGCGGTGGCAATTACGAACGCGAACGTTGCGTGCAAGGGCAAACTCCGGTTCACAGCTCGGGGAGAGTCAAATCGTCTTCGTCGCGCGGGTAGATGATCCAAACGTGAAAGTTGCCGATGTTGATCGGCCTGAGCACCCCGACCACCTCCGGGATGACCTCACCCACGTACGGGGCCGGATCGAACTCGTCGAGCCGCTCCGCGGTGATGACGTTGATCGCGTCGCCACAGCCCCGCCCGACGTCGAGCTTCCACTGCTCGAAGGTGTCGTAGTCCTCGTCCAAGGGACAAAGCTCGGCGCCTTCGACAGCGAGCGGAGCCGACTCCACGCGGCCTAGCTCGGTGAGCGATGTGAGCCACGTCTGGTCGAACCGGGCCGGCGGCGCGAGGCGCTCGCGGTCGGGCGCCTCGTCGGCGGAGAGCGTCTGGGGGAAACTGAACTGCACGAGGCCGTTGAAGTGGGTGACTCCGCCACTGATCGTGGAGACGACGTCGCCGCGTCGAATGGGCCGCCCCTCGTGATCGAGCGGCCGGCTGAACGTAAACACGAACACGGCGTCGTAGTCTCCGCGCGTGCAGGGGGGCGTGCCCGCGGCGTCCTCGCACTCCACGTCCTCCACGGTGTAGCCCTGCGAAAACACGCCGTTGACCACGAGCCGACCCCGCTCGCCGTGGCGGGATCCCCGGATCGTGACCTGCTTGTCGTGAAGCGGCGAAGCCTCGAGCGCGCCGGGCGCGTCCTCGTCCAGCGGCTCGCGGACGTCCCTCACGTACGGCTCGCGATAGTAAAGCGAAGGCGACGCCCCGGTGGCCATGGTCGGATTTTCGCCCTCCACGTGCTCCGCCCACACGAACGCCTCTCCGTGCACGCGAGGGAGCTCGAGGGTGACATCGTCCGAGACGCCCCCCGTAAGCTCCGCCGACGCGAGGGGCGTGTCATCCAGGCTCGGGGTGAGTCCGCCCAAAAAGTGGGCGTAGAGATCCACCGTCCCTTCGAACCCCGTATCGACCTCGTTTCGCGTGTCGAGCGCGCGAATGCGCAGGGTCATCTCGCGGTCGTCCGGGCCGAGGACATCGGACGGACTGTTCGGCTCCGGGCTCACGAGCTCGACGTCGAGCGAAGTCGTTCCCTCGAGGGGCGGGAGCTCCTCCACGCACCCCGCCCCGACCGCCGCCGCGGCCCACAGCGCCGCCGCCGGCGCCCCCGCCCGCTCAATCGACAACCGGCCGAATCCTGCCATCGTGAGGCTCGATCGACCCGTCGAGGCACGCCACCTCGCCATGGAGCTCGCGAACCGGGCGCTCCTCGGGGTCGTCCACGTCGACCACGCCTTCCCCGCACGCCGGCTGGCCGCGGAGGAAATCGATCAGCGCGTCGCGTAGCGAAACGTCGGTGTACTGCTTCGAGCTGTTGCGCTGGAGCACGTCGAAGCCCGATCCGCCGTCGGCGATGTAGTCGTTGACGGCCACCCGGTAAAGCCCCTCCCGCTCGAGCGGCGCGCACCGCGAGTCGTCGATGGGCCCCGAGGGGTTTCCACCGCGGCAGTCGTCTCCGAGGTAGATGTTTCGCGCGCAGGCGGTGTCTCCGTCCGGGCAGTCCGAGGAATCGCAGACCATGTCGAACCACAGGCCTGAAACCTGGACCTGCGTCCGGCACCCCCTCCCAGAGGAGCGGCGCGCCACGTAGTCCAGGGTCTCCTGCACCTCGGAGCCCGACAGATACATCACCGTGATCGAGTTCTCGAACGGAAACACATTGAACATCTCCTCGAGGTTGAGCGCCCCTCGCTGGAAGTCCGCCCGAATCCCGAGCGTGTTGGTGAGCGAAAATTCGGCCTCGATGCCACTGCGCTCCTGCATCGCGCGGGCGACCATGTTGCCGAGCTGAGAATCGCCGCCGGAGGGGTCGTTCCGCACGATCCCCTGTCCCTCGGGTCGGTCCACGTAGGCGAACACCCCCTCGAGGTCGATCGCCTCGTGCATCTCTTGCGCGTAGGGCAAAAGCAGATCCGTCACCCCGGCGTGCGGGCGGATCTGCGAGTCGATGGGGATGTGCTCGTAGGAGTGCGCGACGATGCGGCTCCGCTCGGAAGGATCGGCGTTGTCCTCGCCGACGCGCACCACGACATCGAGCTTGCCCACGTACTTGGAAAACGCGCCAGAGTGCGCGAGGATCGTTTGGTTTCCGTGCTGATCGCTCGGCAGCACCTTCGGCGGCGTGAGGACGATGTGAAGGTGCCCGCCGAGGATGAGGTCCACCCCCTCGAGGGGGAGCTCCTCGTTGGGATCGGCGGCCTCGTAGGCCGCGAGCCCCTCGTCCTCGCTCAGCCCCAGGTGCGAGAGCAGCACGACGACGTCGACCTGCGACCGGAGCAGGCTCACGTACTCGCGCACGACCTGCCGATCCTCGCGGGGGCGAATGCCCAGGCTGTTGCCGCCCTCGAAGATCCCGGTCATGGACGACCAGTTGCCCATGCCGATCACCCCGAAGGTAACGCCGTCCAGATCGAAGATCGTGTAGGGGGGAACGACGTCGGAGAGGAAGCGCTCGCTGGGGTTCGGCGGATCCTCGAATTCGTAGTTGGCTGCGAGCAGCGAAAATTCGGCCCAATTGTCGATCTGGTGAAACAGGTTTTCCGAGCCCAGATCGAACTCGTGATTGCCGATCACGGCGCCGTCGATGCCCATGTAGCTGAGCGTCCGCATCTCGGCCTCGCCCGAGAACATGTTGAACACCGGTGCGCCCTGAAAGATGTCGCCGGAGTCCAGCCACAGCGAGCGCGGGGCCCGCGACCGGACGTCGTCGATGACCGTGGCCATCCGCGCCGCGCCGCCGAACGGCGCGTTCTCGGTGTCGAACCCGTCCTCCCGCTCGAACCGGTTGGGCTCGAAGTTGAACGGAAACAGCCGCGAGTGGATATCAGACGTGTGGATCAGGGTGACGCGCACGTCCTGACCGACCAGATCGGGCGATTCGCGCGTGACCGTGCACGAGAGCGAGGCCACGGCGACCACGAGCAGGACGCCCGGCGTCGCGCATGGCGCGCGGGATGAGCGCATAGGGTGCGAACGTATACGCACCGCCCTTCGGTCATGCAAGACTTTTGTGGTTCACTAGGGCCATGCGCCGCGCCAAGATCGTCTGCACCCTCGGCCCCGCCACGGACACCCCCGAGCGCATCGGGGAGCTCATCGACGCCGGCATGGACGTGGCCCGGCTCAACTTCTCGCACGGCAGTTACGACAACCACCTGAAATCCCTGCAAGCCGTGCGAAGTGAAGCGGCGCGGCGAAACCGCGCCGTCGCCTGCCTGCTCGACCTGCAGGGACCCAAGATCCGGGTCGGCAAGTTCGAAGACGGCCAGGTCGAGCTTCGCGCGGGAGACGAGTTTCGGATCACCACCGACACCTCCGTGACGGGCAACCGTCACGTCGTCGCCACATCCCACGCGAACCTCACCACCGACGTGCACGTGGGCGACCCCATCCTCCTGGACGACGGCTATCTTTCGCTGGCGGTCACCGACGTGGGCGACCGAGAGATCAAAACCGTCGTGGTGTGCGGCGGCGTGCTCAAGGACAACAAGGGCATCAACCTGCCGAACGTCGCCGTCTCCGCCCCCGCCTTGACGGAAAAGGATCGCCAGGATCTCGCGTTCGGCGTCCGCATCGGGGTGGACTACATCGCCCTGTCGTTCGTCCGCTCCCCCGAAGACGTGTTGCTCGCGCGCCGCCTGGCGCACACGGGCGAGACGCAGATCCCCATCATCGCCAAGATCGAAAAGCCCCAGGCGATCGAACACCTCGAGGAGATCGTCAAGGTCTCGGACGGAATCATGGTGGCGCGAGGCGACCTTGGCGTCGAACTGGGGCCGGAGAAGGTGCCCCTCATCCAAAAGCGGATCATCGACGCGACGGGCCGCCACGGCAAGTTGGTGATCACCGCGACGCAGATGCTCGAGTCGATGATCCACAACACGCGCCCTACGCGCGCGGAGGCGTCCGACGTGGCCAACGCCGTGCTCGACGGCACCGACGCGCTCATGCTGTCCGGGGAGACCGCCGTCGGCCGGCACGCGAACGAGGCGGTGCGGACGATGGGCCGCATCATCCAAGAGATCGAAACGAGTCACGACTACCGGCTCAATTTAGAGCCTCCGCACATCGACCTGCCCGTCTCGGCGAACGCCGTGGCTCACGCCGCGGTCATCGCCTCCAAGCAGATGGGAATCAAGACCATCGTGGTCCTCACCGACTCCGGCGGGGCGGCGCGGCTCATGAGCGAGTACCGCCCCGAGGCCCAGATCATCGCGCTCACCAGCGACGACATCACCTACCGGCGGCTGGCGCTCTACTGGGGTGTGCTGCCGCTAAACGTCTCGCCCGCGGCTACCACCGATGAGCTCCTCGAGCGCACGGAGAAGGTCCTCGACGAACATACGCTGTCGGAGTCCGGCCAGCACGTGGTCATCACGGCGGGCGTTCCGATCGGTTCCGGCGAGACCACCAACATGCTGAAGATTCACCGCATGTCGTGAGATCGCGCGCCGCGCGGCCGGCGGCGG
>SLNH01000356.1 GCA_007133195.1 Nannocystineae bacterium | reverse complement strand
TCCTTGAGCCCCTGCCGCGTGATGCCCTGAGCCTCCAGCTCCTTGGCCTGCTTGGACGCGGCCTCGACGAAGAACCTGAAGTACTCGAAGGCCGACAAAACGGACATCACCAGCGACAGATACAGGACGTAGAGCCCGATTTGGTGAAAGTCGACCGTGTAGTCGAAAATCAGGACGTCATAGGGAAAGTAAAGCAGCAGGAAGGTGATCCCGATGACCTGAAACGCGGTTTTGGCCTTGCCGCCGGCGCCGGCGGCGATCACGTAACCCTCTTGGGAGGCGATCGCCCGCAGCCCGGTGATCGACAGCTCCCTGGCCATGAGCACGACGACGAGCCACGCGGGGGCGCGGCCGGCATCGACCAGCATCACCAGCGTGGACAAGACGATCAGCTTGTCCGCCAGCGGATCGAGGAACTTGCCGACCACGGTGACGAGGCCGAGTCGCCTGGCGAGGTAGCCGTCGAGCGCGTCGGTGGCGGACGCGACCACGAAGATCAGCGCCGCCAGCGCCGACAGCTCGCGGCTGTAGTTGTCGATGAAAATCAGGACGAGCGGGATCATCGCGATCCGCACGAGCGTGATCACGTTCGGGAGATCGGTAATCTCCTCGCGAAGCGGACGCAGCCTCTCTGGCTGGCGGGGCGTCACGGGCCGTCTGAACCGCTCGAGTCAGGATCGTCGATGAGCACCACGCCCTCACCCGTGCACTCGACGAAGGCTGTGGACCCCTCGCCGCCGGCGGCTGGCGCGACCACGCGAGGAATCACGCGCCCGATCCAGCCGCCCAAAACCTCCGCGTCGACGTAGAGAACCCGCTCGGCCATGAGCTTGAGCGAGAGCAAGGGGCGCCTACTTCGGATCGCCACATCGCCCTGGCCGCGGAACTGCACGACCGGGATCGCCGAGTCGGATCCCGGCACGTAACCGTTTTCCCACTGCAGCCGCGGTTCGAACGCGTAAACGAGATCCTCGCGGAGATAGAAGATGTCGTCGTCGAGGGTGACCGCCGCGAACCGCTCGCCGAGCGGCGTCGCCACGAGCTGGCCGCGGCCGCTGATGATGAACATCGGCCGATCGTCGCCGCCGAACACCTCGCCCGTAGACGACCCGCGGGCGTGACGCGTCGCCGGCTCATAGGCGAGATCCCCGCCCGAGACGATGACGCCCTCGGTGCGCGAGAGCAGGCGATCCTCGACGCGAATGATGAGCACGCCGCCCGCGCCGATTTCGAAGGCGTGGTGGCCGTCCTCGGGCCGGATAAGCTTGTCGGTGGCGAGCTCGGATACTGGCTGCGGCGGCCGGTGCCCCACGGCGGCCCGCGTGGCCGCCGCGCTCGCCGCGGCGGAGGGAACAGCCTCATCCACGGCTCGAAGCACGGAGGGGCCACCCAGATCTGCTTGTTCGGCGTCTCCGCCGTCATCGTCGGCGGGGGCGAACAGCGCCGCGGCGGCTTCGAGCGCGTCGCTCGCGTCGTCGTCGGACTCCTCCTCATCCTCCTCCTCCTCCGCGGCTGCGGCGCGGGGCGACGCCGCGACCGCCGACGCGCTATTGGGGCTCGACCCGTTTGGCCCGTGCCCCCGCGCGGAGGGAAGCGGAGGCGGCGTGCCCGCGAGCGACTTGGCGTCTTTGGCGTGGCCTGCACGGCTCGCGGAAGCGGCGTCCGCGGCCGAGGCGGCCGGCGCCTCTGGCTCGGCGTCGTCGTCGTCTTCGTCGTCGACGAACGCGCCCGGCAGCTTGTTTTCGACCGCCTCACGGATCGCATCGCGCAGCTCGGTCGGGAGATAGTCCGCCATTTCCTCGGCGAGCGCGTCCTCGCCCGCCTGCAAAAACGCCTGGTAGGCCCGGTCGTAGCGCCCCCGTCGGGCGTAGGCGAGACCGAGGTAACTCACGGTGCGCGGCTGGCTCGGGTCGAGCTCGCGGCTCCTCGACAGCTCCTCGATCGCCCCTTCAGCGTTCCCGAGCTTGAGGTGCACGAGCCCGAGATTGAGCCTGTATGACGCGTTATCCGGCGCGCTCGTCACGAGCTCGCCATAGATCGGGAGCGCCGATTCGAAGTCGGCGCGACGGAAATACGCGAGCCCGAGCAGCGCGAGCGCTCTCGGCTCACCCGCCCGCAGCGCGAGCGCCGCGCGCAACGCCTCACACGCCTCCTCCACTTCGTCGCGGCGCAGGTGCTCACCCGCGGCGACGAGATGACCTTCGAACGCCCCCTTCTGAGCAGCGTCCGAGCCTGCATACTGTTGCGCCACCGCCGCCCATTAAACGGCCCTGGCCCGCCCCGGTCAAGCCGCGCAAGCGCCGGGATACCCGCGCGCCGGGCGTCCCACCCGGCTCGCGAGGCGGTTTCGCCGCACGGGGCGCAGCGCCCGCCCGCCGCTCACCGGCTCGCGCGCTGGCTGGCCCGCTCGCGGTAGTGGTTGTAGCGATCCACCACGAGCTGCACATATTGACGCGTATAGGGGTAGGGAGGAACCTCGTCGCCGTATCGGGCCAGCGAGCCCATCCCGGCGTGGTAGCCCGCCAAGGTGAGCACCAAGTCGCCTTCATAGCGATTTGCGAGGATCCGAAGCAGCCGAGTCCCGGCGAGAATGTTTTGCCTCGGCTCGTGTGGATCCTCGATCCCCATGTCGCTCACCACCGCCGGCATGAGCTGCATGAGCCCGCGCGCGCCCTTGGACGACACGACCCGGGAATCGTAGTCCGACTCGATGCGGATCACCGCGCGAATGAGCGGGATCGGGATCCGGTATAGGGCCGACGCCTCGCGGATATACTCGTCGTATCGTTGAAACCGCTCGGGTGAGTCGTCGCGGGCGGGCACGATCGGGCACCGCTCGCAGTCGTCGTCGTCCGAGCGCGGCGAGCGCCTGCGATCGCCGGCACTGCTGGGTCCGCGGATCACCCGCTCCCAGGCGGCGGCGTCGTCGCCGCGCGGCCGCACGTTGGTGTAGTGGACGACGCCGTCTTCGTCCTCGTACATGTAGATGTCCGCCCGGGGCGCGCTCCCCGTGACCGGCAGCGAAACGACCAGCGTCCCCGCCACCACGGCGGTAAACAGCGCGACCGGTAGGCGCATCCGCGCGATGATACCAGCCCGCCAAACCCGCGCCAAGCCGCCCCGTAGGCGGTAGTATGTCCCCATGGACTCCGAGCTCGAGACCGACTACCTCGTCATCGGGTCGGGCGTCGCGGGGCTTTACTTCGCGCTCCGCGCTGCCGAGCACGGTCGCGTGGTCATCGTCACGAAAAAGAGCCCGAACGACAGCGCGACCCACTCGGCGCAAGGCGGCATCGCCGCAGCCCTCGCCGAGGGTGACTCGCCGGCGGCGCACATCGAAGACACGATCACCGTCGGTGACGGGCTCTGCGACGCCGAGATCGTCGACCTCGCCGTGCGCGAGGGCCCTCGGCACGTGCACACATTGGCCGAGCTCGGGGCACAGTTCGCGCGCCAAGGCGAGACCTTCGAGCTCACGCGAGAAGGCGGCCACAGCCGGCGACGCGTGGTCCACTACAAAGACGCCACCGGCCGCGAGGTGCAGCGCGCGCTCGTCGCCGCCGTCGCGAACCACGAAAACATCACGCTGATGTCCGGCCACACCGCCGTCGATCTCCTCTCGATGGCCAAGTACGGTGGAGAGCCGGCCTGCTTCGGCGCCTACGTGCTAGACGCCGCCTCCGGCGAAGTGGTGACGTGCCTGGCGCGCGCCACGGTGCTCGCCACCGGCGGCGCCGGCAAGGTCTACATCTACACGTCCAATCCCGACGTCGCGACCGGTGACGGCATCGCCATGGCGTACCGAATCGGCGCCCCGGTCGCGAACCTGGAGTTCGTGCAGTTCCACCCGACCTGCCTGTACCACCCGCACGCCAAATCGTTCCTCATCTCGGAGGCGCTCCGCGGCGAGGGCGGCGTATTGCGCCGGGCGGACGGCATGGCGTTCATGGCCGACTACCATCCGAAGGCGGAGCTCGGCCCGCGCGACGTGGTGGCGAGGGCCATCGACACCGAGCTCAAAAAGAGCGGCCACGACTCGGTGTTCCTCGATATGAGTCACCTCGACTCGGGTTTCGTCCGGCGGCGGTTTCCCACGATCCACGAGCGCTGCCTCGCCCTCGGCATCGACATCACGCGGGATCCCATCCCCGTGGTTCCGGCGGCGCACTACTTCTGCGGGGGCATCGTGAGCGACCGCGACGGACGGACAGCCATCCCCGGCCTATACGCCATCGGCGAGACCGCCCACACGGGGTTGCACGGCGCTTGCCGCCTCGCCTCGAACTCGCTCCTCGAGGGGCTCGTGTTCGCCGCCCGCGCCGCCGACGACGTTCGCCGAACCACGCACAGGCGGCCGCGCCGCGTGGCGCCCTGGCAGTCGGGCCACGCCACCGACTCCAACGACGCCATCGTGGTCGCGCTCAACTGGGACGAGATCCGCCGGTTCATGTGGAGCTACGTGGGAATCGTGCGCACCGACAAGCGGATCGATCGCGCGCGCAGCCGCATCGAGCTGTTGCGAAAAGAGATCACCGAGTACTACTGGAACTTCCGAATCACGCGCGACATCGTGGAGCTTCGAAACGTCGCCTTGGTCGCACACCTCGTCATCGAAAGCGCCGGTCGCCGCAAGGAGTCGCGGGGTCTTCACCACACCCTGGACTACCCGGGCAGGCAGACCGGCAGTCCGCCGCAAAACACGGTCCTCGTTCCCGCGGCCGGCGGGCCGCCGAGCTGAGGCTCTCGCCGCGCCCGGATACGATTTCACAACCCCATCCGTTAACGAACATTCACGCAGGCACACCAGCATCGTCGTGATTTCATATACTTGCAAGTTGGCACCGCGTTCGCTTTCCTCCCCCGCATAGTCTCCGCGGGGTAAGAACACGACGGACGGCCATTTGCCCCCGGAGGGCCGCCGGGTCCTCTCGACCCGGCGGTCGAGTTTTTCTCTCGGCGCGCAAACCGCGCCCGCGCCCGCGCCCGCGCCCGCGCTCGCGCTTACGAAGTCTGCATCTCGGCGATGAGCTTGCGCATGAAGATCTCGATGTTTTCGCGCAAACCCGAATCCGGGCAGTGGGGCAAAGAGCGCCGCCACGCGTCGATCGCCCGCGCCGCGAAGCCCTGTGTGTAATAGAGGTAGGCGAGGCGCGTGAGGGCTGGGAAGTAGTCCGGCTTGAGCTCGACGGTGGTCTCGTAGGCGTCGATGGCCTCGTAGATCCGCTCCTGCTTCTGCAGCAGATTGCCGAGCGCGAAGTGGTGCTTGACGGACAGCGGATCGATTTCCACGCCGGTTCGGAGCACGGACACTGCGTCGTCCACCTGGCCGTCCCGATACAGATCCATCGCCCGCTCGAAGCTGCCGTCATCCTCGACCGAGCGCGCTCTCGTCGCCCCCGTGCCGACGAGCTCGCCCGCGCGACCGGACAGACTCGCGACGTCGAGCGGCTTTTCGAAGTAGTCGTCGGCGCCGTAGCGCTCGAGCACCTCGGGAGAGAGGCGATCCGAGCCGAGCACCGCGGAGACGAGGATGACGGGGATGTCGCCGTAGCGCTCGCTCTGCTTGATCGTGCGACAGATTTCGAGCCCGCCGATCTCGGGGAGCATGACGTCCGCGATCACGAGGTCGGGCGGACTCTCGCGCAGGCGCCTCACCGCGTCGCGCCCGGACGCGTAGGCCTCCACCTCGAAGCCCGCCGGCTCGAGCTCCTTGACCACGAGGCTGCGCGAGGCCGTGTCGTCATCGACGAGGACGACACGCGCCCGGGCGCTGCGTCGGTCCGCGCCGCCCCCCAGTGCGTCGTCTTCCTCCGGCGACCCGGGCAACGGCGCGAGCTCCCCCAACATCGGGTCGGTGCGCCGCTCCGCGGCGTCATCCGCGGCTGAGCTTTCATCCACCCGCTCCACGCTCTGCGTGGTGATCGAGCCCGTGGCCGCGTCAGCTTCGTCGATCGGGATCAGCTCCGCGTCCACGATCTCCTTTGTGACGTCCTCGATCACCGCCTCCTGCGCCCGGGCCTCGGGATCGCTGTCGGGGCTCGCGCGGACCTCCGAGACGACGACCATCGCGCCCCGCGCGTCGGCCTGCTCGGGCCGCGCCCGCGGTCCCACGTAGTAAGTTTCGCCCTGCTCGGCCGCCGTCACGCATGCTCTGAGGGTCCGCGCGAGGGTAATTTGCAGCGCCACGTGAGGCACCGCCCGCTTGCCCTTGTGAAGCTCGACCTGCCGCAGCGCTCGGCTCGTCTCGGCCAGGGCCTCCGTCGCGACGAAGATGCGGGCGTCGTCCTCGTAAACGGGTAACAGGGTGTGGTCGAGGAGCAGCCAGACGGGGAGCCCGGCGAGGCATGACAGGCGGATCACCGATTCGTCGAGCACGACCCCGGGCATGCCCGCCTGGCGCGACAAGGCGCGCACGAGCGCGGCCTCGTCGACGTGGCCGAGCGCATAACACAGCGAGGCGAGGCGGAGCGGCTGCGCCTGCCATGCGAGGACGTCCGCGAGAGCGTCGTCGTCGATGGCGCCCAGATGCCTGAGGAGCTTGCCTAGGGGATCCACCTGAATGCGAATCCTATCACCTAAAGTACCGTCGGGTTGCGGGCCTCGGTGCAAGCCGCCGCGCCGAGCGGAGGTCGCCGCGGGTCGCAAGAAACCGAGAGCGCCGGCCCAAAGGGCTTAACTGAATATCATTCTTGCCGCACTGCGTAGGTGGCTAGTCCGGCTTCCTACCGCGGCAGGAATTCGGGTCACCACCCTAGGGGGCCGAAGACATTGCGTTTCCGTGATTTGGCAAGAGATTACCTCACCCGCACTGCGCCAAGATGTCACACCATACTGCCCAGGAAATTCGCCGCACCGCGTTCAATATGCTGAAATCACAGCATGGCGAGTAGTCCCCGCATGTTGGCATCTTCGCTGCACACGGGCAGGACGCGTCCCCCTTCTATGCGATCATCGGCTCTGGAGTCCGCCAGGGGCGCGCGGGCCGACATGATAGACCGCTCCGCGGTCACGAGACAGGAACCGGCTCCAACGTTCCCAACAAATCGGAGGTATCAACACGATGGTGGAGTTCACGATCGGCGATAAAGCCGTCTACCCGGCACAGGGTGTGGCGGAGGTGGTGGGCATCGAGAGCAAGGAAATCAACGGCGCCCTTTGTTCCTTTTACGTCCTTCGGGTCCTAGACAGCGATATGCAGATCCTCGTGCCGAAGGACAAAGCCGATCAGGTAGGACTCCGGCCGCTAGCGACGAACGACGAGATCGACGAGGTCTTCGACATCCTCCGCGAGCAGGACATCCACATCGACAAGCAGACGTGGAACCGGCGCTACCGCGGATTCATGGAAAAGATCAAGACCGGCTCGCTCTTCGAGGTCGCCGAAGTGTTCCGGGATCTCTACAGGCTCAAGGACAGCAAGGCGCTGTCGTTCGGCGAGCGCCGGATGCTGGACACGGCCAAGGGCCTGATCGTCAAGGAGCTCTCGGTGGCTCGCAACTGGACGGAGCAGCGAGTCGAAAAGGAGCTCGAAAAAGCGTTCGCCGCTTGAGCTTGCGTGGATCGCTCCGAGCGCCGCCGCCGCGCCCTTAAAAAGGCAAGGATAGTCGCGTCTTACGGGTTGTCGGCGCGCTGGCGCCGTGGTACGGTGTAGGCCGAGCTCGGTGCGATGCAAGTTCACGTTACCAACGCGGACATCACCCAACTCGAAGTCGACGCCATCGTCAACCCTGCGAATTCCCTGGGTGTTATGGATCGCGGCGTCGGTGCCGCCATCCGCGAGCGAGGGGGGGAGTCGATCCAGGAGGAGACGATGGCTCGCGCTCCGGTGCCTGTGGGCGCCGCGATGATCACGGCCGCCGGCTCGCTGCCCGCCAAGCACGTGATTCACGCTCCTACGATGGAAGAGCCCGGGATGAAGATCGGCGCCGAAAACGTCCGCCGAGCCACCCGAGCTGCCCTCATCGCGGCCAGCGCCAGCGAGCTGGCCGTGGTCGCCGTACCGGCGCTCGGCACCGACAGCGGTAGCATCAGCGCCGAAGAAGCATCGCGAGCCATCGTCGAGGAGATCCGCGCTCATCGCAGAACGCACCCAGACACGGTCTACCTGGTGTCCGGGTCCGACAACATCGTGGCGACGTTCGAGGACGCGCTGCGTACGGCGCAGCAGACCGTGTAGCGCGTCAGGCGACGGGCCGCGCAGGCCCGCCGCCCGCTCGTTTCGCCGGGCTGGGCCGGGCGACGCTGGACGCCTTCCGGTTGACGGACGCCCAGCGCCTCGTTACTTGAACGGCGTCCCGCGATGCCGCGAACTCGGTTTTCGGGAATCGTGCCCCCGGGAACATTGACCGGGCTGAGGTATCTCTGCTCTATAATCCTGGCGCTTTGGAGCTGCAAGCATACATACCAGCAGGCCTCGCCGTCGTCCTCGCCGTCGGGTTCACGGGCCTCCTCGTCGCCCTCGCCGTGCTGATCGGCCCCAAGCGGATTGCGGGCGAAAAGGAAGTCCCCTACGAGTGCGGATCCGATCCCATTGGCTCGCCCCGGGCGCGCCACTCCGTGCGGTTTTACCAGGTCGCGATCCTGTTTCTCTTGTTCGACATCGCGGCGGCGGTGATGTTCCCGTGGGCCATCTTGTACGACGATCTCTCGGTACACCCAGACGGCGGCGCCAGCCTCTACGGCTTCGGCATCATGCTGGTCTTCGTATCGGTGCTCGTCGTCGCCCTCACGTACGTCTGGCGAAAGAAGGCGATCGGATGGGACTAGAGCTCACGACAACCCGAATCGAGGACGCCGCCAATTGGGCGCGGAAGTTCTCCTTCTTCAGCTACCCGTTCGTGACGGCGTGTTGCGGCATGGAGTACATGTCCGTGACCTCGCCCAAGTACGACATCGCCCGGTTTGGCGCCGAGTTCCCGCGGTTTTCTCCCCGGCAGTCGGACCTCATGATGGTCGTGGGGACGATCACCGAGCGGCAAGGCCCCGTGCTCAAGCGCATCTACGATCAGATGGCCGAGCCGAAGTGGGCGCTCGCGTTCGGGGTGTGCGCGTCCACGGGCGGTTTTTACCAAAACTACAGCACGATGCCGGGGGCCGATCAGGTCATCCCCATCGACGTCTACGTACCCGGCTGCCCGCCGCGCCCCGAGCAGGTGCTCGACGCCATCATCCTCCTTCAAAACCGCGTTCAGGAGGCCCGGGGACACTCCCAAGTCCGCGACAAGCGAGCCAAGCTCGCGGCGGAGTCGGGGTAAGCTCCGCGCCCGCGGGCGCGCTGGGCGCCTCGCGGCCGACGACCGCCGTCCCGGGCGCCGCCTTTTGATCCCTCCGCGGAGCCGGCAAAGCTGATGTCCGAACAAGTCCTAGCTACTCTCGAGAAGAAGTTTGGCGAGGCCATCGCGAGCACCCACATCGAGCTGGGTGACGCGTGCGCCGTCGTCGACCCCCAAAAGCTCCTCGAGATCGCGACGTTTCTCCGAGACGATCCCGCGATGGCGTTCGACGTGCCGGTGTTTTGCACGTGTAACGACCGGCTCGGTGAGGAGCCGCGCTTCGAGGTGTTTTACGCGCTGTTGTCGCTCGAGCATAAGCACCGCATCCGGCTCATCTGCCGCTTGCCCGAAGACAAGCCCGAGATCCAGAGCCTGAGCGGACTGTGGAAGGGCTTCGGCTGGCTCGAGCGCGAGACCTACGATATGTACGGCATCCACTTCGAGGGTCACGGCGACCTTCGGCGGCTCTACATGTACGACGAATTCGAAGGTTATCCGCTCCGCAAGGACTATCCGAAAGACAAACGGCAACCGCTCGTTCGCCGCGACTTTTCATCGACCTAGTGTGCTGACACCGAGTTTCAAGGCACACCGAGCGCACGATCTTACTCTCATCCATGCGTCATCCCACGCCCGCAACCGCGCTTGATGCCCCCCGCTCCGGGGCGACTGCGTCCGCTTGCGGCGGGCTTAGACGCCGGAACGATACGCCATGGCCGAGCTAAAAAACCTCGTCCTCGGACGCAAGACAGTCGAGGATCTCGATGAAGGCGACGAGATCCCGAATGAGCTCATGACGCTCAACATGGGGCCGTCCCACCCGGCCATGCACGGGACGGTGCGTATCGTCTTGAAGGTGGACGGGGAGCGCATCGTCGAGGGCGACGTTCAGCCGGGCTACCTGCACCGCTGCTTCGAAAAAGAGTCGGAGTACGCGACGTACAGCCAAATTTTCCCCTACACCGACCGCCTGAACTACGTCTCGCCGATGCTCAACAACGTGGGCTACGCGATGGCGGTCGAAAAGATGATGGGGCTCACCAGCGAGATCCCCGAGCGCGCCGAATACATCCGCGTGCTCGTCGGCGAGGTCTCCCGGGTCACCGACCACATGACGTGCCTGGGCGCGGCGGCGATGGAGGTGGGCGCGTTTACGCCGTTCCTCTACCTGCTCAAAGCCCGCGACTGGCTGTTCACGCTCCTCGAGGAGTTATCGGGAGCCAGGCTCACCTACTCCTACGTCCGCGTCGGCGGGGTGGTGAAGGATCTCACGCCCACGTTCCTGGATCACCTCGACCACAACATCGACGAGACCGAGAAGGTCTTGGACGAGTGTCAAAGCATGCTCCTCAACAACCGCATCTTCCGCGACCGCATGGAAGATGTCGGTCCGCTGTCGGCGGAGGATGCGAAAAACTACGGGCTCACCGGGCCGTGTCTGCGCGCCTGCGGCGTCGATTACGACGTGCGCAAAGACTTCCCCTACTCGATCTACGATCGCTTTGAGTTCGACGTGCCCGTGGGTACGAAGGGGGACTGCTTCGATCGCTTCCTCGTCCGCATGGAGGAGATGCGACAGTCGATCCGCATCCTCCGCCAGGCCCGGGCTCAGATTCCAGACGGGCCGGTGATGGCAGACGATCCCCGCGTCTCGATGCCCCCCAAGCGGGAGACCTACAACACCATCGAGGCGATGATCCGCCACTTCAAGCACATCATGGACGGCATTCGGGTGCCGCCCGGACAGAGCTACTCGTTTACCGAGGGCGGAAACGGCGAGCTCGGCTTCTTCGTCGTGGCCGACGGCACCGGCCGGCCTTACAAGTGCTACGTGCGATCGCCGAGCCTCATCAATCTGCAGACGGTCGGCGACACCATCAAGGGCGCGTTCATCTCCGACATCGTCCCGATTTTCGGCATGATCAACATGATCGGCGGCGAGTGCGACAAGTGATCGCGCCGACACTCTCCACCGCCGCGACGGCGCTCGCGGCCTCCCCTTCGACACCACCATGAGCGAAACCAACGCGCAGGATCCGCACGCGACCGACGCCCCCGAGATGGTGTCCCTCACCATCGACGGCCAAGAGGTCAGCGTCCCCAAGGGGACCAACGTCCTCGAGGCCGCGAAGAAGCTCGGGCACGAGGTGAGCGCCTTTTGTTACCACCCGGGGCTCAGCATCGCCGCGTGCTGCCGCCAATGCCTGGTCGAGATCGAAAACTCGCCGAAGCTTCAGCCTTCCTGTCAGGCGGTCGCGGCCGAGGGTATGGTCGTGCAGCTGAACGCCGAGCGCGCCGTCGATGCCCGGCGGCAGATGCTGGAGTTTACCCTCGTCAACCACCCGATCGATTGCCCGATCTGCGACAAGGCGGGCGAGTGCAGTCTCCAGCGCTACTACTTCGACCACAACAACCTGGCCTCGCGCGTCGACGTCCCCAAGGTGCGCAAGCCCAAGGTCGTAGACCTCGGCCCGCACATCGTGCTCGACGCCGAGCGCTGCATCCTGTGCACCCGCTGCATCCGCGTGTGCGACGAGGTCGCCGGCGAGCACCAGCTCGAGATGCGTAACCGCGGGGATCGCGAGGAGCTCGGCACGGCGCCCGGGGCCCAGCTCGACAACCCCTACTCGATCAACACGGTCGACGTCTGCCCGGTCGGCGCGCTCACCTCGAAGGACTTCCGGTTCACCATGCGCGCCTGGGAGCTGTATATGACGCCCTCGGTGTGCAACGGCTGCGCGACCGGGTGCAACATGGAGATCCATCACAAAAACGGCCGCGTGTGGCGCCTGATGCCGCGCCACAACCCGCAGGTCAACGACTACTGGATGTGCGACGAGGGCCGGTTCACCTACCACGAGCTCCGCGAGGATCGCCTCGCCGGGCCCGTGGTCGATGGGTTGCCCGCGAGCTGGGATCGCGGCCTCGCCGCGGCGGCCGAACGACTGAAACCCGCCCTGGAGCGCGATCGCAGCCGCGTCGGCGTCGTCCTGTCGCCCCAGCACACCAACGAGGACAACTTCGTCCTCGCGAAGCTCGCCCAAAACATGTGGCAGCTCTCGCGCCTGTACATGGGCGGTAAGCCGCCCGCGCCGGAGCGCGCCGACAACATTTTGCGGGACGCCGACCAAAACCCGAACACCCGCGGGGTGAGAGCGATCGCCGGAGACGGCGTGGCCGACGTCGACGCGCTCGAAGACGACCTCGCCGCAGATCGGCTCGACGCTCTCCTCGTGCTCGGTCACGAGCTCCCGCTCAGCGACGAGGGAATGGAGCGAGCCGCGGCGCTGTCCGGCCTGGTCGTCATCGCCGACAGCGAGGTCGGCATCGCCAGGCGAGCGCACGTCGCCCTCCCCTCGGCCGCGTGGGCCGAGGTCCACGGCACGATCACGAACCGCCAAGACATGGTGCAGCGCATGCACGCCGCCTACCCGCCCGCCGGTCAGGCGCAACCCGCCTGGGAGGTCGTGTGCCGGCTGGGGCGCGCCTGTGACGCGGCGTTAAGCTACGCCCACGCGAAGGCGATCTTTCAAGACCTGGTGGGTTCCGTGGCCGCGTTCGAGGGCGCCGACTGGGGCCGCGAGGTCCAGCCCATCCAGCTCCGATGGGCCGAATCCCGGGGCTAGCGGCTCATCGAGACAGGTCAAGGAAGCTCCGCCATGGATATTCTCCTTAGCGTCCTCGACTCGCCGATTACGAAGTGGGTCGTTCTCATCTTCCTGCTCGTGATGCCGCTGGCGTCGCTCCTCACGTGGGCCGAGCGCCGCCAAAGCGCCATGATGCAGGATCGTCTCGGGCCGAACCGCGCGAACATCGGCCCGATCAAGCTCATGGGCATCCTGCACTTCGTGGCGGACGCCCTGAAGATGATCGGCAAGGAGGACTACGTCCCGCCGGGCGCGCACCGAGCGCTCTTCGCGCTGGCGCCGATCCTGGCGATCGTCCCGGTCTTCATCGCCTTCATCATCATCCCGTTCGGGCCCACGATCTATCCGCATTCGCTGTTCGAGGTGATAAACGCCTACGAGCTTCGAAACGCAATCGAAACCGAGGCGCTCAGCGCGCACGGGGCGTTTCAAGACGCCATCAACCTGCAAATCTATGAGGTCGAGTACGGCCTCCTGTTCTACTTCGCGGTCCTCACGCTGGCCAATTACGGCGCCACCATCGCCGGCTGGGCCAGCTACAACAAGTGGGCGCTCCTCGGGGGACTGCGCGCCTCGTCCCAGATGATGTCCTACGAGGTGTCGATGGGCCTGTCCCTCGTGGCGGTGTTCATCGCGATGGGCACCCTCGAGCCGGGGGCGATGGTCGGCTGGCAGGGCCCGAACCCCATGAACTGGGGTTGGGCGATCGGCCTTCACGCGGGCTGGCCGGTTCCGATCGGCGTCGTGGCGTTCGTCGTGTTTTTCACCGCCGCCATCGCCGAGACCAAACGCCCGCCGTTCGACATGCCCGAAGGCGAGTCGGAGATCGTCGGCTACTTCGTCGAGTACTCCGGCCTGCGCTGGGGCATCTTCTTCCTCGCCGAGTTCGTGGAGATCGTGTTCATCGCCGCGGTGATCACCACGGTGTTCTTCGGCGGGTTCCACGTGCCCTTCCTGTACGAAGACGGCTTCCGCTTCGCGGGCTGGGTGCTGTATCTGCCGCACATCGTGGTGGTGCTCCTGCAGGTGCTCGCCTTCGGCCTGAAGGTGGTGTTCTTCTGCTGGCTGCAGCTCGCCATCCGGTGGACCCTGCCGCGCTTCCGCCCCGACCAGCTCATGCGCCTCGGGTGGATGCGCCTGCTTCCCATCGCGCTCATCAACACGATGGTGGCGGCGCTGATCGCGATCTGGTGGTAGTTCTTCCAGGCCGGGGCGCGTCTTTCGCGCGACCGACGAGGTAGTCGATGGCAAAGCAACACGCCGAACCACAAACACCGCCGCACAGCCGGGCCGAGGTCGTGTCGGTCTCGGAGGCAAACCCCAAGGTCCGGACGATCAGAGTAGCCCGGCCGGCGCGCGAGGAGTCTTCGTTCCTCCCCGCGACGCTCAAGGGGCTCGCGATCACGGTTAAGCACTTTTTCAAAAACGTCACGACCAAGGCCGACATCGAGACGATCAGCTACCCCGAGGAAAAGCCGCCCTACCCGGCGCGCCACCGCGGTCTCCATCGCCTGATGAAGCGCGAGGACGACACCGTGCGATGCGTGGCGTGCATGTGCTGCCCCACCGTGTGCCCCGCCGACTGCATCACCATCATCCCGGCGGAGACCGACGACGACGGCGTGGAGAAGTACCCCGCCGTGTTCGAGATCGACGAGCTGCGCTGCGTGGTCTGCGGCCTATGCGTCGAGGCGTGCCCGTGCGACGCGATCCGGATGGACAGCGGCCTGCATGCCCCCGCGGTGGAGGAGCGCCAGGACGGCATCATCACGAAAGACGAGATGCTGGCGCTGGGCGGCCGCTCGATCGCGGTTCAGGGCGGCATCAGCGAGGAGTGGCGCCAGGACCAGCCGCAAAATCCTCGCGACGAGTTCCCCCACGATCGAGAAGGCGCGCCCTACGGCCGGCCCGCCAAGACCTGGCGCAACCAGAGCTAAAGAGCCCCTCTCGCGCTGCTCGATTTCTGGCTCCGCGGGAGGCCGCTTTTGCTTGACGGTGCCCGCCGGCGTGGCTACGCTGAATTGAGAGCTGCAGAGCTGTTGGGCTCGGCAGGAGCACGAATCAATTCCCTACACCGTCTATCCAGGGATCCGCCTCTGGCCGTGGCGTGCACGCCCGCTCGTCGGGAAGCGCAAAGCGATTATCGTGGAGCCCACCTACGTGAGAACGTAGGGGATAGATCAATGCATCCACCGGCCGAACGGCTAGCTCGATTCTGACGGACGATCCGGAAACTCCGGTCGTCCGTTTTTTTTTCGGGCCCCGCCTCCGCGGGCGCGGCGGGCTCGGTTCGATTATTGAGATGGGCTCTAGAAGCCGGTGGGACACGGCCCCTCGCTCGGATCCGGGCACTGCTGGACCGCGAGCCAATCCATGAGGAAGGCGACGGCGACGTGTAAGAACGCCCCGCCCCAGATCGAGCGCGAGCGCATCGCCAGCGTGCCGAGCGCCACCCCCGCGATCACGGCCCCGAACGACTCGAGCATGGGCTTGCCGAAGTGGATCATCGTGTAGGGAATCACCATCACGAAGATCGCCGCCGACCCGAAGCTCCGCTCGAGCCCCCGGAGCATGAACCCCCGGAAGAAGAATTCCAGCGCGATGAACTGCAGCGCGTACAGGACCTGCCACGTCCAAAAGTCCAGCGGTGAGCGGTTGGCGTGGGCGTAAAACGGATAGGTCTCGGTAAACTCGTCCAGCGTCGATGCGTAGAGCACGAGCGGGAGGATGAGCAGGAGGACGCCGGCGTAGATCTTCCAGTGCTGGGCCAGCGCGCCGAAGCCGACGTAGTAATCGCGGATCCGTTCGCCCCGGAGCGCCAGGATGACGAGCAGCGGGATCAGCGCGTAGCCGCCCACGCGCCAGGCGGTCCACCATACGTAGCTCTTGAGGAGCCAGTGCTCGTCGTCGTCGTCCGGCGGCGACAGATCGTGAAAGACGATGCGGCTGCCGAGGTACTCCTGCAGCGTGAGCACGATGACCGCCGTGAGCAGGACGACGGCGGTGAGCCACCGGTAGCCGTCGCCATGACGCGCGCGCTGCGCGGCCGCCTCGCGGTCGATCGCGCGCCAGCCGTCGGTGGTCAGCCAGCGCAGGGCCTTTGCCAGCCACCTCACTTTTTGGCCGCGATGAAGTCAGCCGCCTGGCGCAGGCGCCTCCGCGTGAGCTCCTTCCCGAGCACGGCCATCGTCTCGAACAGCGGCGGCGACGCCTTGCGCCCCGTCGTACCCAGGCGCAAGAGCATAAAGACGTGTTTGGTCTTTAAGCCCTTGTCCTCGCAAAAGCCCCGGGAGATCGATTCGAGCTCGCTCGCGCGCCACTCCTCGGCCTGCTCGTAGCGCTCCACGAGCTCGAGGATCGCCTTTTTCACGTCTTTGTTCGGCGTCTCGGGGATGTGGAGCTTGTCGGCGACCGGCTCGTAGTCGAGATCGCCGGAGAAGAAAAACGCCGTCGCCGGGATGAACTCGTTTAGCTGTTTGATCCGCTCGCGGACGAGCTCCGCCACGCGCACGAGGTGCTCGCGGCCGAGCCGCCAGTCCAAAAGGGCGTCCACGAGCTCCTCGTGACTGAGCTCGTGGAGGTATTGCTCGTTCATCCAGCGCAGCTTGTCGGTATCGAAGACGGGCCCGCCGAGCGATACGCGGTCCCACGTGAAGCGCTCGACCATCTCGGCGAGGGTGAACTTTTCGATGTCGTCGCCGTAAGACCAGCCCAACACGCCGAGGAAGTTGAGCAGCGCCCGGGGCAGGATGCCGGCGTCGCGATAGTAGTTGATCGAGACGGGGTTTTTGCGCTTGGAGATCTTGGACTTGTCTTTGTTCCGCAACAGCGGCATGTGAAACCAGGTGGGCTGCGGCCACCCGAACGCCTCGTAAAGCAGGACGTGTTTCGGGGTGGACGAGATCCACTCTTCGGCGCGGATGACGTGGCTGATCTCCATGAGGTGATCGTCGACCACGTTCGCCAGATGATAGGTGGGAAACCCGTCCGACTTGAGCAGCACCTGGTCGTCGATTTGCTCGGCCGAGATTTCCACGCGGCCGCGCAGCTCGTCGTCCACCGTGATGACGCCACTTTGCGGCGCGGCCAGGCGGATCGTGTGCGACTCACCCGCCCGCGCCCGCTCGCGAGCCCGCTCGGGGTCGAGCGCCCGGCACGCGCCGTCGTAGCCGAGCGTCGCTTTTTCCGCCTTTTGTCGCTCGCGCAGCTCGGCGAGGCGCTCGGCGGTGCAAAAGCACGGATAGGCGCTGCCGCGGTCGACGAGCATGGCGGCGTGCTCCCGGTAGGTCTCCGAGCGCTCCGACTGCCGGTACGGCCCGGCGGCACCTCCCACGTCGGGCCCTTCGTCCCACGTAAGGCCGAGCCAGCGCAACGCGTCGATAATCTGTCTTTCGCTGTCGGCGCGCGAGCGGCTGCGATCGGTATCTTCGATCCGCAGGACGAACGCACCGCCCCGGCTTTTGGCGAACACGTAATTGAACAGCGCGATATAGGCGGTGCCCACGTGGGGATCGCCGGTCGGCGACGGCGCAACGCGGACCCGAACCGGCGCCTGCGGGGCGTGCGAGCTGTGACCTGGCATGCTGGGCAGCTTGTATCACGCGTGATACGCTCGGGGAAATGTGTGCCTGGGCGCGTATCGCGGGCCTGGCCGCCGCGGTAGCCGGGGCACCCGCAGCGGCCTCAGCAGACCCCTTGCCGCCGGTGGGCGCGCTCGCCCGCGACGACACGGTGCTCGTACGCGGGACGGTGGAGCGCGCGGAGTCGCGGTGGTCCGGCTCGGCGATCATCACCGAGTCCACGATCCGAACGGACACCGGGGACGAGGTCGACGTGGTCCAGCTCGGCGGATCGGTGGGCGACGTAGGCATGCGGGTTTCGCACTCTCCGCCGGTTTTGGATAGCGGCTGGGAGGTCCAGGCGAGCCTTCGCTCGGCGCGCACGGAACTCGGCGACGCCCAGTGGACGCTGGACGATGCCATTCCCGTCACGGCTTCGGACGACAGCCACCTCCCCTACGTCCGCACGATGACGGAAGCCGATCAGACGCCGGTGGAGTGGACGTCGGGCTGCATCCACATCGCCTACCACGAGGACGGCACCTCTCACCTCGAGGGCAACCTCGAGTTCGCGATCATGGACGAGGTCTTGGAGACCTGGGAGGACAGCACGGAGACCTGCTCGTATCTCGAGTTCGTCCAAACAGGATTCACCCGTCAGGAAGTCGGCTTCGACGGCGTCAACCTGATCAAATTCCGCGAGGACCGCTGGTGCCGCCCGCCGTCGGGCAACGATCCGGAGATTTGCTACAGCCCCTCGGCCGCCGCCATCACCACGTTGTTTTTCGTAGACGACCCGGGTAGTAGCAACGATGGCGAAATCATCGACGGCGACATCGAGATGAACGCCGTGGATTTCGCCGTGTCGGCGGACGGTGAGACCGAAGGGGACCAGTCGTGCATGTCCGACCTGGCCAACACGCTCACCCACGAGGTGGGCCATCTCATCGGCCTGGACCACACCTGCTGGGATGGCCAGGGCCCGCGCCCGGAAGACGACGAGGGCGAGCCGGTGCCCTCGTGCTCACAAGGAGGGCTGCCGTCCGAGGTGACCGAAGCCACCATGTACGCCTTTCAGGACTGCGGCGAAACGAAGAAGGCCGAGCTCACCCTGGACGATATCGCCGGCAAGTGCGGCATCTATCCGCTCGGCTACGACCCGGGGGTGTGCGAACCGGTGCCGGTGGGCGGCTGCTGCAGCCTGTCGGCCGCCGGGGCCGCGGACGAAGCCCTCAAGGGAGGGGCCATCACGCTGCTAAGCGGCGCGCTCGCCCTTGCCGCGCTCAGAAGGCGAGCTCGCGCCCGAGTTTCCGAAGCGCCAACGTAGACTCACACGAACGCCTCGAAGCAGTCTCAGGCGAGCCCGGGTCGCCGCTCGGGCGCGTCGGGCGCATGCGCCTCGCTACGGCTCGAGCTTGTAGCCCTGGCCGTACACCGTGAGAATGTGTTGGGGGTTTTTGTGATCCTCTTCGAGCTTGCGGCGCAGCTTCACCACGAAATTGTCGACCGTCCGGCTGGTCGGCGCCGCCTCCTCCCCCCAGATCCTGTCCAGGAGCTCCTCGCGTGACACCGGCTCGCCGCCGCGCTCCCGAAGGAGCCTCAGCATCTCCAGCTCGTAGAAGGTGAGCTGTTTTTTCGTTCGCCCGCTCGTCATGTGCCGGTGGCGGGCGTCGATGGTCCACCGGCCGATCTGGAAGCTCTCGTCACCGCCCGTGAGCCGCTCCTGACGGCGAAAGGTCGCGCCGATGCGCGCGATGAGCTCGGCCACGGAAAATGGTTTGGTCACGTAGTCGTCGGCGCCGACCTCGAACCCGCGGACCTTGTCCACCTCCTGCGTCTTGGCCGTGAGCATGATGATGGGCACCGCGTGATCGATCTGACGGAGCTCCTCACAAACCCGGTAGCCGTTTTCGTCGGGGAGCATGAGGTCGAGGAGCACGCACGCCGGCGCCTGCTCGCGGGCGATCGCGAGCCCCTCGGCGGCGGTGGACGCCGCGACGGCGCGATAACCCTCGAACGCCAAGGCGTCGCTCAAGCCGCGCACGATGTCCGGCTCGTCCTCGATGATGAGGATCGTCTTCGAGCCATCCTGTCCGGCGGGCACAGCAGTCATGGGATCAGTTTACGCGCCTGGCGAAGATCGCAAACAAACGGCGCGGCCTCCAGGGTCGGTGAGAGCAGTCGCGGGATGAGTTTACGCAGCGGGGCGCGCGGGAATCCAGATTCGCAGCCGAGCCCCGCCGCCCTCTGGCCCGTCGACCGAGGCCCGGCCGCCGTGGGCCTCCGCGATGTGCTTGACGAGGGCGAGACCGATTCCCGATCCCCGGATCGGCTCGAGCCTGACGCTTTGCCCCCGGTAAAACCGCTCGAATACGTGGCTCCGTTCTTCCTCGGGGATGCCGGGCCCGTAGTCTCGCACCGCCAGCTCGACCCCGCCCCCGTGCGCCCGCAGCGAGACCACCACCGCCTCGCCGCTTTGGGCGTACTTGGCGGCATTATCGATCAGGTTCAGCACGGCGAGGGTGTAGGCGTTGGTGTCCATGAGCGCCCGCGGCACATCCTCGTCGACGTCGGTCTCGAGCCGCATGCCCGCGCTGTCCAGCCGGTGGTGGCACAGCTCGAGAGCGCGACGGGTGACCTCCGCCGGGTCGGCCTCGCAGAACTCGTACCCCCCCTTGCCGCGCTCGATCTTCGCGAAGTCGAGCACGTTGTCGATGAGGCTCGTGAGCCGCACGCTCTCCCGGCGAATGATCTCGGCGTACTCCGACTTCTTGTCGTCGGATGTCGCCCGCCCGGTGGCGAGGAGCTCGCCGAACATGCTGATGATGGATAGCGGGGTCTTGAGCTCGTGGGACACATTCGAGATGAAGTCGCTCTTGAGCTGGTTTGCCCGCCGCTCCTGGCGTGCGGTCCACAAAAGGGCGCCAAGGCCCCCCATGATCACGGCGAGCGCGAGGCCGGTTAGCGACAGGCCGAGGATCTCCTGGGTTCGGGGCTTGGTGAGCTCGTCTAGGTCGCGCCGCGTCACCCTGAGGGTCCACCGGCTCAAGGTGTCCCCGAACGGGATCTCGACGATGTCGTCCTCGGGGACCCCGGCGAACGCGTAGCCGTATACGACGTCGCCCGCGTCGTCCCTCACCTGGTAAAGGTGCGGAGATGCGACGCTAAAGTACTGGGGGAACACCGTTCCCACCAGGTAGGAGAGATCCGATTCCAAGATGATGTAGTGCTCTTCGCTGCCTCCGCGGTGTTTTCCATACGAAAACAGGTAGCTGTGATCATTGTCACGCACGTGCGCGAAAGCCCGCTCGCCGAGCCCGAGCTCGCCGAGGGGCAGGTTCGGAATCACCTCCGTCTCGAGGAGCTCGCGGAACCCCACCTGCTCGGTTTGCCCGGCGCGCCGGGTGAACAGGCCCCCGGGCATGATCTCTTGGTCGGCGTCGAGGATGGCCGCGCTCTCGATGGCCGGCCGCCGATCGCGCAAAAACTCGTGGAAAGCCATCAGGTTTTGAACATTTACGGCATCTAGCACCGACGCCTCGGTGCGCAGGATCTCCCCCTCCACCCCGATCACCTTCTCGGTGCCGAGCTCGGCCATCGTGTCCATGAGCACCGCGCGCTCTCGCGCCGACAGCTCGCTCGAGTAGGTGTAGCTAAAATAGGCCAGGCCGGCGGCAGCGATCAGCACCGCCGGGATGAGCACGTAAAGAAGGGCCCACCTGCGCAAGGTAGGTCGATGGTAACGCGGATGGTAGAGCGCAGCCACGGAGCGACCTGCGCACCGGGCCGCCGGCTCGAGAGG
>SLNH01000086.1 GCA_007133195.1 Nannocystineae bacterium | reverse complement strand
AGATCGCTCCCGTAGATCTGCGAGGCATCCCACCACTGCGTGACTTGGTTTTGGTGCGACGGCGGGAGAAACGCCTCCGACGGCTTGCGGGACGTATCCGCTGCCGTGTACGGGACCCGCAACTCCTCGAGGCCGTGCTCGCGCCGAAATGGATCATCTTCGGCGAGGGGGATCGCGAAGAAGTTCGTCATGTCGTTCTCGCCGTGGTCGAACCAGTCGTGGACCTGAAACTGCACCCACGCTGCGGCGAGCATATTGAGAAAGGGCACGGGCTCGAACTCGTCGCGCGTGAACAGCTGGCGGCTGACCTCGCGAGGACTCGGCTCGAGGAGGTTTTCGTAGTCCGGATACGCCGCGGGGTTGGGCACGGGCGAGCCATCGGGTGCCTCTCCGGCATAAAGCGGCACGTTTCGCCCGAAGCGCGTGCCGGCGGCCCCCATGGCCCGCATCCCCCCCGAATCGGGAAGGTAGTTGCAGGTCCCGTCGATCTGGCGCACCGTGGCGGCTTCGGGGGGACAGTCGGCGTCGGGGAACCAGCCTAGATACATGTCCCAGAGGTTGAACCGATCGAGGATGCTCCGCATGACCGACAGCTTGGCGAGCTGATCGACCATCGTGGGTTCCTCGTACCAGTTGGTCCACGGCGAGTCCGGTCCGAACAGGCCGCTCGGATCAGCCATAATTTCCCCGATTCGCTCAACCATGTAGGGAATATCGGTGAACGGATCGAAGGTAGGCGGAGGTGAGAAGCTCGCGTCACCGCAGACGAGATCTTCGCCTTTCCCGGAGCCTAGGGCATCGCCGGCGGGGATGGCTAGGAGGATACTGGCTGCGAGGACTGCAACGAGGGTTGCGCGCATAAGAGTATACTTTCCGCGACCTTTCGTTTCCGAAACAGAGAAGCGGCGCAGGTCGGGCCGGCCCGTGGCGACGGACACGTCGCGGGTGAGAGGGAAGAGTGCGTTGGAGAGTTTGTGGACGAGCCGCCGGTTTCGTTTCCCCGCGGCAGTCCCCGCCTACAGCGTTCGCGAACGGGGCGAGGCATCGGCCTCACCGCGGGAACAGCCTACCGCACACCTTCTTTGCACTTTTCAAACGCAAGAACAAGCGTATTCATCAGCATCGTCGCCGGCAAAGAACCCGATGGTCCTGCCCCTCCATCGGAGAAGAAGAGCTCGTGGCACCGTCCGACAACCGCGCTGCGCACTCCGTGCCTGGCCACGCGTCTACCAGAGACTGGCGGCGTTATCTTGCTGCTCTGTATTGTTCGAGCGTCGGATGGTAGCAGTCACCGGTCCACGCGCCCTTGTTGTCGTCTTCACACGCTTGAGTGCAAGGAGGTCCCGGCCCTTGACACTCTTCGTTCCAGCAAGCGCGCATGTTGCCGAAAGTCGCATCCCCCTGTTCACATACGCACACGTAGTCGGGGACGAAATCGACTGAGTCGTCAAACGAGGCTTCGCTGGTGCCTGGCAGATCCGGGAACTTGGTGCAGGCTTCGTCGGCGTTTTCGTTGGTGCAGGGTTTTCCGCCGACCGTCACTTCCTCGCAGCGGTCGGACAGCTCGGGAGAAGCGTCGGCGGAGACTGCTCCGTAGGTCGAGAAACTGCTGAGCTCGACGTGGACGCCCTCGCCCCAGTGACTCGAGCCTTCGAGGATCTCGGGTGAGCCCGAGTCGAATCGAGCCACTGCCACGGTGCCGTCTTCGTACTTTTTATCCAGCAGGAAACTCACGCGTACTGGAGGGTCGAAGGGCACGCCACTCGGCTCCAGCTCGTACAGTTCACTGATGAGGTCGCTGTGATCCCCAGACCGGCTCTCGATGCTGACTTCTGTCTCATCATCGAGCGCGCCCTCGGGAAAGGTTAGACGAAGATGCCCGTCATCGCTTTGCACGGCCCCTCCACTCGCTCCGATGGCCCCCGAGCCGAACTGGGTCGACTCCGATGAGCCGCCAGGCTCGGTCGGCGAGTCGTCGTCTGAAGATTCCGTCTCGGAATCGCAAGCGACCGTCATTGAGAAACACATGATGAACGATAGCGTGGGGATCCAACATCTTCTCATCGAGCCAGGCTCCGCGTAGGAATCGGGGAGATTGCACATCCCAACGAGCATAAGTACAACGCTCGCGGTCGCTTCGTCCACCCACCAACGACTGCGCCGAGGGCTTCGTCAAAGAACTGAAGCCCGACTGCGGAGCGCGGGCAAGCTCGTCGGGCGCGACGTTCAGACGAAGAGGAGACCGGCCGTCATGGCTCCTGCCAGGTCAGGATCGGCCGCGTGATCCCGTCTGGCGCCTCTCCGAGCGTCCAGATGGTGGTGAAGCTCCAGTCTGGAAACGTTTCCTCGCTACTGAAGTCGCCGGGTTGAAGCCCGCTACCTCCGGCACTCTCGGTGACCTCACTCGCCTGCTCGTCCCAGAAGGATTCTGCGACGGTGCCGCCGTCGTCGACCCCGACGAGCCCACCCGCGGGATTCCCGGTCACGGCTCCCGCGGCGTACGAGTCTTGGATGGACGAGCCAGCATTTTCACCCACCAACCCTCCCGCCGCACCATCGCCGGTCTGAACGGCTCCCGTGGCGTAGGAGTCACGGATGGATGCGTCGTCTCCAACGCTGTCCGCGACGAGGCCGCCGGCCGTAAAGTTTCCTTCGGACTCGACGGTGCCCGCCGCATAGGACTCGATGATGGCGCCGCTCTCGGTATTGACACCGGCGAGGCCGCCGACCTGCCCACCCGAGCTCGACACATCACTCGT
Organism: Nannocystineae bacterium; assembly: GCA_007133195.1. Classification (GTDB taxonomy): domain Bacteria; phylum Myxococcota_A; class Polyangia; order Haliangiales; family Haliangiaceae; genus SLNH01. The sequence goes on along the minus strand of SLNH01000086.1, from coordinate 3,694 downwards.
CGCGAACGAGCGCGTGGCGGAACCGTTAGCTTCATGGCCGAGCGGTTCGAGCGCGAGGTCGTGGAAGCGCCGAGCGATCTCGAGGAGGGCGTCGAATTCGAGGCGCCGGACGCGAGCGATGACATCATCGTGGTCCTGGTCGACGAAGCGAGCGGGATCCAGTTCAACGTGGACACGGGCCAGGTCTTGATCACCCACACTGACGAGCTGGAGGCGCAGGGGGATGACCCGCTCGATATCAACGCAACGAAAAAGCTCGCCGAGGATCCTGAAGCCAGCGCGCGCCTGAAAGCGGCCGCCGAGGCGATTGCCGACGCCGATTTCGAGCTAGGCCAAGAATTCGCCGACCACACGGCGGAGCTCGGCGCCGCGGCGTCGACGGTACGCCCGGAAGTTGAGCTCGCTCGCCGTAGCGCGGAGGCCCCGACCGAGGGGGGCGATTATCAGGTGGCGGATGCCCCGAACCAGTGCTCGCTGGTTCCTCGCGTACCCTCGCTCCAGCCCGACGGGCGAACGGTGCGCGGCTGGGCGTCGTATAGCTGCTCCCGTACGGCCGACTGGAACCTCGCGGTTTGCCACTGGGATAAGCCGGCTTCGAGGAATTGGTGGTCGAATATGGGCTGCAACCGCAAAATCCGCACCGGATCTTGGGGCAACCTCGCCCACAGTTACGCCTGCCCCAGCCGCAGTACCACCTCGGACTCCCGCACGCGGGCAAATCTCGCCCGGAACAGCATTTGGGGTGTGCCGGTCCTCCATGCGGAGGGCGGCGTCCTTCGCTACTACTGTAACTAAAGCTTGACTGGTCTACGAAGATGGCCGGTGCGGCGGCTCGCTTGTGATGTCGCGACCCCGCATCGACCCTCGCCGCTGGGCGCCGGTGGAGTAGTCACCGGTGCCCGGTGGGAAGGCCGCACCTTGCATGAACGTCCTCCAGTAATGTCCGCTAGACAATGGGGAGCTCGGCGCTCGGGCCCAAGGGAAACGCACGATCGATGCGCGCGATCTCGTCGTCATTCAGCCGCAGCGCGCCGCCGGCGTTGTCGTCCACGTGCTCGGGGCGCGAGGCCTTGGGGATGGCGAACACCGACTCGCGCCGGGTGAGAAAGGAAAGCGCGATCTGCCGGGCGGTGGCGCCCCGCGCGTTCGCGATCTCGCTCAGCACCTTGCCGCCCCGGCTCCGTGGGCTCGGAAACTGGCCCGATCCAAACGGGCTGTAGGCCACGACGGCGACGCTTTGCGCCTCGCAGCGCGGGATCACCTCGTGCTCGATGTTGCGCTGCCCGAGGTGATAGCACACCTGGTTGCAAGCGATCCGGCCCGGGCCTGCGAGGGTGACGGCTTCGTCGAGCTCCTCGGCGTCGAAGTTGCTCACGCCGTAGGCGCGGATCTTCCCTTCGTGAGCGAGCGCTTCGAACGCCTCGAGCGTGGCCGGCGTTCCTACCCGGTCACGGGTGTTCGACCGTGATGCAGTGCAGGGCGCCGCCGTAATTGATGACGTCGCTGGCGTCGATCGGGATCACCTCGATGTGCTCGGGCAAGAGCTCCTCGTATACGCCCACGGCAAGCTCGTCGCTATCGACGCCATAGACCGGCACGAGCAGGGCGTGGTTTGCGAACACGCTGTTCGTGTAGCTCGGGAATACCCGGTCAGAGACACCGTGGCTGTAGGTGGGCGGCATCGGAATCCGCGTGACCTCGTAGCCGGCCTCCGCGACGACCGCGGCGACCTCGTCGAGGACGTCGGCGTTGCGGGCGTCGAGGCTGCCAAGCGAGTCGTGGCCCTCGTAGCGGTAATCGCCGACGATCGCCTTGTCGTCGTCGAGGAGCTTGAGCCACATATCCACGTGGCCGGTGCGCTCGCCCTCGAGGCGTGGCACGACGATCACCTCGGCGCAGCCGAAATAATCCTCGAGCGCCTCGATCGCTTCTTCGTCATCGCTGTTCGAGCCGTAAAGCGCCTCCGAGACCACGCAGCGCCCGCGCGCGTCGGCCTGGAAATTCCCTCCTTCGAGGAAGAGGCCCGGCGAGTAAACGGGCGTGTCGCTCTCGGCGCCGTAATGGACGGGGAAGCTATCGTCGCGGCGCCGGTTCGGGTAGTAAGAGAGGTTGACCACGCCGCCTTGAACCTCGTCGTCATCGCGCACGTTTACGAATTGCGGCCCGTAGTCGCGCATCCAGATGCTGTCGGTCGGTGCGAAAATCCACTCGATGTCCTCGGGCCGGCACGCGCTGCAGTCGGCGTCGATGCGGCCTATCACCCGCTCCTTGACCCGCTCGTTGTCCACCACGACCAGCGCTCTGCCCTGCGTCTGAAGCGCCGCGATGAGCTCGAGGTACATCGGCTTGAGGAGGTCCCAGCCCGACGGCCAGCGCACGAAGTGGCCCTTTTGCTCCTCCCATTCCACCGGCGGGGTCACCTTTCCTTCGGGCGGCGGGGTGAGCTCGTAGGGAAAGTCGCGCCAAAGCTCGAGCTCCGCGGCGCGCTCTCGCTCATCCTCGGTCATAAACGCAGGCCGGCGCGAGAGCGGGTGGGGCTCGTCGCCCACACCGTCGTCGGCCTTGCCGGCGCCCTCTTCGCTCGCCTGGTCGAGGGAATTCCCGTCGGGGGCGTCGAGATAGCAGGCAGAAAAGAGCGGCAGGCAGAGCGAAAGCGCGGCGAGTTTGCGTAGATGCATTCGAGCGACCCCCATTCAGGAAGGCCGCACCTTGCATGAACGTCCCCCAGCCGCGCAACCCACATGGGGGTCGCCTCTTCGCCGATGATGGGGCGATGAGGGTCGTCGGAGTCGACATCTTCTGGCATCAGGCAGAGCCATCTCGAGCTCTCATTGGGGCTGGGGGCCGCCGGTCCCCGCCCAGACGACGCGCCGCCCGCTTGCGCGGCGGTCCACGTGGTTGAGAAAGTCGTCCGGGACCAGCGGACACTCGCGAGGAGCGCGGGGATAGCCGCGCGCACGACCCCGGCCGGCGCCGGCGACGAGCCACGGAGGATGACCAGCATGAAGTCACGTGTCGCAATGTGTGCCTGTCTCGCCGCCTTGCTCGCGGCTTGCTCGGAGGACGAAGGCGAGTCGTCCTCCGCCGATCCCGCGGATACGGACGAGGCCGCGGGCGAGGAGGCGACGGGCGAGGCGGAGCTCGAAGACGGGGCGGCGGATGAGGACGTCGCGGCACAGGAGGAGGCCGCGGGCGAGGAAACAGACGCGGAGGAGACCGCGGAGGCACAGGAGCCGCCGGAGGGACGCGCCCCGTTCCCGGCGGCGGATTGCCGGGGTGCGGATCCCGACGCCACGGTGACGATAACGTCGGGTGAGCCTCAGCCCGAGACGGTGGAGATTGGCTTCGGCGAGCTCGTCCGCTGGAAGAACGCCGACGAAGAGGCCAGATCCCATCGCATCGTCGGCGACGACCACGATCGCTTCGACTCGGGTACCATGATCGAAGGCAATGTGTTCTGCCTCTACTTTCCCTCGCCCGGCGAGTACGACTACGAGTTGCAGTCGGCGGCCGAACCGGTGCCGGGCCTCGTTCGCGTGACCGCGCCCTAATCCATGAGCGCGCACCTCCTAGGTGGGCCGCGCATGCGGTCTCGCGGCTTCGGAGTACCGGGCCGCCACCCACTGGGACACACGCGAGACCGCCGACGCGGCGATGGCGAGCGGCTCGGCCTCGCCGCGGTAGCGGCCACCTT
>SLNH01000174.1 GCA_007133195.1 Nannocystineae bacterium | reverse complement strand
TGAACGCGGCGAGCTTGCGCAAAAACTCGGTGGGCTCGAAGACGACGTCGGTTTCGCCGGTGGTGGGCCAGGGGCGTTTGAGCTCGACGACCACGCGGCCGTCGGGGGTGCGCTCCGGATCGCGCTACGGAGGACTTCCATGCTGCTACCTTTCCGCCGACATCCTGCCCCCGCGTATATCTTATACATCGCCGCCGCTTTGCTCGGCGTGGCAGGTGGCTGCGGCAGTGAGCCAGGGGCCAGCGACCCGGGCGGTTCCGACGCAGGCGGCGCGGGCGGCGAAGCTTCCGACGCCGGGAGCCAGGGCCACGGCGATCCCCTGGCGCCGGCGGGCCCGTGTGAGGCCGACGATGAGATCTCCGGCGATATGGACGGCGGCTTCGTCGTCCCCGAGAACGAGACCTGGGAGATCGTCGGCGAGGTCCAGACGGCGGAAAACGCGGTGGTTTACGGGACGCTTTGTATGCGATCCGGATCCGCGCTTACGTTCACCGACGTCGACAATTCTGCGTTCGAAGGGGGCGGAAACGAGCTCGTCGAAAGCGATGTGGGGCTCTGGGTCCTCGAAGATGGGCGCCTCGACGTTCAGGGAACCCCCGTCCAAGGATGGAACCGCACCGGCTCTCACGAGACGTGGAGCGCGGATCACGAGTACGTCATCGCGCCACATGAACAGCCCCGCAGAACCGACTCCGAACCGTGGAACCTGGGCGATGACGTGCCGTGCACAACCTTCGCGGGCGAGGAGTATTGCGCCGAGGTCGCCAACCTAAGTCGCGACGTCACCATCCAGAGCGCAGAGGATGGTGGGCTCGCGCATACCTTCATCCGCTCCTCCTCGCCCCATACCATCCGCTACGTCGAGTTTCGACGGATGGCTCCAGCGCTAGAGGATTTCGACCACGACGACGGTCACGCCGGGCATGATGGCCGCTATGCGCTCCATTTTCACTTCAGCGATGAGGGAAGCCGCGGCACCCTCGTCGAGGGCACGGTGATCCGCGATACAGAGGATCACGCCTACGTTCCTCATGAAAGTCACGGCATCACCTTCCGCGATACGATCGCCTACAACGTTCAAGACACCGCCTACTGGTGGGATCACGACGAATTTTCCAACGATATCCACTACGATCGGGCCCTCGTCATGCAAGCGGAGACGAACCGCGAGTCGACCTCCGGGGGCATGGCCGGCTTCCGCCTCGGCAAGGGCGAGGGCAACAAGGTCACCGATTCGGTGGCCACGGCCGTCTCTGGAGCTGGGGGCTTCCTCTGGCGCGAGGGGAGCCCGAACGATTGGGTGTTCGAGGGCAACGTCGCGCACCACACGCCAAACGGCGTCTATTTCTACGTGAACGAATCGACACCGGACAAGGCGCATATCGTCGATGACTACGTCGGGTATCGAAACAGCCGAGCCATCCGCCACGGCTCCTACGGAAACCAGGCGCATTATTCGAACATCGTGCTGTTCGAAAACAGCCATGAGGGCATCAAGCAATTGGCGGCTCCGAGGGTGCGCCCGGAGGATCAGGAGCTCACAGAAGGGATGGTCTTTCGCGACGGCATCGTAACCGGCGGTTACCTCTCGACCGAGCACGCCCTTCGGATCCCGAACCGCCGGAACTGCGAGCGCACGGTGTCGGTCTATGAAAACCTGTGGCTACGGGACTTCACAGAAGAGGCCGTCGTCATCGAGCAGAATAATTGCGCGCACGACACCGACCAATTCCACCTGCGATTTCGAGACGTCGTCGTCGGCGATGAGGAGCGCGAGCTCACCGAAGAGGATTTTCATATCGTCGAGATTCCCGATGGTGCGCTGATCGAGGTCGAATACGACGGAGAGACCGCGTTTACCCTCGAATTCTGAGCGGGCTCGGTCGGCTCGCCCGCAGCCGTCTCAGCGCCCGCAGAGGCGTCTCATAAGGGTCCGAGCGCGTCTCAGTCGATGATGATGAACTCGACGCGGCGGTTTTGGGACCAGGCCTTTTCGCCCGTCCCCTGTACCGCGGGACGGCTGGAGCCAAGCCCCCGTGCGCGCAACTGGGAGCTCTCGACGCCGTTTGCGACGAGGTAGTCGAGGACGGACTCCGCCCGCTGCTCGGAGAGCGCTCGATTGTAGGCCTCATCGCCGCGCTCGTCCGCATGTCCCTGCACCTCGATGAAAGTGTCGTCGCCGCGCTCCTCCAAGTAGCCGGCGAGCGCGTCGAGGGGCGGATGTGAAGACTCCCTGAGGACGTCGCTGTTTACCTCGAAACGGATTCGGATCGGGAGCTCGTCGTTTGCATCGTCGACGATGACGAGGGAGCTCTCGCTTTCGACGATCCGCGGGTCCACGCTTTGCGAGCCCGCGCATCCGAGGGTCGCCGCGCACATGAAGAGCACGAGTGCCCGAGCGGGCGCGCTTTGTCGAGAAGCCATGCCCCGATTATGTCGCGCACGGGGGCGCTCGCGTAAAGGCAGCCCGGCCCCGACCCGCCCCCCGGCGACGATGGCTCGCGTTTTGTCTTGTTACGCCAGAACCATCTAGATTCCGGCGACCTCGAACCCCAGATCGTGACCCCTACAGCCGATCTCTGCAGCCCGGCGCAGGGCGACCACCGACGCGACGGCCCGAAAGGATGACGATCCTCTTTGCCTGAGGCGCCCCCACCGGCGAGGCGATCGGCGGACCGCCCGGCGTTTCGAGGGTCGACGGATGGAGCGCGGCGGTCATTTGCGGCAAGGGCCTGGCATGCGCCCTGCAGCCTGCGGCTTACAAGGAGGTTTTCGTGACGTTTACTGAGATGCTCTCATCCGCCTTCGCCAGGATCGTGGAGTTTCTTCCCAACCTGCTCGCGGCCCTGCTCATTCTCGCGGTCGGCCTTTTGATCGCGAGTCTGCTCGGTCGGGGCATAAGGCGGCTTTTGACAAAGGTCGACCTCGGCAACCGGCGCGGCGTGCGCCAGGTGACGGGCGATGAAAAGACGCTCACGCACCTGCCGCTCGTCGTCGGGCGGGTCGTTTTCTGGCTGATCGCGCTTGTCACCATCGGCATGGCTATCGACGCCCTCCAGCTCACCTGGCTGAGCGCCGGCGTCGCCCAGGTGCTCGGCTACTTGCCGAGTGTCCTCGCCGCGGGTGCCATCCTGCTCGCCGCCTACCTGCTCGCCAACTTCCTTTACCGGAAGCTCTCGCCTCCGGAGGGAGAGGAAGGTGCCGAAGCCCCGCCTCGCCGGCTCGGGCCCGAGGCGCTGCGTGTCGGGATCTACGTGATCGCCGGGTTCATGGCGCTTCAAGAGCTCGGCATCGCGACCACGATCGTGACCAGCGCCTTCATCATCGGGCTGGCCGCGGTCGCAGTCGCCGGGGCGATCGCCTTCGGCCTCGGCAACCGCGAGCTCGCCGGGCAGATCATGCACGATTGGTACGAGCGGCGCGGCACGCCGCCGCCAGCGCCAAACGGCGAGGAGTTGCCGCCCGAGGAGCCCCCGCCCCTCGCGCAGCACTAACGCTCCGCTTGCGACGCCGGGCTCGCCAGCTCGTTCCGCCCGCCGCGCCGCGCGGGCTCCTGGCCCCCCGCCAGCCCTTCCGCCCGCCGGGCCAGGGATCCGGATGTGGGCCGCATCGATGGTCCGCGCGGGAAGACAGACGCGGCCGCTTTCACTATCGTTATCGGGTGACCGACCCCTCACCCCGATACGCGGACTTTCTCGGCACGTGGGTACTTGTGCCGGAGAGCTGCGATTTCGAGCAGGGGGAGCCGCCGCGAGAAGGCGCCTATGTCATAGGCGAGCGAGGCGAAAATCTCCGCTTCGAGATCCGGTGGACCGATCGTGACGGCAAAGCGGACGCGGCGGTCTTCGAGGCGCCGGCAGATGGCACGCCGCAAGCCTTCGCCGGCGGCGATTTGGCAGACGCCCTCAAGGTGGAGGTCGTCTCGGCGCGGGATGTGCGCAAATCGGCGTCTTATAAGGGCAAAGAGCGGATGATAACGCAGCTCCAGCTCGACGACACGGCAGCGGCGATGCGGGTGACCCAGGTCGTCATCTTCCCAGACGGCGGCCATCTTGCGAACGTGAGCATCTACCGGCGGGCTGCGTAGAGATCGCCGGAAAGGCGCGCGCAACGCCTCTGAGTGAAATGCGCCGAACGCATATGCCTGCGCGCGAGGCGCCGTTAACGCGGCGAGGCGACAGGCGCGGCGGGAGGATCGATCGGCACGACGCCGGGTGCGTCCGGGTCATAGCGCCAACTCGTGGCCAAAAATCGCGTCACCTCGGCGATGCCGGCGCCGTAGCCTATCTCCTGGTAGGGCGCGCCGCGCTCGTGACAGAAGCGGCGGATCATGAGGCTTGCTCGCCCCATTTGCTGGTGCGGGATCTGCGGGAAGAGATGATGCTCGACCTGATGGTCGAGGCCGATGACCATCCACGATAGCCACCGCGGCATCCGGAGATTGCGCGTGGTCTCCAGCTGGTGAAGCCACACGTCCTCGCGCTTGCGCACAAGCGGGAGGCCCATGTGAGCGGGCGCGAAGATCATCGCCAAGAGAAGCCCCACCACGCTCCACAGCCCCACGTACAAAAGGATCACCGGCAGCGCCCCGAAAAGCAGGCTCGGCACCACCAGCCAAAGCGCATAATGCGCCGTCATGCAGGCGGCGTCGGCCGCGCACGCGCGGTCGAATCCGCGGCGTCTCGCGCGCTGCATGAGGTGCACGATGCTCGCGATCCGCATAAGGAACGCCAGAAGCAGGGTGGATGGCCAAAACAGGTAAGCCTGCACCGACCGCTGCATCCGCCGCCTGACCGGGCCGGAGCGCGCATAATCGTCCGCCGACACCGCAAACGGCCATAGCTCGATGTCGTAGTCGACGCCTGGGACGTTTGGATGACTGTGGTGAAGGCGGTTATGTTTGTTCTGCCAGTGCAGCGCGCCGAGGCCACTAAAGAGCGGGAACGCGACGTGGAGCGCGAAGGCGTTATGCCACTTGCTGCGGGCGAAGCTCCCGTGCGCCGCCTCGTGGCCGAGCATCGCCGCCGTCGCCGCGGCCACGGCGGCAACGGGCACAAGCAAGAGCGCCGCAAACGTGGGCGCCCAGATAACGGCCGCCAACAGCGCGCCGAGGGCGGTTAGCATCGCAACAAACTTCAGCCAGGCTGCGACGGGGCGCGGCTCGAAGACACCCGCAGCTCTGAGCTCGCGCCTCAGCGCTCGCTTGTCGGCATGGCTAAGCACGCCGTCAGCATACGCGCCGCGCGCGCTCTGCGCAGGCTCTTCCGCGAATCCTAGGTGACTCCCGGCCGTCCCGCGCGCGCTTCTTTTCTCGCGCAGATCGTCGAGCCGTGCTGGAGATGAGCGTGACGCGCTTTGCGGATTGGACGAAACCACGCGCGGATCGCTATTTGCAGCCCATCCTCTGCCGAACCCCGAGGACGCCATATGGGAACCATTTTATTCTTCGTTGCGGGTGCGCTGGTCGTCGTGATCATCGCGGCGCTCAGCTCCACGTTCTTCACCGTGGAGCAGCGCACCGTCGCCATCGTCCAGCGACTGGGGAAATTCGCGCGCGAAGCCGGGCCGGGAATCCAGGTCAAGATCCCATTCATCGACAGGGTCGCGGGCCGCGTCAACCTCCGGGTCCGGCAGCTAGACGTCGAGATCGAGACGAAGACGGAAGATAACGTGTTCGTCCGGATGGTGGTGGCCGTCCAGTACTACGTTTTGCCGGAGACGGTTTACGACGCTTTTTACAAACTGGAGAACGCGCATCGCCAAATCACGTCGTTCGTCTTCGACGTCGTGCGCGCCCAGGTCCCCAAGATCCGACTCGACGACGTCTTCGAGAAAAAAGACGACATCGCCAACATCGTCAAGAGTGAACTCTCCCACGTGATGGAGGAGTTCGGCTTCAGTATCCTCAAGGCGCTCGTCACCGACATCGACCCGGACATCAAGGTGAAGCAATCGATGAACGAGATCAACGCGGCGCAGCGGGCGCGTGTCGCTGCCACCGAGCGCGGAGAGGCGGAACGCATCATCAAGGTCAAGGCCGCCGAGGGCGACGCCCAGAGCAAGGCGCTGCAAGGCCGTGGCATTGCCGATCAGAGACAGGCCATCGTCGCCGGGCTTAGAGATTCCGTCGATGAGTTTCGAAAATCGATTCCGGGTACGACGGCCAAGGACGTCATGAACCTCGTCTTGATGACCCAATACTTCGACATGCTCAAGGAGATTGGCGCATCGTCGCACTCGAACGCCATCCTCATCCCCCACTCTCCGGGCAACCTCAGCGCGCTCACCGAGCAAATGCGCAACGCGATGATTGAAGCGGAACAAGTGACGGGCGGGGGCAATCTGGAGGTTCGTGCCGGCCGGTAGGAAAAAGGAAAGCGGTTTCGGTGGATCGGCCGGGTAGCAGAAGCGGGCACGAGCGGGCGCAGTCGGGAAGGCATCCGGTAGAGAGGTGTGCGGGCCGAG
>SLNH01000490.1 GCA_007133195.1 Nannocystineae bacterium | reverse complement strand
CTAAGCGATGATCAACAAAGGGCCGTCGTGGCCATGTGCTGCGCGGTGGCCCGGGCCGACGGGGAGGTGAGCCCGGCGGAGATCGAGTCGCTCCTCGAGCTCTTGGCGCGGCTTGCGGGGGGCTCAATGTCTTACGCCGAGCTTCAGCGGTGGCTGGAACACGGGCCGCCAGAAATCGTGGCCCAGCTCGGCGAGGCCGATCTGCGGACCTGCATCCGCGAGGCGCTCACGGTGGCGAAAGCCGACGGCAGGATCGATGACGCCGAGCTCGCCACGATCAAAAAGTTCGCCGAGCGCCACCTCGAACGGGCCTGATGCCGCGGCGCACATGCTTGAGCTCGTCACGAGGCGAGCTCGCCTCGAGGCCTCGGTTGAAATTCCATGTGCTGATTCAGCAAGCACACGATGTCAAAGACACCGCTTAGCGCATTTGGCGGAAGGCGAGGGAAAAGTTGAAGTTGAAGTCTCCGTCTTGCGGCAGGATGCCACCTACGTCGAACGGATAGGCGACGTGCAGGCGGAATACGATAAACCCCAGGCCGACGTTTACGCCCGTCACGGCGTTTAAAATGCGCCTGTCCCACACGTCCTCGAGGTAGTCGCCGACGCCGCCGAAGTCGGCGCCCGCGATGCCCTCGAAGTCGATGACAGCGAGGCGCCCGAGCGGCACGCGGAGCTCGGCGGTGGAGAATCCGTAGGAGCGGCCGAGGAGGATGTCTTCCTCGCCGAACGGAACCGATCGGAGCGTCTCCAAGCTCGACACGAAGAAGCTCCGCGCGTCGGGGCTACCAAAAATCTGGCCTACGCCGGCTCGAGTCATGATATGCGCGGCGCCCCGGATCGGGATGTAGTACTCGGTGTCGAGCCGCGTGCGCGCGAAGTTTCCGATGCCCCCCGGCTCGGTGGCGGCCGTCCCCGTCACGAGCGCCGATCCTCCCGCGATGGGCCCGGCGATCGGATGAAAGTGAAGGGTGTTGTAACCGAGGCCGAGCGTCGCCTCGGTCCGAAACGCCAGGCCGCCGAACTCGTCTTCCCACTCCGGCACGAGGTCGCGATCGAGCGGGTTGGCGCCGGGATCTTCGAGGATGGTGTCCCAGGGATCGATGAGCAGGCGCGAGACCACGCCGCTCGCGAGCCCGAGCTGGATGAAGCGGAAGCGATCGAAGGGATAGCGCAGAAGCGCGCGACCGCCGGCGAACCGCTCCGCGGAGGTAAACCGAAATCCGTCCGCTTCGTCCTCGAACGTGGTGTCGAGCCGGAACGCCAGGCTCTGGAACAGCCCGCCGCCCCACAGCGTGCGGCGCCGCGCGTTCGTATAAAACAGGTCGCCGTCGATGAGCTCGAAGTCGCCGAACGCCTGGAGCTGAAGGATGACGGAATGGTCTCGCAGGCGATCCGAGGCCACCGCGATGCCCTGGCCGAAGATGCCCTGCGCCGAGGCCCCGAACACGCCGAACACCGGCCCCACGCCCCAGCTGTCCAGCGACCAGGGATCGTAGGCGGCCACCTCGTCGATCTCGAGCCGCTCGATGGGATCGGCGGGCCGTGGTGCCGCCGGTTCGGGGCCGGACTCGGCGAGCATGTCGTCGTCGCCGAGGCGCGCCACGCGGCGCTCGCCCTGGTGGTGCTCGAGCACCCACACGCCGCCCGGTGCCGGCACCGGTGAGAACACCCCGGTCGGGGAGGCGGAGCGCCGAATCGAGGTGCCGCGCTCGGGATCCACCTCGTAGACGTTGGCCCCTGCGTCGTCGTAGGCGACGAACGTCGTACGCCCGCCCGGCAGCACCTGCGGGTCGAGCTGATCCCGGCGCTCGGCGAGGATCCGCTCGGGCTGCTCGCCGACGCCGCGGACGCGGAACAAGTTGAAGAAGCCCTCGTCCGTGGCGTCGGAGGTATACACGATTCCGTCGTCGCCCCAGCTGAGTCCCCGTGGCGCGAACACATCATCGGTGAGCTGAGTGACGGCTTCGGTCTCTCGGTCGAGCACGTAGATGTCTTTCGTCCCGCTTCGCTCGAGGCCGATGAAGGCCAGCTGGTCGCCTTGGGGCGACAGCGCCAGCGCCTCCACTTGAACGATCTCGGGATCGTCAATCGCATACTCGCGCCGCTCGCCGAGATTGATGGTCACGTCCCAATCCTCGGAGTGGGCAACCGGGGCTGCCGCGGCTTCGGCTCCCTGCGCCCCGGAAGGACCGTTCGGGGAATCGGGCGCGGGCTCTTCACCAGCGAGCTCGGCCTCGTGCTCGTAGTCTTGCCAGTAGATGACGTCGCGGCCTTCGGCCCTCGCCGCGAACGCGAGCGTGTCGTCGCCGACGGCGATGTTTCGGCCGCCGATCGGGTGGAGCGACTCGAGCCCTGGGACGCCGTCTTCGGCCACGCGCACCGAGTCGTTCGGCTGCCGGTAGTCGGCGAGTCGCAGCTCGGTGCGACCGATTTCTGCGTCGATCTGCCGGTAGAAGAGCCGGCTTCCGTCGTCCGTCGCCGTGAGCACTTGCGCGGTGATCTCGCTGGCCTCCAGCGGTCGGATGACCTCGGCGCCGCCGCGGGCATATAGGCGTCGTTCGAACGTTTGCGTCCGCAGCCACGCCTCGAACCGGCTGTGAATCTCGGAGGGGCGATCGCCGGTGATTCGGGCCACGAGCTCCGGGAACGCGAACGCGCGATCGTCGCCCACTCTGCCCACGAGGCGGGGCGACTCGTCGAGGATCCGCTGGATCGTCCCTTGTCCGTAGACCTCCTCGAGGAACGCGACGCGGGCCTGCCCGAGCTTGTAGGTCCACAAAAAGCCGAGCGGCACGTCGGCGAAAAAGTCGGGTAACTCGTAGTCCTCGTCTGGATCGGGGTTCAAGACCAGATCCGAGACGAGCATGGCGGTCTCGGGATCGAGCCCTCGTTTGGCGTAGTACTCGGCGATCCCTTCGATGAACCAGAGCGGGAAGCGGCCGAGCGGATCGGCAGCGACGCCCATCTCCTGCGCTCTTTCGCGGACCTTCTGGATCGTGAATTGGTGCGCCAGCTCGTGAGCCGAAACGTCGGCGAACATCTGGTGGTCGCCGAAGTAGGGCAAGACCATCTCGAGCTCGCCTCGCGTCGCGGTGACACCGAGCACGCCCTCCTGGACGGGGAATAAGTTCGTCTGCAAAAAGTCGTGATAGGTGCTGTAGAGAAAGTAAGGGAAGGTCTGAGGCGTTACGAACTCGAACTCGCGCGCCAGATAGTCGTAGTCGTGGGCGATCTGTGCGGCCGCTCGCTCGGCGACGTCCTCGGCGCGCTCGTAGAAATACAGGCGGACGCCGCCGCCTTGGGCGAACTCGGGCTCCGGCGGGTCCGGAGGTTCAGAGCGCGCCGCGGCGTCGGGAATGGCGCCATCGTCTATCGGAGAACTCTCGGGCGGAGGGCCCCAAGGCGGTGCTTGGGCCCATCTATCGCCCTGGGGAACGAGAGCGGAGGTGTCCGCGCGACGATCCTCGCCGCTCGCGCGCGCCCTGGAGCGGCCGAGCAGCCAGCCTCCGGGAGCCGCCAGCTCTTCGGGGCCCAGGTTGTGAAACCGAGGGCCGGTCTCCCACGTGGGCTCCTCGGGAGCGTCCTCGGCCCTGCGGATGTCGATCCAGCGCCAGTCGAACTCCTCGTAACGAACGGAGGTCTGACTCGGCCGCTGCGGATAGACGAAGATCTGGGCCAAGGCCGACCCGGACGTCATCAACACGAGCCCTCCCACGAGCCATGAAAACAACCTGCTCGGGCGGTGGGCGTTTCGAGACATGAACTCCGGCGCAAACCCTGGATCGGTGAGACGGAGTCTCGGATGCCCCGCGCGGCGTCCCCGGTGCGCGGCGCGCGAGCCGGGCCCGTGCGCGAGGTGCCCGTGAGGTGTTCTGTAGAAACCTCGCGGGAGGGCTACCAGGGTGCGCGCGCGGGCTCATGTGGACTTCGGCGGCGCTCCGCGGAGGGGCTGCGACGGATTAGGCGATCGTGCCGTCGAACTCGCAGCGGGTGTGGCTTCCGTCGCAAGACGGTTACGCCGTGGCTGGTGACTCCTTCAATGCTGGGTTTCAGCGCGCGCCGCGCAGCTTGGCGACGAAGCGATCCCAGCCCCGTCGCATGGGCCCACGGCGCCGCGGTAGCTTGTCTCCCATGTACTCGAGGCGCACGGACGGATCGACGCCGTAATGCACATAGAGGGACAGTAGGTCGTGTACGAACTGGGACGCGCCGGTCGTCGCCATGTCCCACTGGTAGCAGTAGCTGTCTGGTTTGTTGCGGATCATCGCCCTGGCGATGATGAGCATGACGGCCGGGTCGATGAGCTCGCCGTTTCCGTCCAGATAGTGCTTATAGGTGAAGAAGCGATCGTCTGGCGGTAGATCGGCGCCCTGCTCGTCGGTCTTCGGCGCGCGCAAACTGTGGATGATCCGGTACTCGTGATCGATGTAGGCGGCCACGCTGTTGGTCTCGTCGCGCCGCTCGAACTCGATGAACTTGCGAAAGGCGTCGTAGAGCGATTTCGGGTTCGCGTAGGCCCCGCTCACCAGGTAGTAGAACATCGCGCCGAGCGAGTAGATGTCGGCAGGCCTCCCCACCGCCTTCGTCACTTGGGCGCGGATGTTTTGCTCCGATGCCTCGCCGAACGGGCGCGCGAGGATGATCTTCTTCCGCCCCCGGTCGGCGCTTACGATCGGGTAGCTCTGCTCCCTGTTGAAGATCTGAAATTCGTCGTTTTCGTGAATGTCGATGTAAAAGTCCTCGAAGAAATCGACTTCGGGCGATCCTTGCTGCACATTGACGAGGACTTCGAAGGCGTTGGTCTCCTGCTCCGGGCTCTGGAAGTACATGGTCCCCGGGACGTTTTGGAAGCGGGTCATCGCCACGTCCTCGGCCTCCTGCGCCTTGCCCACGTTGAAGTCTGCGAGCTTGACCCGCATCTGGGACCCGCGCAGCGTGGGATCCGGCATGTCGAGCAGGACGTTGGCCGGCTTGAGATCCCGGTGGCAGGTATCTCGGACCAGGTGGGCGTACTCGATCGCCGTCGCGATCGGCACCATGTACTCGAGGGCCCGAAACAGGCGCTCCCGCTGCGGCATCGCGAGCAGATCGTCGCGCCGCCGCTTGAGGCGAGCGCCCTTGAGCCGCTCCTCGAGCGATAGATCGAGGAGCTCGATGACCATGAAGTCGTTCTCCACGCGGTCGCGGAGCTGCGGCGGGACGAAGTGCTGGTTATCCGCCTCGCCGGAGGCCAAAAGCTCGATGATGTTCGGGTGGCCCTGGACGCGCTCGAGGATCTCTTTCTCCATTTGAAAGCGCATCTGATCCTCGGGAGAGACGCCCTTTTGTAGGATTTTGATGGCCACGTTCCGGCGGAAGGTGGTCTTCGATTCGAGCCACCGTTCCTCTCCCAAGAAGGCCTTCGCGAACCGGCCAGAGCCTAGCTCGATGGGGTTGCCGTGTTCGTCGAGGACGAAGGCGTAGTTGCGGTGCCTCGTGATATAGGGCGATACGCTCACCGAGGCGCCGGGATCGGCCACCGTGGATTCGGAGTCGAAATCGGTGGCTGCCCCCGGGGGACGCGAGAGCGATGGGACAGGCGGGTTTTGCGAGCTCATGATGAACCCTGTGACGCGGTCGCGTCGGCCTGCCTGGGGAGGAAGACGAAGGCGCTCTCCATCGTGCTCCCCAGATCGATGAGCGCGGCGTAGCGACACACGTTTGCTGCCGCTGCCAGCTCCATGTCGCCGAACCGTAACACCAGATCATCCGCCTCGCGCCAGCCGAGCGACACGCGCGCGCTCGCGAGGACTTCTCCGTTGGGGGCGACGACGTCGATGGTGTCGGCTTTGGTGAGTTGAATCGCTCGGGATGGCCTCCCGCCGCGCGTTTTGACGAACCTTCCGAGGGCTTTGATGTGCGCGCAGAAGTGCTCGCCCGCTGTAGGGACCAGGGTGAGGCGGAGCCGGATGGCGTCGGTCGCGGGAATATCCGCCTCTGCCTGGAGCGCGGGGATGATGCGAATGCGCTGGTTGCCGACCTGCGCCGTGGGGCCGGACAGCGAAAGTCGCGGCCTCAGCGGGGGCCGGCTGGCGGGTGACTCGGCCGGGGCGGGAATGGGCACCTGCGACCCTCCCGGCGACGCGCCTAGCGCGCTCGTGAGCGATAGGCACAGCACGTCGGCGGACGCGGGGCGATGCCTGGGATCGAAGCTGCATGCTTCCTTGAGGGCGACTCGCGCGGATTCGGGAACCTCCGCCTGTTCCAACAGCTCGCTGATGCGCTCATAGCTCGCGGTGCGCTCGGCGTAGGCGGCGCCCGCGTCGGACTGCCTGAACACCGCCCGGCCGGTGAGGGCGAAGACCACGACGAGGGCGAGGGAGTAGATGTCGGACGCCGCCGTCACTGGGTAGTTCGTCATCTGCTCGGGCGCGGCCCAGCGACGCGAGTACATGCGCGGCTGGCCCGTCTCCTCGCTGCTCGCCAGCGCCTTGGCGATGCCGAAGTCGGCGAGCTTCAACACCGATGTGGCCCCGGCGGTGGCGATGAGGACGTTGCTGGGCTTGATGTCGCGGTGGACGATGCCGTGCCCGTGCGCTTCGGACAGGGCGCCGCACAGGCCCGTCACCAGGTCGGCGACGCGCTCATTGGGCAGCGGTCCCGCGTCGCGCACGGCAGTGGTGAGCGTGCCCCCGTCTGCGAGCTCGGTGACCTGAAAAGGCGGCCCGTCGTCGCGCACGTGGCCGAAATCGTAGATGCGAAGCGTGCTGGGATGCGCGAGCTTGGAGAGCGAAAACGCCTCGCGGATGAAGTTATCGTAGCTCGCTTGGTAGGCGCGGGTGTGCTTGCCTAGTCGGTGGAAGAGTTTGATGCACACGGGGCGCTCGAGCCGCTCGTCGTATCCACGGTACACGCGGCTGTGCCCACCCTCACCGATCGTTTCCGCGACCCGGTAGCGGTCGAGTAGCAACTCGCCGGCGGATAGCGTGAGCGGAGCGCCCCGTAGCTCTGCATCGTCCATGGTCGCAGCGCCGGGTCATGCGGAGCGGGATGCAGTCCCTACGTGACATTGCCGACCCCGCGACCCTATCCTACCCGATCTCCGCGATGGCAGCGACCGGCGCGCGCCGAGGTCGCCGGTGAGCGGTCGCGGCGAACTGGAAGATTGCGCGCGTGACGCACTGAGTTACGCGTCAATCAATCCGCTCGGGTCACGACATCCGCCCTGCGGTTAGGCGCGGGCCGTTCCGAGCCTGGTCGGTCGCGCGCCCCCCTGCCGCTTGCGCGCCTCGTCGCGAATGCGGCGCTTACTGGCGGCGAAGCTGCAGATCGGGCAGGCGGTCAGGTCGTGGCCCCGGGCTGGGCAGTGCTCGCGACCAAACAGAATCATTTGAATGTGGATGTCGTGCCAGCTGTCGGGTGGATAGAGTTTTTTGAGATCGCGCTCGACCTCTTCGACGGTTTTGGCCCGAGACAGGCCCCATCTGCCGGCGAGGCGGTGGATGTGCGTGTCCACGGGAAATGCAGGAACCCCGAAACCCTGGACCATGACCACGCTGGCAGTCTTGTGTCCCACGCCGGGGAGGCGCTCGAGGGCCTCTAGGTCGGCGGGAACGTCGCCGCCGTGCTCTGCGTCGAGGATCTCGGACAGGCGGCGGATGTTTTTCGCCTTGGCCGGGGCGAGACCGCAGGGGCGGATGATCTCCTCGATCTCCTCGGCGGAAAGCTCGGCCATGGCCTCGGCGGTGTGCGCGCGGGCGAACAGCGCGGGGGTGACCGCGTTTACCCGCGCGTCGGTGCATTGCGCCGACAGGAGCACCGAGACGAGGAGGGTATATGGATCGCGGTGCGCGAGCGGAACGCCCGGGCGAGGGTAGAGCTCGCCCAGGATCGAGCGGATCCGGTCTGCCTTATCCTGTCGCCGCATCGCGGAGATGATGCCACAGGTCACAGCGGCAGGCTGGTTTGGGCGACGGGGCGCTCGGGGACGTGAAGGTCGAGATTCGCGTCGATCGTCTCGCCGTCCGCGAGCTCGCCGCGCCGCACGAGGTCGCCGGCCTCTCGCGAGGCGACGGGAACGCCGTTTCGGTAAAGGACCGCGTTGCCGACGACCGCGGGCACGCGCGGGCCCGGTGAGGTGACGCCTACGAGGTTTAGCGGATCGGTGGCGGCGATGCGCACGCATTCGGGGCCGCGCGCGGGCGGCGGGCCGAGCGCGCGGAGCATCGACAGCGCCTCGGGGAGCGCGAACTGTTCGCCGACGAACCCCGTGACGAAGCGGCCGCCGCGGATCTCGCCTCTGGCCTCGAGGCGGCGGAGGGCGTGAAGGAGCGAGCGCCACGGGGGCAGGCACGTCTCGCGTCCTAGTAGCTCGCGGAACACGACGCCGTAGCGGGACAATAGCTGGCGCGCGCTCGCCTCGGGATCGAGGAGCTCGGAATCGGGCGGGCCGAGCCGCGACCACCGGCCGCCGGCCGAGGCCGGAAGATTGGCCCCGCCGTTTGCCTGCCGTCCGGTGTCTTTGAGCCTCGCCTTGCGGATGGCGCGCTCCCAGGCGTGGCTCCGCGGCGCCCGCGCGGCGCCGGGCACGTCGAACGCGCTGGGCGGCGCGCGGCGGCGGGCGCCCGAGTGCGCGACGAGGATGCGGAGGCTGGAAAACCCGTCGGCCGTGACCAGGCCGGCGGCGACGAGCTCCCAAAGCGCTTCCTCCACCGCGCTCGGGGCCTCGCCCGAGGCCGAGGCGAGATCGGCGAGAAACGAGGCGCCCTGGCCGGCGAGGATGTCGGAGACGCGAGCGGCCGTTTCGGACAGATCGCCCGCGCTCTCGCTGTCCGCGGCGGGGGCGCGGAGCCAGGGGAGGTCTGTGCGCAGGGCGAAGGTGAGGGGCGCCGCGCGGGTGGGCTGAGCCGCGCCGTCGCCGCTTTTCGTCTTCTTTCGCGACGAAAGCCGCCCCCAGGCCACGTCTCCGCCCAGGCACAGGGCGTCGAGCCAGCTCGAATCGTAGCTCGCCACGCGGGCCGGAAAAATATCTTGCTCCCACGCGCCGGCGGCGGATTCGAAACCCTGGAGCTGCTCGATGGCGGCGAGCAGGCCGCGCGGGCCTGCGAGGCCCGGTCCGGGCAACACGCGCTGCCAGCGGAACAGAAACCGCATGAGCTGAGCCGGCGACACGGGCTCGATCTCGCGCCGGAGTGTCCTTACGGTGAGGCGGTGTACGCGGGCGAGCATGCGGCGATCGCAGTACTCGACCTCGCCGCTGTCGCGGGCCCGGCGGGACAGCTGGCCGCGAAGGACGCTGCCCTCGGCCTCCAGGGCGCCGAGGCCGGCGGCGACCAGGTGCTCGGGCAAGGCCACGATTTCGGCGAGCTCACGGGCAGGCCGCGGTCCGCACAGCTCGAGGTGTCCGCGGAGGACGGCGGCGGCGGCGTCTTGGTCCGAGCCGGCCCAGTCCGAATCGAAAAGCGGGGACAATTCGGGTCGTACGGGGGCGCCAGGGTGCGCGGCGCGCGCAATAGCCAATTTTTCGGCTGAAGCCCACAGCGCGTCGCGATCCCCGAGAAGCCGCGTCGCCCGCCCGGCGCTCATGAGCTCGTTCATGTAGGCCTCCCAGCCCGGCTCGGCGCGCGAGGAGGGGAGCGCGATGAGCGAAAGGAGGAGGTCGTGGAGCTCGTCGGCGTCCCTCACGGGCGGCGCGGCCTGCGCTTCCGCCGACGCGATCGCCTCGTCCGTCGCGCCGGCGAGCTCGCGCGCGCTGTCTGGGGGTCGCAGGGTGCGAGGCAGGTTGACGGCGCGCGCGCGCCGCTCCTCGAGGGGCGCGTCGTCGAGGAAGGCGTAGGGGTTGGCGTTTAACAGCTCGTGCGAAAGCGGCGACGGCTCCGGGCTCTCGCAGGCCGACACGCCGATCGCGCCGCTCGTGATGCCCTCGATGAGCCGGCAAAACCCGTCCGCGTCCATGGCCTCGGTCAGGCAGTCACGCACGGTCTCCTTGGCCAAGGGATGATCCGGAACCTCGATGTCGCCGGTGACGTTTTCCAGGCAAGCGGCCTGCATCGGAAACACCATCGCCAAGAGATCGTCTGTGCGGATGCGCAACAGCGCCGGGGCCACGCGCTTGCCGCCGTGGCGGCGGAGGACGGCGAGCGAGCGCGTCGCGTTCCACCGCCACCTCACGCCGAACACCGGCGCGCCGAGGACCGCCTGCTCGAGCACTTTCGCCGCCGTGCTCGGCGTCAAAAACGAAAACACCTCCTCGAGGGGAAAGCTGTGCGGCGGCCCCAGCGAGATCACGACGCCGTCGTCGGTGGCGGCCGCCTGGAGCTCGAGGTTGAAGCCGCGGCAAAACCGCTTGCGGAGCGCGAGGCCGAAGGCGCGGTTTATGCGGCCGCCGAGGGGCGCGTGAAGGACGAGCTGCATGCCCCCGCCCTCGTCGAAGAAGCGCTCCGCCACGATGTTTTCCGAGGTAGGGAGGGTGCCGAGCGCGGCCCGGGACGAGGCCAAGTAATCGGCCATCTGCTCCGCCGCGCTGCGGGACATCGCCACCTCGCCCTCGAGCCAGGATGCGAGCTCGGCAGGCTCCTGTCCGGCGGAAAGCAGCGCGTCCGCCTCCTCGCGAAGGCGCGAGATCTCGCCCGATAGCTCCGCCGTGCGTGCGGGCGCTTCGCCGAGCCAGAACGGGACGTTGGGACTTTCGCCGCCGGCGTCCTCGACGAGCACTCGCCCGGCCTCCACGCGCACGATGCGCCACGAGGTGTTGCCGAGCAAAAACACGTCGCCGGCCATACTCTCGACGGCGAAGTCCTCGTCGAGCATGCCGACCGGCACCTCGTCGGGAAGGGCCACGACCGTGAAGTCGGCGTTGTCCGGGATCGCCCCGCCGCAGGTGATCGCCGCCAGGCGCGCCCCGCGGCGCGGCTTGAGCACACCCGCGACGCGATCGCGGTGCAGGTGCGCGCCGCTTCGGCCCCTCGACGTCGCGATCCCTTCGGCGAGGATAGTCACCACCTGATCGAAGCTGTCGCGAGGCAGCGACGCATAGCTGGCGCTCGCCGTGAACAGCCTGTAAAGCTCGTCCTCGTCCACCTCGCCGCGCCCGGCGACTTCGGCGACGATCTGTTGGGCGAGGATGTCGAGCGGCGCGTCGCGGAGCTCCACGGCGTCGAGCCGCCCGCGGCCGAGCGCCCGCACGAGCGCCGCGCATTCGACCAGCTGATCGCGGGTGAGCGCGAACAGGCGCCCTTTCGGCGTCTCGCCCAGCGTGTGTCCCGAGCGGCCGACGCGCTGGAGAAATGTGGAGATCGAGCGCGGCGAGCCGATCTGCACGACGAGATCGACGCTGCCGATGTCGATGCCGAGCTCGAGGGACGCGGTGGCGACGGCACACCGGACCTCGCCGCGCTTTAGGCGCTTTTCAGCCTGAAGCCGGAGCTCGCGGGACATGCTGCCGTGGTGGGCGGCCACGGCGTCCGGGCCGAGCCGGTCCTCGAGCTCGTGCGCGACGCGCTCGACGAGGCGGCGGGTGTTCGCGAACACGAGCGTGGTGTCGTGGTCGCGGGACAGCTCTGCGATGCGGTCGTAGACCCGGGCGCACTGCTCGGTCGTGGCGACGGCGCCTAGCTCGTCGTCGGTGATCTCGATGGCGACGTCGCGCTCGCGGGCGTGGCCCGCGTCTACGATATGAGGGAGGGGGCGCTCGGCGCCGATGAGGAGCCTGCCCACGCGTTCGATGGGGTGCTGCGTGGCCGACAGCCCGATCCGGACCGGCTCGCGCCCCTGCTCTTCGCGGACGAGGTGGGCGAGCCGTTCGAGGGACAGGGCGAGGTGGGCGCCGCGCTTGTCCTGGGCGACGGCGTGGATCTCGTCGATGATCGCGACCTGCGCCGCAGACAGCGCGCGGCGGCCGCGCTCGGAGGTGAGCAGGATGTAGAGCGACTCGGGTGTGGTGACGAGGATGTGCGGCGGCGACTTGGCCAGCTTTTGTCGCACGGGCGCCGGCGTATCGCCGGTGCGAACGGCCGTGCGAATTCGGGGCAGCCACACCCCCTCGGCTTCGGCGCGCGCGGCGATGCCGGCGAGCGGGATCTCGAGATTGGT
Source organism: Nannocystineae bacterium (assembly GCA_007133195.1). Lineage (GTDB taxonomy): Bacteria > Myxococcota_A > Polyangia > Haliangiales > Haliangiaceae > SLNH01. Next base: position 9,332 of record SLNH01000490.1, on the reverse strand, counting down.
TTGGATGTCGTTTGACAGCGCCTTGAGCGGCGATACGTAGACGATATGAACGCGATCTTCGAGGCCGCCGTCCAGGGCGCGGCGAACGAGCGCGTCCACGGAGGCCAAAAACGCAGCCAGCGTCTTGCCCGAGCCGGTGGGGGCGGCGATGAGGGTGTCGCGGCCTGCCGCGATCGCCGGCCACGCGCCGCTCTGTGCGCGCGTCGGCGTGACGAGCGCGGATTCGAACCAGCCCCGCACGAGCGGGTGAAAGTCGGCGAGCGCGCGAAACTCCACGGCCCCGAGGATACCCCGGGGCGCGCGGGCTGACAGCTGCGAATCGCACCGGGCACCCGCCGGTGTAGGGGCGCGCCGATCCCGGTGACGACTTCGCGATCGTCTCCCGGCGCCTCCGCGGTTGGGCGCAGGGGGACGGTTCGTTTATGCTTCCAAACACCCGCCGAGCGCCGGAGCGGCGTTCGGTCTTCGACCTTACCAAGGAGCACTACAGCGTGGTTCGTATCTGTTTCGTGTGCCTCGGGAACATCTGCCGGTCGCCGACCGCCGAGGGGATTTTTCGCCACCTTTTGCGCGAGCGGGGGCTCGCGGATTCCGTGGTGGTCGATAGTGCTGGTACCGGTGCTTGGCACGTGGGCAAATCACCGGACAGCCGGGCGGCGGCCGAGGCCTCGCGCCGGGGCATCGAGCTGTCGGGTAAGGCGCGCCAGTTTTCGTCCTCGGACTTCGATCGCTTCGACTACGTGATCGCGCTCGACGACATGAACGCTTCCGATCTGGCCGAGATCGCCCCTAGCGCCGAAGCGCGGAACAAGGTTCGGTTGCTGCGATCGTTCGAGCCCGGGGCGCCGCCCGGCGCGAGCGTGCCCGATCCCTATTACGGAGGGGCGCGCGGGTTCGAGGAGGTGTTCGACATCTGCGAGGCTGCCTGCGCCGGCCTCCTCGATCACATCGAGGCAGATAGAGGGATTGGGCAGTCATGAACGGCGATGTGAAAGCCGCCGTCGGGGACGCCCTCGGCGAGGCGGTCCGGCGCGCGCAGCCGGTGGCGGGGGGAGACATCAATCAGGCGTTTAACGCCGAGCTCGCCGGCGGCCGACGCGTCTTCGTCAAGACGAACCACGGGACGGACCGGCGGATGTTTCCCTGCGAGGCCAAAGGGCTGGCCTGGCTCGCCGAGCCGGGCGCGATTCGTGTCCCGGAGGTGCTGGCGGTGTCGGGCGAGGCGGACGACGGTCCCCAGTTCCTCGTGCTCGAGCTCGTGGACAGCGGACGACGCGCCAAGGACTACGGCGAAGCCCTCGGCCGCGGGCTCGCGGCGCTCCACCGCGCCGGCGCGCCCGAATTCGGGCTCGATTACGATAACTTCATCGCGACCCTCCCCCAGGACAATACGCCGTCCGATTCCTGGCCGGCGTTTTACGCGCTTCGCCGCCTCGAGCCCCAGGTGCGGCTCGCAGTCGATGACGGGCCCGCGCCTCGGGCGTGGAGCCGCCGGTTCGAACGCCTGTTTTCGCGCCTGGATGACTTGGCCGGCCCCGCCGAGCCGCCGGCTCGTCTTCACGGCGATCTGTGGAGCGGCAACCTGCACGCAGACGGCGAAGGTCGCCCCGTGCTCATCGATCCGGCGGTCTACGGTGGGCACCGCGAGATCGATCTGGCCATGCTCGAGCTTTTCGGGCGGCCGAGCCCGGCGTTCTGGGAAGCGTACGACAGCGTTTATCCCGTCGCCGACGAGCGGAGCGAGCGACTCCCGCTCTATCAGCTCTATCCCTTGCTCGTTCACGTCAACCTGTTCGGCGGCGCCTACGTGGGCGCTGTCGAAAGCGCGCTCGGCCGCTACGTGTGAGTGAGCGAGCGGCAATGCCGCGCTTGACCGGACGAGCGCGCGGCGCCGGCGCGGGTCGGGGCTCCCCATCCGGCGCCGCAGTCACAAGGCGGCGACCTCCGATCGGCCGACGGTCGAGCCCCGGTCGAGCGACGCACGAGTTCTGCGAGTTCTGATCGAACCGACGGGCGAGCTTTAATCGAGCGACGGCCGAGCTCCGATCGATCGTCCGCGTGCATCCGATGGTCGGACCCGCCTGCGCAGATTCTGCGCGAGATGGCCTCGGCGGACGGAAACGTTTCGGTCAAAGGTCCGCCTAGATCGGTTCTCATGTCCGACTGAAACTCGCTTCACAAGACTGACGGGCACCCGACACACCAGCCGAACTGAGACGTCTACTTCGCCTAGGACAGCGTAGATGAGCCCGAAGCGCCGTTTTCGGGGCCCGCGCCGCGGCCGGAGTTTCTGGGCGCCCGCGAGCAAATCGAGCCGCTGCGCCCGGGGCGGTGAGCCCGGGCCGGTTTCGGCACGGCCGGTGCAAGCGAGCGTCACGGAGGTGCCGCATGGTCCGGCAAAGGGACGAGCAAACGAATCAAAACGGAAACGCAGGGCGCACAGAGCGCTGGTCGGGGATCCGCGTGGGGAGGGCTCTCGGGGTCGATATCTTTATCGACTGGAGCCTCATCATCATCTTCACGCTGATTCTGTTGAATCTCGCCCTCGGGCTCTTCCCGCTGTGGCACCCGGAGTGGAGCCCCGCGCTGGCGTGGGGCGTCGCGTTCGCCGCGGCCGTCCTGTTTTTCATCTCGGTGCTCCTTCACGAGCTGTCGCACGCCGTCGTCGCCAACACCCACGACATCCCCGTGCGCCGAATTACGCTGTTCATCTTCGGCGGCATGGCGCACATGGAGAGGGAGCCGCCCTCGGCGCGGTCGGAGTTCTGGATGGCGATCGTGGGCCCGATTACGAGCCTCGTCATCGGGTTCGTAGCGACGAGCATCGGTGTGTTCTTGGCCGGGGACGCGTTCGCCCGCCACCCCGACGATCCGGCCGCGGCCGCGCGCGAAATCGGCCCGGCGGCCACGCTGTTTTTATGGCTCGGCCCGATCAACATCCTGCTCGGGGTATTCAACATGGTCCCGGGCTTCCCGCTCGACGGCGGCCGCGTGCTCCGCTCGATCCTGTGGTGGGCGACCGGTAGCCTGGAGATTGCCACGCGGTGGGCCGCGGGGGCCGGACGCGCGTTCGCTTGGCTCCTCATCGGCACGGGCGTGTTCATGCTGTTCGGCGGCTTGGTGCCCTTGCTCGGCGGGGGGCCCGTGCAGGGGCTTTGGCTCGTGATCATCGGCTGGTTTCTGAACATGGCCGCGCAGGCGAGTTACCAGCAGCAAATGCTCTCTTCGGGGCTTAGCGGCGTGAGCGCGGGTGACATCATGCTCACCCGGTTCGAGACCGTGACCCCCGACACGAGCGTCGACGAGCTCGTCCGCGACTACATCATGGGATCGGATCAGCGGGTGTTTCCCGTGATGCGCGGCGGCTCCCTCGAGGGCCTGATTACGCTCACGGACATCAGGGAGGTTCCCGAGGCGGCGCGCGGGGAGACGCGCGTGGGGGACGCCATGACCCCCGCCGGCAGCCTCGTGACGCTCGGCCCCGATGTCGCTTCGGCGGACGCGTTGCAACAGCTATCGACGCGGGGCATCAACCAGATACCCATCGTCGCCGACGGGCGGCTCGTCGGGTTGGTCCGCCGCGAGGACATCGTGAAGTGGCTGTCCTTCAAGAGCCAGCGGCCGGATGACGCTGCCGTGGCGCAAAGGCTTAGGCGGTAACGCCGGGCGGTTTCGCGACCGAGCCGGGCCGGGCGCGCGACCGCCCCGGCTCGGCGCGTTTGGTCACCAGGGCAGCGTTTCGCCGTTTGCGTGCCAGAACCCGCCGGACGTCTCGACCGTGAGCTCGTCGATGCGCTGGATGAGCTGCGCCGCCGCGTCCGCGGGTTCGACGTGTCCCTGCCTGGCCACCATGTCGGTGCGGACGAAGCCCGGGTGGAGCAGGGCCACGGCGATGCCGCGGGGCTTGAGATCCACCGCGAGTGACGCGCCGGCCATGTTCACGGCGGCCTTCGACATGCGGTAGCCGTAGCTCCCCCCGCTGCCGTTGTCCCCGATCGAGCCCATGCGGCTCGTGATGATGGCGATCTTGGCGCCGTCGGCGAGCGCCGGGAGGACCGCCTGGGTCACGCGAAGCGGCCCCAGGCTGTTTACCTCGAACTGTCGCCGGATGGCGTCCCAGTCGAGGTTTTCCAGGCTCGTGGGCTCGAGGATCCCGGCGTTGTTGACCAAGACGTCGATGCGCTCGCCTTCCAGTTTCTGAGCCAATGATCGCACGCTGTCGTCCGAGCTCACATCGACGTCGTCGATGACGCGCACGCCGAGGCCTTCGAGGTCGGGGGACGCTCGCCGGCACGCCGCGATGACGCGATCGCCGCGCTCGGAAAGGTGCCTGCAGAGCTCGAGCCCGATGCCGCGGTTGGCACCCGTGATGAGGGCGGTGGCCATGATTTACCTCCTATGACGTTTCGGGGCAGTCCTACGACAGGATGCCCCTTCGCGAAAAGGGGATGGTCGTGGTAACGGATGATGCAATGGGATTTACGCCCCACTTTTCCACGGTCACCGCCGAGGGCGCATCCCCGCGCGCATACGCCTTGGTGTTACACGGAATCTTGGGAGCTGGAGGCAACTGGCGCACGGTTGCTCGCCGCGTGGCCGCACAGCGGCCGGAGTGGGGGCTTGTGCTGGTCGATCTCCGGGAGCATGGTCGCTCGCGGCGTGCGCCGCCCCCTCACAGCGTCGCCGCCGCCGCGGAGGACTTGGACGCCGTGGTCGGCGCGCTGCCGGGCCCCGCGTCGGTGCGGGCGGTCATCGGGCACTCGTTCGGCGGCAAGGTCGCGCTCGCGTTTCGGTCGCGAGCGGGCCAAATTCTCGACCAGACCTGGGTCATGGACGCGAGCCCGAGCGCCCGCGAAGAGGACGTGGCTCCGCCGGCGAGCGTGGAGCGCGTCCTCGAGCTCCTCGAGTCGATGCCCGCGCGCTTTTCCCACCGCGACGAGTTCGTCTCGGAAGTGAAGCGCCAGGGCTTTTCCGAAATGCTCGGGGCGTGGCTCGCGATGAACCTCGTGCCCGCTGGCGGCGGGGTCGAACTCGCCCTCGACCTCGGCGCCATCCGGTCGCTCCTGTCGGATCACATGGCGCGCGATGCGTGGCCGGAGGCCGAGGACGAGGGCGCGCCGGGCGAGCTTCACTTCGTGGTGGGCGAAAGATCCGACGCGCTAAGCGCCGGCGATCGAGAGCGGCTCGCGTCGCTGGCGCGTGCGATGCCCGGGCGCGCATTCGTGCACCGGGTCGATGCGGGTCACTGGCTTCACGTCGAAGCGCTGGACGACGTCGTCGCGCTCTTGTCGTCGTCGCTCTTTGGGCCGTAGCGCCGCGCGCGGAGCGCCGACCGCGGGGGCGCGCGCAGCTCCCGGCCCGGCGGCGGCGTGATATACCGGACGCATGGAATTCGAGCGGCCCCTTCTCGAGGGGCGCCTTTTGCGCCGTTACAAGCGATTTTTGGCCGACGTGGAGGTGCCCGGCCGGGGCGAGGTCGTCGCCCATTGCCCGAATCCCGGGTCGATGGCGACGTGCATGGAGGAGGGCGGCCGCGTGTGGCTGCGCGAGACCGACGACCCCTCGCGCAAGCTGGCCTTCACCTGGGAACTCAGTCGCGCGGGCGACGACGCCATGGTCCTCGTCAACACGAGTCGCGCGAACGGCGTCGTCGAGGAGGCGCTCGGCGCCGGCGTGATAACGGAGCTCGCCGGATACGCGCGCGTGCGCCGGGAGGTGAAATACGGCGAGCGCAGCCGGGTGGACTTCTTGCTCGAAGGCGAGGCGGGCGAGCGCTGCTACGTCGAGGTCAAAAACGTCACGCTCGGGCTCGGCGACAGGGTGAGCGCGTTCCCCGACGCGGTGACGACGCGCGGCACCCGCCACCTAGAAGAACTCATCCGCGTTGTGGAACGCGGCGAGCGGGCCGTGATGCTGTTTTGCTGTAGCCGCGATCCGAGTCGGGAGGTGCAGCCGGCGGACCACATCGACGCCCGCTATGGGCAAGCTTTGCGCCGCGCGGCCGGCGCCGGGGTCGAAATTTTGTCGTATCGCTGCGAGATCAACCCAGAGGGGGTGTGGCTCCGCGAGCGCATCCCGGTGGTGTTCCCACGCGACGCTTGATGCGTCGTGCTAGCGTAAGCGGTATGGCCATTCGCAAAATCGCCTCGATCGGGCATCCGGTGCTGCGCGAGCCGGCCCGGGACATCGCGCCCGACGAGCTCAAAAGCCGAGAGGTTCAGCGCTTCATCGACGATCTGGTCGAGACGATGCGCGACGCGCGCGGCGCCGGGCTCGCCGCGAATCAAATCCACGAGCCGATCCGCGTGTGCGCCGCCGAAGTGCGCGAAAACCCACGCTATCCCTACAAGCCCAACATCCCGCTCACGATCCTCGTAAACCCCAAGATCGAGATCGTGAGCGAGCGCACCTTCGACAACTACGAAGGGTGTCTTAGCGTCCCCAACCTGCGGGGGCTCGTCCCGCGTTACACGGAGATCCGCCTTTCTGCCCTGGACCGAAACGGCGAGGTCATCGACCGGCGCGCCCGCGGACTCACCGCCGGGACGTTTCAGCACGAGGTCGATCACCTAGATGGCGTCCTGTTCGTCGATCGCGTCCAAGATCCCACCACGCTGTGCACGTGGACCGAGTTCGAGCGCTTTCACAAAGACGGCTTCGTTAGCCGCATAAGCGAGCTGGTCGCCGAATTCGGCGAGTAGCTGGGCACGCTTACCAGGCCCGAGCGCGCGTCAGGCTGCGATCGCATCGGCCTGCTCGGCGCCGGTCACCGCTTCGCCGACCTCGAGAGAGCGCCCAGCTTTCTGTCGGAGGCGATATGCGAGCCGATCTGCGAGGCGACGGCGAAGGCCGCCTGGAGCATTTCTTGGAGTGGCTCACCCAGTGAGACGGGTGGGGCGGACCCGCCCCCGCGCGCATCCCGGTGGTGTGAGGGACGTCGGCTCGTTTTTGCGGCCGCGCCCGGCCGCGCCCACCGCCTTGGTCTTATCCGGAGGCGGGGCGCGCGGGAGCTACGAGGCGGGCGTGCTGGCGGGAATCGTCGATGCGCTGGGGCTGCGGCCGGGCGACGCTTGTCCGTTCGGCGTGTTCTCCGGGACGTCGGTGGGAGCGATCAACACCACGTGGGCCGCCGCCAATGCCCACCGCGGCGACCTGAACGTGGACGAGCTCATCCGCCAGTGGCTGGCGCTGTCTTTGGACACGCACTTGCGGATCGACGTCCCTGGGCTGCTCAGGCTTCGGGAGTACGGGGCACGCGTGAGGCGGATGCTCGGGCTCGGGACCGACCACGGCCCGCGCTGGGGCCGATCGGTCGTCGATTCGCGGCCGCTCGAGCGGATCGTATCCGGCGCCATCGATTGGCAAAAGCTGCACGAAAACGTCGAGCGTCGACTGGTGCACGCCGCCGTGGTCGCCGCCTTGGAGGTGAGCTCGGGACGTACCACCTTGTTCGCCGAGGTGGCGCCGGGCGTCGAGTTTTCGCCGTCCAGGGATCCGCGCCGACAGGCCGTGTGGGAGCCGCTGACGGCCGATCATGTCCTGGCCTCGGCGGCGATTCCGTTTCTCTTTCCCGCGCGCCGCGTCGGCCGGGAGTATTACTGCGACGGGGGCCTGCGCTACAGCACCCCCATCGCGCCCGCGATCCGCTGCGGAGCTGAGCATCTCGTCGTGATCTCGTTGCTCCACCGCCCTGGCAGGGCCGAGCTTCTCGCCGAGGGCCGTGAGCGCGTGGACGCCTACCCGAATCTCATCTTCTTGGCCGGAAAGCTCATCAATGCGCTTTTGCTCGACACGGTCGATTACGACCTGCAGGTGCTAGAGCGCCTCAACACGCTGTTATCCGTACTCGAGCGCACCGTGACGCCGCACGAGCTCGAGCACGTCCAGCAGGTTTTGCAGCGAAATCGCGGCATGGGCTACCGCATGCTGCACACCCTGGTGTTTCACCCCTCGGTGGACATCGGCGCGGTGGCCGCGGATCAGGCGCGCCGCCGCCGGGGGCGCTCGGCGGGATCATGGGCGGTCACCCATCTAATGCGCAGCGGAAGCGTCGAGGACGACCTTTTGTCGTTTTTGTATTTCGATTCCGGCTTCGCCCAGCGCCTCGTCGAGCTCGGCCACCGCGACGCGCGCGCGCGCGCTGACGAAATTCGCCGGTTTTTCGATCGATCGTAGCCGCGGGGGGCCCGCGCGGGGGACGGCGCCGGCAAGGGCCGCCGCAGTCGCATCACGGGCCATCGCGGCGAGGCCGCACCCAGATCCATCCCTCGCGGCCCCGGTGGCGCGAGGTCGCGGGCCCGAGGCGACGGCTCCCAGTCCCAACCGCACCCCGTGCCGGTGCGCGGGTACGAAAGATCGCCCAGTTAGCCGCGAGAAGACGCGGCTATTGGGGGAGAAGCCTGACAATTGGGTCATCCTTTGCGCCGCGATCGGGGCCGGCCGCGGCGAGGGCGGCCGCCCGAGGCCGCCCGCCGCCAGCCGGTGGCGAGCGCGGACCGGTAGCAAGGCGGCAGGGCCGCGGCCGAGTCGACAAAGCGGAAAAAAGCCGGTACATGGGGCGGCCACGTTTTACAGCCCGGCAGTACCATGATCACGACTCAAAATCTCACCATCAACTTCGGCCAACGCGTTCTCTTCGAGGATGTGAACGCCAAGTTTACGCCCGGTAACTGCTACGGCGTCATCGGCGCCAACGGCGCCGGCAAATCGACCCTGATCCGGATCTTGGCCGGGGAGGTCGATGGGCACACCGGGAAGGTGTCGATTCCCAGCGGGCTGCGCATGAGCGTGCTGCGCCAGGATCACTTCGCCTTCAACGAGGTCGAGGCGCTCACCACCGTGCTGATGGGGCACGAGCGGCTGTTCGCGATCATGCAGGAGAAGGACTCGCTGTACGCGAAGCCGGACTTCAGCGAGGAAGACGGCGTGCGCACGGGGGAGCTCGAGGCCGAGTTCGCCGATCTAAATGGCTGGAGCGCCGAGCCGGAGGCGGCGATTTTGCTAAGCGGCCTCGGTCTGCACGTAGACGACCACACCAAGCTGATGAAGGATCTGGACGACAGTCAGAAGGTCAGGGTGCTGCTGGCCCAGGCGCTGTTCGCCGATCCCGACATCCTGCTGCTCGACGAGCCCACCAACCACCTCGACGTCGATTCGATCCTGTGGCTCGAAGAATTTTTGATCAACTTCAAGAACACGGTGCTCGTGGTCTCGCACGACCGCCACTTTTTGAACAAGGTCTGCACCCACATCGCGGATATCGACTTCAAGAAGGTGAGCATCTACACCGGCAACTACGACTTTTGGCAGCAGATGAGCGAGCTCGCCCTGCG
>SLNH01000465.1 GCA_007133195.1 Nannocystineae bacterium | reverse complement strand
TGGTTTGCGTTATCCGAGACGATGAGGCGGTCGTCGACGAGTAGAAGGTCGTGGGCAGAGTTCGACCCGAACCGCGTGTCGGAGCAGTCGGTCTGGCGCGACTCGAAATCCGGCTGGCCCACCACGAGGTCGGGGAGCGCGTCGCCGTCGGCCGGAAGCTGGTTCCAGATCAGGACGCGGCGGTTGCCGACATCGGCGAGTGCCATCGTGTCCCCCTCGATGGCGACGGAGCTGACTCTGCTGAGGGCGTCCTGGGCGAGGCCGCCGCTGTTGCTGTCGAAGTCCTCCTGACCCAAGACGAAGTCCGCCTCGGCGCCCATCGCGTCGGGAACAGCGTCGAAGCCGAGGACGCGGCGGTTGGCCCGATCCGGCAGGTACAGCCGCCCGTCGCCGATGGCCGGGCGGCCCCAGCCGTTCTCGATCCGATCGCTCCCGACGCCGGCCTCGCTGGAATCGAAGTCCGGCTGGCCGATCACGAAGGCGGCGCCCTGCCCGTCATCAAAGGCGTGGAAGGGGAAGGAGAGGGTCATGGTGGCCGAGGCCGTCTCGCCGGCGGCGCTTTCCACCTCGACGGTGATATTCGAGATCGAAGCCGCCGAGCGCCGTGGTCTCGGTTGGCTGCGTATCGCGCTGCTTCGCAGCTCCGCGATTTGCGAGCCGTGGGCCACCACGTTGGCCTGCTCGGGGGTCGAGCTCCGGAGGTCGCTTCCGATACCGATCCGGCCGTAGAAGCCGAACGAAAAGCCTTCGCCCTCGTCGTCGTCGTCCGGAGCCGCTTGACCGTGCCGATCGCTGGGCGCCTCGCGTCCCTCGTCTGCTCCGCCGCGAGCGTCCTCGCCGCGAGCGTCCTCGTCTTCGACGTCAGCGTGTGCCGCCCCGGCCTGTGCGAGGAGCGCCCCAGCGCCGCCTGCCTCGGCCCATCCGGCGGCCGGGAAGAACGCGATCGCGGACGCGTAGGGACCCTTGCCGATCTCGAAAGTCCTGAAATCACGAGCCCGACGACGAGGAGTGGCAAGGCTCAGCGGCCCGGCGTCCGAGATCGTTGACAGCAGCGACAGTGTAGGCTCCATGTGAGGTATTCGCTGGCCGACCACCTACCACGGAGCCCACTGAGATCGGCTTGTAAGGACTTGGAGAGGACCATGACCAACGACGAGCTCATCAGGTGGCGAGATGAGTTCCCTGCTCTCGAGGGGACCGTCTATCTGATCTCGCACTCACTTGGATGCATGCCGCAGAAGGCAGCGGCGTATATGGCCGAGTATCTCGAGGCGTGGCAGGAAAAGTCGATCACCGCGTGGGACGACTGGCTTCCGGAGGTGGAGCGCGCCGCAGAGCGGGTCGGCAAACTGCTCTCGGCTCCCTCGGGTACCGTGATCATGCACACGAATGTATCCGCGGTGCAGGCGCTGATCGCGTCCTGCTTCGAGTACACGGAACAGCGAAATAAGATCGTATACTCCGAGCTTCAGTTCCCCACGGTCTCGTACGTGTGGAAGGCCGAGGAGCGGCGCGGCGCGCGGGTGGAGATCGTAAAATCCAGCGACGGGATCACGATCGACACCGAGGCCCTGTGCGATGCCATCGACGAGCGCACGGTCGCGGTGCCGATCTCCCACGCACTGTTTAGCTCGTCGTATATTCAGGACGTCAAGGCGATCGCGCGCAAGGCTCAGGCGGTCGGCGCGCACGTGATTCTCGACTGCTACCAGTCGCTAGGCACGATCCCCGTCGATGTGGTCGACCTCGGGGTGTCGTTCGCCTGCGGCGGCTCCGTCAAATTTCTCTGCGGCGGGCCCGGCGCCGGTTACCTCTACGTGCGCAAACATCTGATCCCGAAGTTCGAGCCGCGGGTCACCGGGTGGTTCGGGCATCAGCGGCCGTTCGCGTTCACCATGCCCGAGCAGCGCTACGCGGATTCGATCTGGCGCTACATGGCGGGCACGCCGGCGGTCGCCGCCCTGTATCAGGCACGCGCGGGCGCCGAGATCCTGGGGGAGATCGGCGTGCGGGCGATCCGCGAAAAGAACAAGCGTCAGACCGCGCGGGTCGTCGAGCGCGTCGACGAGCGCGCGTTTACGCTCAAGTCGCCCCGCGACCCGGAGCAGCGCGCGGGCCTGGTCGCCTTCGACTTCGTCGGCGCCGCCGACATCGCGCGCGAGCTCAACCGTCACCGCTTTTATTGCGACCATCGCCCCGGCGTCGGCATTCGCATCTCGCCGCATTTTTACACCCGCGACGAGGAGATCGACCTGTTCTTCGAGGCGATCGACTCCCTGCGGAGCGGCCGCGGCGTCTCCTTCGCCTGAAGCCGTCGTTCATGGGCCGTTTTTTGAGCTCGTCTCGCGCGATCCCCGTCGTCTCGCGGGCGCGGCGCACTTAAAGATCGGTGCGCAAGCTCCAGAGCTCGGGGAAGAGCACGACCTCGAGCATGCGCCGGAGGTACGCGACGCCCGAGGTGCCGCCGGTTCCGCGCTTAAAGCCGATCACGCGCTCGACCGTCGTGACGTGGTTAAAGCGCCACCGCCTAAAGTAATCCTCGAAATCGACGAGCTTCTCGGCGAGCTCGTACAGTTCCCAGTAGGCTTGCGGATCGGCGTAGACAGTCGCCCACGCAGCGCGAACGCCGTCATCGGCGACGTAGCGCTTTGCCAAATCCCGCTCGAGCGCGGTCGCCGGCACCGCCAGCCCTTCGCGGGCCAGGGTGTGCAGCGCGGCGTCGTAAAGGGACGGGCGGGTGAGCTCGGCCTCGAGTTTTTCTACGAGATCTGCTCGGTGCGAGTGCGGCTTGATCATGGCGCGGTTGCGATTGCCGACCATGAACTCGATCAGCCGGTACTGCCAGGACTGAAAGCCCGAGGAGTGCCCCAAGGAGTCGCGGAAGTGCGAGTACTCGCTGGGCGTCATCGTGCGCAACACGTCCCAGGCGCTGTTGAGCTGCTCGAAGATCCGCGCCACCCGGGTGAGCATCTTGAAGGCGGCCCTGAGCTGGCCCGCCAGGATGGCTTGTCGCGCCGAGTCCAGCTCGTGGAGCGCGAGGCGCATCCACAGCTCTGAGGTCTGGTGCTGAATGATGAACAGCATCTCGTCGTGCGCGCTGCTGCGCGGATGCTGCGCGTCCAGGATCGCGTCGAGGGCGAGGTAGTCCGAATAGGACATCTCGCCGTCGAACGACGTATGCGCGTTCTCTTGTGTGGGATGATCGGGGTCCGTCATCGAAACTTCTCCTGTCGCCGCGCGTCCGCGTAGACCGGCGCTGCGCAGGATACCAGCGGCGCTCGCTGTGTCGATGACCACGTCGCGAGGCGCGCTGCGCCCGCCGCGCCGTGGCCGCGGCGTGGGGCCGTTCAGCGAGCGGTCTCCGAACGCCTGGGCTTGGTCCGTGGGCCAGGGGCTGTTAGTCGAGGCCGTACTGCCGGAGCTTCTTCCACAGGGTCGTGCGGTTTATGCCCAAAACGGCGGCGCCCTTCGTCTTGTGGCCGCTGGCGGCTTCGAGCACCCGCTCGATGTGATGGCGCTCGAGCTCCTCGAGCGCGATCCGGCTCGGCGGCGCGGCGAGCCGGACCGCTCGCGCTCGGCGCGGGTGACGCGCTCTTTCGCGGCGCGAAGACGCCCTCCTCCAGCGTCGGCCCCGAGGCGAGGACGACGGCGCGCTCCACCGCGTTGTCGAGCTCGCGGATGTTGCCCAGCCACGGCTGACAGGCGAGCTGCGCCTGTGCGCCCCCCCCCCCCGAGGAGGCCGAGGGCTAGGCCGCGCCCGGGCCAGATCCCGAACCCACCTCGCTCCCGATCTCGATCTCGCGTCATGACCATGTGCTTTTTTCGCACGTCGCCACGGGCGGATCCCGGGCCGGCGGCCTGTCTTCAATCATTTCAGCGCTTTCAGCCCATGGCCCAGCGCTTCGGCCGCGTCGCCTTGCCTTGGCGTGCACGCCACGCAGGAAAGGAAATGCCGTTTTTCTTTCTTAACGGCCGCCACTAGGAAAACATCCATGTCCACGGCCCCGCGGCAGGAAAGCGATCGCGCAGGCTCGTTTCGCCGGGTCGGCGCAGCGGATGCCGCCTATTGGGCGTTTTTCCCAAGGCGCTACCGCCGGAGCCGCCCATCGAAATGCGCGGCGACCTGCTCCGCCTGTTTGGCCGCGCGAGCGCCGCGGTGGGACGCCTCGACGGTGTGGCGGCGAGGCTCCAGAACACCGGCGTCTTCTTGTGGACCTACGTGCGCAAAGAGGCCGTGCTGTCCAGCCAGATCGAGGGCACGCAATCGTCGCTAACGGACCTGCTTTTGCACGAAAGCGGGCAAGCGCCCGGAGTTCCGGAGGACGACGTCGAGGAAGTGTCGCACTACGTGAGTGCGATGATGACCGGTCTGCAACTGCTCGGCACCGAGCTGCCTCTCAGCTTGCGCTTGATTCGTCGGATCCACGCCGAGCTGGTCCGCGGCACGCGCGGAGCTGATAAGACGCCGGGGGAGTTTCGCCGTTCACAGAACTGGATCGGCGGAAGCCGACCGGGCAATGCGCGCTTCGTTCCGCCTCCACCCGATGAGGTTTTACCCGCGCTCGGCAACCTGGAGATGTTCCTGCACGACGATGCGTTGCCGCCGCTTCTAAACGCCGGGCTCGCTCACGCACAGTTCCAGACCATCCACCCCTTTCTGGACGGAAACGGGCGCGTAGGCCGACTGCTCATCACGATGATGCTCATCCATGATGGTGTCCTGCAGGCCCCGATGCTCTACATGAGCCTGCACTTCAAACGCCATCGGCAAGAGTATTACGATCGCCTAAAGCGGATCCGCACCCACGGCGACTGGGAGGGGTGGATGGACTTTTTCCTCGACGGGGTGCAAAGCGTCGCGCACGCGGCGACCGATACGATAAGTGAGCTCGATCAGCTCGTCTCGGAGCATCGAACGCGTCATCGAAGGCGTTTGCGCGCGCGCGGCGGCTCCATCTATCAGGCCGCTGCGGCACAAAGCAACCTGGCCGTCTACGACGATGTCTGTGAGCATCTGGTCGTCACCCCGTCCCGGGTTGCCGCGAGCACAGGCATCAGTCCGCCGACGGTGCGGCGCGTGCTCAAGGACATGCACGAGCAGGGCATGATCCGCGAGGTCACGGGCAAGGCGAGAAACCAGGTTTTCATCTACCAGCCGTTCGTCGAGCTCCTCGACGATGGGTTGTGAGCCGTGAGGGTGTCGCCCGATGACCGCGAGCGGGGGCGACGACGGCGTGCGCGGCATCCCCGGCCGGGCGGCGGCGAGACGGTGGCTGCTCAGCCCGGCGGCCTTTATGGCGGCTGGCTCACGTCTGATGTGGTCGGTCCGGTCAAGGGCGAGCCCGGGGTGCCCAGGGTGTTTCGACCGTTAGCTCATCTCCTTGCTACCTCCTTTGCATGGGCGCCCTCTTCCTGCGAGGGCCGGGCGCTGGCCGGTCTTGAACTGCAAGATCGTGCGCGCGGGGCACGAAGCCTGCATCGTAAGCGGCGATGCCGGGGCGAAGCGCGGGTGAGAAGTACACGGAGCCGAAGCTGCGCGAGCGCATCAAACGGGACCTTATGCGGAGCAAGCGCCGAGCCGAGCGCCAGGGCGCGTCGCGAGTGTCCTCGCCGAAGGCGTAGACCTACACCTGAGCTGTCGCCACATCCTGCACCACGATTTGTGCTGGAAGCCCAGCACCCTATCTGGGAAATCGATGGTGGTTGGATCAGGCTACTTGAGGGACCGGGTAAGGAACGAGACGGTGAGGGACATCCTCGTGAAGCGACTCATCTCGCGAATACGCTCCGCGCGTCCGTCTATCAACGTGATGATGTCCTCCAGGTCCTTTATGCCGGTTGCGTCAGGGCGCCTCGAAGACCGCTAGCCGGTGGCTGTCGAACTCGGCGACGAACAGGTGCGGGCCGTGGAGCATCATCCCCGAGGGGCACTGCATGTGGATCTCGGAGGTCACCTCGGACTCCGCCGTGAAGTTTTCCTCTCCCAGGACGCGGTCTGCCTCGGCGCCATGTTCCGTCGGGAAGGCGTCCCAGATCAGCGCCCGCGTGCCGCAGGCCGCGACGAAGAGCTGGTTGCCGTTCGAGGTCACGAAGTAGGGGAAGCTCATGGTGGCCGGGCCCTGCCCTTGGTCTCCTCCGGACTCGAGGTCCTGCTGGCCGAGGACGACGTCCGCTGGCTGGCCGTCGGTGGTCGGGAAGCTGTTCCACAGCAGGACCCGGTGGTTTTGGCTGTCCACGACGGCGAGGCGGTTCCCGTCGCTCCACACCCCCACGGGCTCGTCGAGGCGGTTCGCGGCGGTGCCGCTGGCGCAGGACTCCATGTCGTCCTGACCCAGGACGAGATCCGGCGGGGTCTCGGTCTCGGTTGGCACCTGGTCCCAGACGAGCACGCGGTGGTTTGCGTTATCCGAGACGATGAGGCGGTCGTCGACGAGTAGAAGGTCGTGGGCAGAGTTCGACCCGAACCGCGTGTCGGAGCAGTCGGTCTGGCGCG
>SLNH01000099.1 GCA_007133195.1 Nannocystineae bacterium | reverse complement strand
TACAAGACCGAGCTCATCCGCCGCTGTGGACCCTGGCGCAACATCGACGAGGTCGAGTACGCCACCCTCGAGTGGGTGGACTGGTTCAACAACCGCCGGCTTTTCGGCCCCCTCGGTCACATGCCCCCCGCCGAGTTCGAGCTGGTGTATTATCAATCTCAAGAAGCCCCAGCCGCGGAGGCTGGACTCACGTAACCAAGTCTCCGGGAATCCCGGGGCGGCTCGCCCCCTTGTGGACCCGCGTCTCGATCGCCCCGATGCGAAGCGCATCCGCCAACTCGAAGGCGTCGTGCCGGTCGCTCTTTTGCCCGGGCCTGCGCTGTTTTCGCATGCCGGCGACCACCAGCTCGCTCACGTGCGGAGACAACATCTCGTAGAGCCTCTCGCTCTGCGTCCCTTCCTCCATGCAAAGCCGCTTCTGCCCGCTGATCGATCGCACCGCGTCCACCAGCGCCTTCGCGTTCGTCTCCACGCCCTGGGTTTTCAATCGCCGGCCGCTCGGCCCCACAATCGCCAGCGTCGAACATGGCTGTAAGCGTGCAAGGCGGAGTGGACGAGCGTAGCGAGTCCACGGAGCTGCACGATTACAGACCTGTCAACGGCTCCGAAGGAGCCCAGTTAGCTTGCGGCATGCACGTCCAGTCCGATAAACCTCTCCATCGGCGTCCCCCTTTCGGTTCGGTTGGTGAGTCACTTCCATTCCTTCCGACCGATTGGGGGCGCGCCACTTTTCGGCGCTCACCGAGCTCGCGGCCACGCCGCCCGAGGTCACTGTCTCACCCTTTATTGCCACGGGGGGGCCCGGTGTCCGGGACGCGTTTTGCTGTTGCAGGTTCCCCTTGGCCAGGCCCCTTTCCTCCACCCCTTCCGCGGGTCCGTCACCTCCGGCCGACGCGACCGTAGGCGTTTCCTTGGCTGTGTCCGGCGTTTCCGCCTTCGTGCCCGTGTAGGGACCGCCATAGCCACGCTGCCCGCGGTGCCTTCCCTCGTTCGGCGGCTTCGCAGGTACTATAGGCCTGTCCGACTTCCCACTTCCGTTCATCATCGGCGCACGTCCTTGGACTTCCCGACACGTCCCGCGGCGCTATCCACCGCGGGAGGAGATGGGACCTCCCGGTTCTCGCGCATGGAGATTCCGCACATGCTTGGGTTCTTCGACCGCGTGAGGTCGCCCAGAGGCTCGCGCCTTCGCCCCGGAGCGTGTTGCCTTCCGCCTAGATGGACGGCGTCGGCACCCCAGACCATGTGATTTCGCGGCTCTATAGCCCAGCCTGCGCGTGCCCCGGTCAACGCTTCGCCGGCCCCCTCGAGGGGACAAGCGCATGACTTGGGGTCGTCGTGGCTCGCTACACCTTCGACGTAGGACTCCTTCATTCCCTTCTCCATGCCGGTTTATCCCGGCGCACCCACCCCTCCATGATGCCTACCCGTGTGCCGAGCCGCTCGCTAAGCCGGCGCGTAAAGTGTCGCACAGCATCCCGATCTCTATCGTTGCAAGCGCGAGCCGAGATCGGTTAGGTGAAGCGACATGGCTACGAGGGCAAAGTCTACCGGCCTCCGTCGGAGGCCGACGCCTACATCTTCCAAGCCACCATCCGACATGTACGGGGCAAGCGCTTTCGAGTCCGCCCCCTCGAGGACCGTCTCGGAGGCGTGGCGCAGGCGCGGGCGCGGGCGCGTTTCGGCCCCGCCGTGTCCAAGGTGTTCGTCGTGAATGGCGAGCCCTCGCGATGCCGCTTTCCTATTGACTGCCGAGCCTTGGCCGAGGCTCCGACCAGAGAAGGAAGCAAATAATGCAAACAACGGCAAAGAAGCTCGCTATCGGTTCACCGAAGCCAACCATATTTTCGGCATGGTCTGCCGTTTTCGTTTTCGTACTCGCCCTCGTTTTGTCGGCGTGCGATTCTCGCCAAGCGCTGGATTTGACAGTCCACTTCGACGAGGCGCCCTTGCAAGGCGACGAGGTCGACGCGACGGTGAGGGTTTGGGTGCTCCCTAGTGAGTGGATAACGGAGTCCGCCGAGGCGGATTGGACATACGAGCCCGCCTTCGGAGCAAAAACCCTCGCCGACGAGGAGAGCGTCGCACAGTATACGCCGAGCTCCGAACCGGAGCTGCTGGGCCACGATCTGCGGGGCGCGGTCGATGAAGCGGGCGCAGGATTCCGAGAGATCGCGCTAGACCAGAACGCACTTGACGCGGCCGAGGTCACAACCAGCTTCGAGCTTCGCCCTCGAGCTTACCATGTGGTCTCTGTGGTGCACCTGGAGGCGGAGGACGAGAAAAGCTCGGCCTCGGAGGTCCATTTCGGCGTCACCTACGGAGATGCCGAAGAGATCTGGGACGGTGATCTTCCAGAGTCCGACGACCTCGCAGCTCCCATCGCAGTCGAGGGGGGCACAGCGGCCGCTTCCGTCGAAGTGAGCCTCGTCGAGCAAGATACGGCCGAGAAGGACCCGAACGGCGACCCAAACGGCTTTGCCGACGAGATTTACGTCGCCGACGCGGCTTTAGGCACCCTCTGGGAGGAGACCGACGGCAACGACGTAGATGTTCGAAACAGCTTCTACGTTTCCGTGACCCCCGAGCCGAAGGAGGCGGCCCTTGGAGAGGAGTGGGAGATCACGATCGAGCCCGCGGATGGAGATCCGGAGGTTATCTCTCTTGTTTCGGATGCGACGGACGAACCCTTCTGGGCGCTGCTTAGCGCGTTCGAGCCAGAGGACGACACGCATTACGACATTCATGTGCGCAACACGAGCGCCTCTGACGACACGTTCGCGCTGGAAGCGGAGACGGAGGTTTCGCGCGAGACGCTCGCTTTCCTCGATCCCGTCCCGGGAGGGGAGGTCGAGCCCGTGGGGGAGGAAGCCTCGGAGTGGACCATCGACTGGGACGGCGTCGCGGAGGCGGGCTCGTACCGCGTAACCGTTATCTGGGACACGGATGACCAGAGCACGTTCTTCGTCGACGAAGGCCTGGAAAAAGCGATAACGATCCCCGCCCCACCGGACACCGACAGCATCGACACCATGGAGCTCGAGGCGTTCTCCTCCTCTCTGCGCCCCGAGGTCGACCTGGGCGAGAAAGGGTACGTAAGCCAGGACGATGTCCTTCGTCCCTTTGCGGTCACCGAGGGCGAGCCGGTCGACCGCTCGAGACAGATCGTTACGGAGCCTGGACCAGACAGGATCGATTGGACGTTCGAGATGCCAGCAGATCGCAACACCGTTGGTGGCGCGATCGCCTCGGACGGCGAAGGCCACGTCTATGTCATCGATAGCAGCGCCCGCATCGTCTATGCACTGAAGGAGGCAAGCGGCGAGATCGCATGGGAGTTTGATGTGCGTGAAGAGTTCAAGGACGATGCACTCATCGCCAACGGTATCGTCGTAGGGGACCACGGGCTGTACTTCCCGACCTACCCCGTCGATCTAAGAGAAGATGGGGCGCTTTTGGCCCTCGATTTTTCGGGAGATCTCCAGTGGGATTTCGGCGACGTCGAAAGTGGCGTCGCGGCCGACGGAGACACGGTGTACGCGCCCGGTGCAGACGGCGAGCTCTATGCCCTCGACGGCGACAAAGGCGACGAGCTCTGGAGCTTCGACGCGAACGACCCGATTGACGGGGGGACCTTCGGTCGCGACAACGCGCCAAGCGTCGGGACCGACGGCATGGTTTACGCCGGCACCAGAATCGACAACGAATACGGAAGACTCTACGCCCTCGATCCAGAAGCGGAGCCTAGTCAGCACGGGGAAGAGGTCTGGAGCTTCACAACCGACCCGCATCAGAACACGCGCCACGAGATCCGCCGCAGGCCGACCATCGCAAGCAATCCATCCGATGAGGAGACGATCTATCTCGGCGCGGATGCGAGTGTTGCCAACGACGAGACGCCCGTCTTCTCCCTTGCCGCAGACGCCGAGCCCGAAGGGCCGGAGCACGAAGGCGTCAACTGGGAATTCCTCCCGAGCGAGGGAGATATTCGCATGAGGGCCAGCACGGTCGCGCCCGATGGCACCGTCATCGTGAGCGGCTGGTACGACCTGTTCGCCTTGGACCCGACCAGCGGCGACGAGCTCTGGCGCGGCGAGTACGAAGGTACCGGTACCGTCCAGGCCGGCGCTGCCATCGGCGACGCGGGGCTCGTGTACGTCGCCGCGCACGAGGACGACGAGGCGGTGGTCGACGCGCTCGAGGTCGAGACGGGGGAGCGAGTCTGGCGGCTCGTGCTCCCCGGGGAGGATGTCGAGGTCGAGGAGGATGTCCTCCTCGATCATGCCGGCTACCTCTACGTCGGCACAGAGAACGGCAGGGTCCATCGTATCGCCACTGAGTCCACGGGCCCGGCCGCATCGGCCTGGCCGATGGCCGGCGGCAACCCGAGGCGTACCGGCCTGAGCGACGACGTGAGCGATGAGTAGATGCTAGCCGGCCCGCGCGCCTCCGCGATCTGCATGATCTCGTGGGAAACGATTTCGTGTGGGCCCCGTCGAGTCGCTCGAAGAAGTCGAGTGCACTCAACCCGAAGCGAGGATGAAGCCCTGGGGCTTCTTTGGCCCACGAAAGGCGGCAACGACGAGCCCAGGATCGTCTACAAAGTGGGTGAAGGCTGTGAGAGCGGCTGCGAGGATCCCGAGGCGCTGCCCGAGAGCCTCGAGGTCACGACTTACCACGAAGGCGAGGCATTCGGCTCGAAGAGCGCGGAGAACGCGTACGCGCCGCCGCATCCCAATGGCCGTAGCTCAGCTTACAGATTGCCCCCCTCTGCCATGCTGAGCTTACCTCACTACACTCTGAACCGAGGCCATTGCCGCACACGCGGATGCCCTCGAGTCCCCTTGAGACCCCCGCTTACCCCGCCTCCCTTCCGAAAACGGCTCTCGATTTTCCTACCCGTCTCTCAGAAATCTGAGAATCGGCGGCCCGAAATCTGACGCGCGAGCCGCTCGGCGAGCGCGGTCCCTCTGCTCACCGGCGCCCGGCGCGTCGCCGACCGACTTCCTCCGTAGCGCACCTCGCGAGGCCTCACCACGCCCGCCATGGCCTCGAGCTCGCCCGAAGCCCGCAGTGGGCAGTTGCGACGTCGAGGATCACCTCAATTGTTGGTAGCGGCTGCCGTTGAGTGGAGGTCAGGGAGGAGGGCGCCCTGTAGCCGCTTGCTCTGATATTCTGCGGCCCGTGCTGCAAGGCACCGAGCGCTATCGATTCGGATATCACCTGCTGGTTGGCCTTCGTCCCGGCGCCCGACTCTCCGATGACGACAAGCGGATGCTGGAGCAGTTGGGACCCGCTGGCGTCGTCCTCTTCGGTGCGAACTTCTTGCACGACGTCGGGTACGAGGAGTGGCCCAGCGCCCACGAGAAGCTGATCGCTGACATCCGCGCGTACAGCCCTCGGCCGAACGTGCTTATCGCGATCGATCACGAGGGCCACGGCATCGTGCGCCCACCAGAGCCTGTTACGGCGTATGCCCACGCACGCGATTGGTCCGGGAAGGCTGGCGAGGTCGCGAGGGCGATGGGCCTGGAGTTAGCCTCGCTCGGCATCAACGTGAACTTCGCCCCGGTCCTCGACATTGACTCCAATCCGCAGAGCCCGATCATAGGCCGTCGCGCGTTCGGTACCGATGCAAACACGGTCGCGAAAGCGGGGCGCGCGTTCGTCCAGGGCTTGGAGTCGCAAGGCGTGCTTGCCTGCCCGAAGCACTATCCGGGTCATGGTGCGGCGATCGAAGACTCTCACGCCACGCTGCCTAGTGTTCCGTTGGGTATCGAAGAGCTGCGCCAGCGTGAGCTGTTGCCTTTCGCGGAGCTTGTCCGCGATGGGGTACGGATGCTCATGACCGCGCACCTGGTATTCCCGAGAATCGATGCCAAGCCCGCGACGTATTCTCGTATCCTTCTAAAGGGCCTGCTGCGCGACGAGCTTGGCTTCGATGGCGTGATGGTGACCGACGACATCGGCATGCCCGCGGTGAGGGAGCAGTTTTCGAGCGACGACGATGCCCTTGAGGCCGCGCTAAACGCCGGGACCGACCTCATCATGATCTGCGATTACTGGACGGATACCGAGCGCGCCTACGCCATAGCGAAGGACATCGAACAACGGCTGAGTCGTGGACAACTAGCCGAGCAGACGCTTGTGGACTCTCGCGAGCGCATCGAGCGTCTTCTTCTCGACGCCCCCAACCATCCCGTCACTCCGCTGCCAGCGGAGCTTTTTGCGCGCCACCGCGCGATGGCGCCTCTTGGCCGGAGAAGTTCGAGCGCGTTGTCGGAGGCGCAAACCGTCCGCCTTTCGAGAGGTGGCAAGCGCGATGCGTAGTCGCCTACGTTCCGCCTTCGACGACTTTGTTCGGCGAGGACGTTATTCGTCGTCGTCGATCGTATGAATTGCCCGAGTGAGCAGCGAGGGGCGGATATGCAGCGTCGTTCGCGTCGGTAGCTCCAGCAAAAGGGCTGTTACCCTCTCACGCGGCATCTGATGCGTTCGAGCCGCGCGCAGCAGAAGCCCCAACGTGCCGGCGATCGAACATCCCATC
>SLNH01000461.1 GCA_007133195.1 Nannocystineae bacterium | reverse complement strand
TCAGCGGCATATCGACTCCCTCCCGAACACTCCTTCGGTTTGGGCGGGAACCCAGCTGTTCGGGTTGTGACATTGCCCGCAGTCGGTCTGGATGGTGTGATCGATGTTCTCGACCTCCCCGATCGCGATCGCGTCGTCCCGGTGGCAGCTGTAACAGGTGGAGGAAAGCCCCCGGTAATCCCCCTCCTGGTGGCAGTCCGCGCACGCGACCATGCGGTGGATTCCCGTCAGGTTACAGCCCACCGTGGTGTGGTCGAAGTCGGCGTCGGAAAACGACCACTGGTTGTGGCAATCGCCGCACGTCGGGGCCAGCGAGTTACTGTGGATGTCGTCCTGGCGGTGACAGTTGATGCACAAGTTGCCGGTGCCCGCCAGCGGCCGAGAGTCCACGTGGCAGGTGTCGCAGGCGACGTCGTCGTGGGCCCCCTCGAGGGAAAACGCCCCCACGTCGTGAAGGGGCTGGATGTCGGCGAACGTGGCCGTGGAGTGACAACCGGCGCAATCGGTCCCGAAAAGCCCCCGGTGCACGTCCGGCTCGGGATGGCAGCCCTGACAGTCCGTAGGTTGCGGCACGAACTCGAGTGACGAGTGGCACTCCACGCACCGGGTCTCGAGGTGCTGCCCGGTGAGGGCGAAGTCCGCTTGTTCGTTGTGGTCAAAGATGTTGTCGCCGAACTCGGTGTGGCAGTCGCCGCATTCGGCCCCCAGCTGCCCGCTATGGGCGTCGTCTTCGCCGTGACAGCCCGCCGCGCCGCAGGTCATCGGCGTGTCGGCAAACTGCCGGCTGGGATGACAGTCGACGCACTGCGGAACCTCCTGATGGTAACCCCTTAGCGGAAACTCGGTGTCGTCTGCGTGGTCGAAGCGGACCGCGGGCCATTCGCCCGGCGAGTGACACGTGGAGCAGTCCTCGCCGAGCCTCCCCTCGTGGAGGGAGTCCTCGTGACAGCTACCGCACTCCGAGGGCGTATCGGCGTAGCCTCCGGCGTGGCACAGCTCGCAGGACACCCCCGCGTGGCCCTTCTCGAGCGGGAACTCCGAGTCCGGCCCGTGGTAGAGCTCCGCGGCCTGTTGCGGATCCACACCGATGTCGCCAGCCTCTTGGTGACACTCCAAGCACTGCGCGTCGGTAAAGTCCTCACCCGGGTGGACATCGACGTGTTCGTGGCAGCCCTGGCAGCCCACGTCGTCCACCTCGAAGAACTCGAACTCCGCCGGGTCGGTGCCCCGGTGGCAGTCGCGGCAGTCGGCCTGGGCGTGTTTTCCGGTGAGCGCGAAGTCCGTCTGTAGGGTGTGCTCGAACTCCGTGGGCTCCCAGCTCGTGGAGGGGTGGCAGGTCTCGCATTGCGGGTGGGGGGCACCGAACTCGCGGAACCGATCTTCGTGGACGTTATCGTCCGCGTGGCACTGCCGACACGCGGCATCGGGGGTCCGCGTGCCGATCTGATCGGTGTGGCAGTCGTAGCAATCCAGGCGCCTGTGCCCGCCGAGCTCGAACCCGGTGCGCCCGGCGTGGTTGAATCGCGTCCGCTCTAGGCGCTGGTATTCGGGCGAGTGACACCAGGTGCAGTCCCGCTCGCCGAAAAGATGATCGTCGTGAGGATCGGCGTGGCAGTGCGAGCAATCGCCCGGCTGCGGGCGCCCGAGGTTGAACTCCGCGCCCGGATGGCAGTCGCGGCACGACACGTCTTGGTGGCTTCCCTCGAGCGCGAAGTCCGTGTCTCTCGGATCGTTGTGATCGAAGTCCATGTTCCGCTTCGGCGGATGCCACACGGTCTCGCCGTGGCAGCGCGCGCAGTCCAGCATGTCGTCGCGCTCGAACTCGTGCGGGGAATCGCCAGCGTGGCAACTCTCGCAGGCGGTGTCTTCGCCCAAAAACGTGCGGAGGCCCTGGCGATTGGTCTCGGTGTGGCAGTCGGCGCAGTCGGTCCGCGCGTGCGCGCCGCCGAGCGCCCAACCCGCGTCCTGCTCGTGGTCGAACGCATCTTTCCCGCCGATGTGGCGCCAGCCCATGATGTCGTAGCCGCGGCCTTGGTGCTCGGTGTGACAGGTCCAGCAGGTCTCGCGCTGGACCCGCTCCGTGGCGTGAAACCCCTCCCCGGCGCGAATGCGGCGGGCAAGATCCTGGTGGTCGTGGCAGCCGAGACACTTTTGTTCGGTGAGCTCCGAAGTGTCATCGACGTGGCACTCGTTGCAGTTATCCCGCCCCTCGAGCTCGGCGTGGCTAAGGCTCAGGTCGCCTGGCGATCGATCGAGGAAGCCGAACTGCGCGTGGGCGTCTTCGGCTGAAAGCGTAAGGAGCGCGGCCGCCAGGACCGCGGATAGCACCGCGGGCCGGCGCTCGCGGAGGGGGCGTCCATTGCTGCTCATCTCACCTCGTAGGTTACATCACGCGGGGGAACTCGATCACGATATGAACGGTGGCGAGCGCGGCCATGAGGATCGAAAACGGCACGTGCACCTGCTTCCAGCTGTGGAGGATCAGCTTGGTGCGCGGCACGATCACACGGCGGCGCTCGACGATCATCATCCGCCCGATACGGTAGGCCAGCTCACGTCTAACCCGCCTTGGAAGGTCCGTACGGCGCAGCAAAAGGCGCCGGCGGAACCAGCGGGGCACACGCAGGAGATCCTGGGACAGGATCCAGAAAAACGCGTAGACGATCCCCGCAGCGTCGGCGACCTCCGCGGCGCGATCGCGATAGACCCGCAGGTGGGCGTCGAGCACCTTCATCGCCTGCGGATGCTCTCCGCGCAGCGTCGCGAACCTCCGCTCGTGATCGAGCTCCTCGAGCTCTCGGCCGTTCAGCAGATCGGGCACTTGCGTGTACAGGTAGCGGCCGATGACCCCGGAGATCACGACGATCCCCATGGCCCAAAACGCGGCCGATCCGATGTCGACGCCGAAGTTGAACCCGCTGTGTAGGAGGATGAACAGCGGGCCCACGGTGCCGGTCATCATGTGGAAGTCGAACCACATCGTGTTCGACGCGAGCTTGCGAAACAGCCGCAGGCGCCGCAGCGGGACGTAGAGGATCGCCACGAGCATCATCGCCGTACCGATGAGCCCGCAGTACACGAGCAGCGTGCTGCCGGCGAAAAACGCGCTCTCGACGGCGGCCTCCGCGGCGGCGGTGGGGAGCATCCCGTCTTGCCGGGCGAAGAGGTACTTCACGGACAGCTCGGGCGCGTAGGCGCGCAACAGGCTCTCCGCGAGCACGAGGAAAAACGCACCCAGGCCGAGCCCCCACAGAACGAGCGGGGCGAGTCGGCCGCGCTTTACCCGAGCGAGGCCCGCGTCCGAGACGCCGATGCCCTGGGTGAACGGCTGGGTGGGCAGGACCTCGCCGCGGGCCTTTTTGACCGGCTCTGGGAAGCCCTTCCGCGCGGTTTTGATCACCTCGGGAGGACGCTCGCTAAACAGATCGCGACCGGACACCTCGACGAGGGCGCCGGTCGGGCAGGCCGACACGCACGCCTGGTCCCCGTAGCCCGTGCAGTGGTCGCACTTGTTCGCGATGCGCCGGGGCCGCGCCAGCCTGGGCTTTCCCGGTCCCCAGGCGAGCTTGCCGCCCTGCTCGAGGCGAATCTTGAACCGCGGCTTGTAGGTCGGGTTTTCCGGGTCCTCGACGTCGACCATCTCGATGGCCCCGTAGGGGCACGAGCGCGCGCACAGCGTGCAGCCCACGCACGACTCCTCCTTGATCACGACCTCGCCGCGCTCGTGGTCGTATTTGATGGCGTCGTACTCGCAGGGATCGACGCAGCGCTGATCCTCACACGTGCGGCACGTGTAAACGACATCGAGCATGCCGAGCTGAAAGCCGCCGAGCGTGAGCCGCCGCGAGCCGTGACGATCCTCGCACGCTTCCTCGCACTGCTTGCAATCGATGCAGCGATCGAGCTGGCGCACCCGCACCGAGGGGCCCGAGACCGTGATCCCTTGCCGGATGAAGAAGTCCAGGACCTCCTGCTTGACCCCGGACAAATTGGTGAGCCGGCGGGCGGCCGCGTCGAGGGCGCGCCGGATGCGCGCTTCGAAGGCCGGATACTTGGCGGCGAGATCGGCGATGGCGGCGTGGGTCACGGTCGCGATCTTGGCCGGCGCAACCGTGTAGAACGCCGTCGCGGCCTCCGGACCGGTGTACAGCGCCTGCGCGTTGAACACATCGCCCGCCATGAACGCCGCGAGATTCTTGTTGGCGACGCGGGCGAGCGGCGGCGGCGGCAAGAGCGAAAGCTCCTCGCGCTCCTCCTCGGTCATGTGCTCGTAGCGGATCTGCGCTTCCAAGCGCTCCTTGAGCGCCTTCGGCTCGAACACCGCCGCGGCCACCTGGCCCTCGGCGAGCAAGAACACCCGCGCGCTCCCCGCCTCGTCTTCGGGGGTGGCCACGAACATGTCGCGCCTGAGCTCGCGCGTTTGAATCCCCCCCGAGGCGAGCGCCGCGTCGAGCTCGGTGTCCGGGATGTCCTCGAAGATCTTGAAGTCGCGAAGCTCCCCGTGGCCGCCGGCGCGGTCGGGTGATACGGTTACGCCTTGTGCGGAGCCCGCTTGGGAGAGTGCTTCACTCATGTCGACTGAATTAGGGTGTGGCCGCCGGGCTGTCTATCTCCGGGCGAGCGCCCCGCGTCGCCGCGAGCGCCCGCATCGCCGACTCCTCATCCCACCGATCCCGAGGGTCGGAGTGATTGTCGCTGTGGAGTCTGGCTCGAGGCAACCCTTCCGGTCACGGCAATGCTCGTACCGCTAGCGGCCCGCGAAAAGGCTCGTATAAACGCAGGCTCAGCGCGGGGCGCGGGCGGGATCGGACGAGCTACAGGGGGGCGCGCCCCGGCTGGGCGGGGTCTGTGGCCCCGGCGCGAGGTCGTCGCGCTCGTATTCGCGGCGGCCCTGGTGACCGGCGCGCCCGCCGCCCTGGCCGAGCCCGAGCGGGACGAGGCGCTCGCCGAGACAGATAACCTGGATGGCTACTATCTCGCCCTCGGGCCCCGCGGCGGAGCCCTTTACACCGAGGGCGAGTGGGACGGCGCGTTCGGCGCCGAGGTCTCGCTTTACCACTACCAGGGCGACAGACCGCTTTCCCTCCTCGGGCTATCCGGCGGCATGGTCCAGCTCAGCGAGCTGACCGGCGGCCAGCTTTTCGGGGAGGTTGGCGCGGGCGGCTCGGTCGTCTCCGAGCTGCGAGCGGGCCTCGCCGCTGGGGTGACCGCGCGCACCAGTCCGGTGCGGCACCCGAGGCTCGGCGTTCACGCCACCCTGTTCGCGTTCGCGGGGCCGATCGCCTACGGGCGCGTCGGAAGCCTTCAAGATACCGGTATGTTTGTGGATATCGGCATCCGACTGGCGCTGCCCGCGCTGCGCCTATGACCCGCTGGGTGGCATTCGCGAGGTGGGGGCGTTCCGAAACACGATTGCCCATTGACACGAGGCGACGCTAGGGCTAGACGAGGGGCGAAATCTCAATCGGGGCGTAGCGCAGTCTGGTAGCGCGCATGGTTCGGGACCATGAAGTCGGAGGTTCAAATCCTCTCGCCCCGACTAAACAACGTTGACAACCGGGCACAACACGGTGGTTGGTGGTCGCGAGCATGTCAAGCGACGTGGAACGAGCGGCGTGCCACAGCTCAATATCCTGGTCATCGACGATGACCGCGACATCTGCGAATACCTGCAGGACTTCCTGAGCTCCGAAGGGTATAGCGTCCACGTCGTAAACGACTCCACCTTCGCGCTGAGCGAGCTCAAGCAGGGCGACTACCACGTCGCGATCCTCGACCTGATGATGCCCAAGCTAAGCGGCATCGATCTGCTCGATCAGATCCGTCAGGTCGACGACGACATCGCCGTCATCATTCTCACCGGGTATCCCAGCCTGGAGACCGCGACGTCTTCAATCGGCTACGACGTCTCCGCGTACATCCAGAAGCCGTTTTCAATCGACGAGTTCCGCGAGACGCTGGGCAGGATCGCGAAGAAAAAGGGCCTCCTGTTGCGTCGGGAGGACGAGCTTCACGCGACGATCGGCAGGACGATTCGCGAGCTGCGCAAAGCCCGCGGGCTCACGCTCAAGCAGATGTCCAGGCGCACCAACCTCTCGGTGTCGCTGCTCTCACAGATCGAGCGCGCCGAGTCGTCGGCCTCGGTGTCTTCGCTGTTCAAGGTCGCCACGGCCCTCGACGTCTCGCTCACCGAGCTGTTCGGCGAGTTTTAGCAGGGCCGCGGGGTGCCGGGCGGCCGCCCACCGCTCGCGGGTGCGCGCGCAGCTCCGCGATGGCGTCTTCGTAGCTGCCCGCCTTGAACACCGCGCTGCCGGCGACGAGCACATTCGCGCCGGCCGACGCCACCCGCCCGGCGTTTTCGCCCTTGATGCCCCCGTCGACCTCGACGTCGACCGCGAGCCCCCGCGATTCGATAAGCTCGCGGATCCACTCGATCTTGGGGAGCACCGCCTCGATGAAGCCCTGCCCGCCGAACCCGGGATTGACGCTCATGACGAGAACCATCGCGAGCTCGTCTAGGACGTAGCGAACCGCCTCCGCGGGCGTGGCGGGGTTTAGCACCGCGCACGGCCGAGCGCCGAGCGCGCGGATCGCCTGTACCGTGCGGTGAAGGTGCGTACACGCCTCGGTG